>NZ_JAVHZE010000008.1:0-162205 GCF_040981185.1 Kocuria sabuli
CCGACCACGGGGGTGCCGTCGCCGGTGGAGCCGGTGATGCGTTCGGGGTTCATGGTGTGCGGTCCTCTCGACGGGGAAGCGCCCGGCAGGGCGTGTCTCAGACAACTTTTGTTGCTCTCTGAACAACATCCTGCCAGACTGTGCCAGGAATCACATCCCGGGGTGCCGGACGGACCGCGCTCGTGGCACCGGCCCCGCTCGAGAGAGGCCGCCCATGAAGATCGCCGTGCTCCAGGCCGAGGCCGAGGTCCTGGACCTGGAGGCCAATCTGCAGGCCGTCGACGCCGCGGCGCAGCGGGCGCGCCAGGACGGGGCGGACCTGCTGCTGACCCCGGAGCTGTTCACGTGCGGCTACAGCCCCGCGCTCGTCCGGGAGCGCCTGACCCCCGCGGACCTGCGCCTGATCGCCGACCGGGCGGCGGCGATCGCCCGCCGCCACGGGATCTCCCTCGTCTACAGCGCCCCCCGGGAGGGCGCCGGACAGCGGTGGCACATCTCCGCGACGCTCCTCGACCGCGCGGGCCGGACGGTGCTGACCTACGACAAGGTGCACCTGTTCGGGGCGGAGGAGCAGCGGGCCTTCTCCCCGGCCGAGGACGCCCCCCGGGCCGTGGCGCACGGCGGCCTGCGGATCTCGTTGCTGATCTGCTACGACGTGGAGTTCCCCGAGAGCGTGCGCGCCGCCTCGGACGAGGGCGCGGAGCTCCTGCTGGTCCCGACCGCCCTCGGGGCCGGGTTCGCCGCCGTGCCGAACATCCTCCTTCCGGCCCGGGCCCTCGAGAGCCAGGTGGTCATCGCCTACGCCAACCACTGCGGCGTCGAGAGCGGGTTGGAGTTCGGCGGGGAGAGCGTGGTCGCCGGTGCGGACGGGAGCCTCCTGGCGCACGCCGGCACGGGTCCCGAGCTCGTCCACGCCGTCGTGGACTCCGCGCTCGTGTCCGCGGCCCGCGAGCGCGTGCCCTATCTGCGGGACCGCCGCCCGGACCTGTACGGACGCTGGGGCGGACGCCCCACCGCCTGAGCGACCGCCCGGCCGGGGACCGCACCGCCCGGAGGACTACGGGGACCCGGGCACGAACTGGAGGGCGATCAGCAGCTCGGCGCGCACCCGGGCGTCGCCCAGGTCGACCCGGAGCAGTTCGGCGACGTGCTGGACGTGCCGGCGCACGCTGTTGCGGTGCACGCCGAGCTCCCGGCTGCACGCGTCCCAGTTGCCGTGGACGCCGAGCCAGCACCGCAGCGTCTCCAGCAGCACCTGCCGCCGCGGCCCGGGCAGCCCGTCCAGGGGCGCGAAGAGCCGGTCCGCGACCAGCCGCCCGGACGCCGGGCCGAGCAGGCCCGCCACCGAGCACGGGACGTCCTCCACCCGGACGCTCGCGCCCCCGGCGCGCAGTCGCCCGCGCAGCGCGGAGACCTCCTCGTGCCCGGCCCGCAGCCCCGGCCGCTGCACCGGCCGGCCGACCGCCACCAGCCAGCCCCGGGCCTCCAGATCGGCCACCAGGCGGTCGGGCACCGGCGAGCGGCTCACGGTGACGAAGCCGTACCCGGTGATCTCCACCAGCCGGGTGTCGAACAGCCGGCGCAGCTGGAGCAGCTCCTGCAGCTCGTCCTGGGCACGGGGCGGCCACGGCCCCTCGCGGCCCTGCCCCGGGACGCCCTGCACGACCCGCACCGGCTCCCCCTCGGCGCCGGAGACGCTCTGGGCCAGGGCGCGTCGCACGGCGCGGTCGCCCCCGGTGTCCTCCGCCCCGAGCAGCAGCGTGGTGGCGAGACGGCTCGGCGCGAGGTTCCCGACCGTGCGCTGCCGCAGGAGCACCTCGAGCAGACCCACCGCGACGGAGATCGTGGTGTGCTGGGCCGGGGTGAAGGCGGCGGACGCCCCGAGCACCAGGGTGCCGAGATTGACGTCGCGCTCGCTGCGCAGGGGGTGGCCGACGACGGTGCCCGCCTCCGGCGCGGCGAAGGTGGCGACCTCCACCCGCGGGCCGCTGCCGGCGAAGATCTTCTCCTGCAGGGGCCGCAGCTGCTCCTCGTCGAGGGCCGGCCGGCCGGCGGACGCGCTGATCCGCCCGTCGGCGCCGGTCAGCACGACCCACGCCCGGACCTCGGCGGCCAGCACCTCCAGCAGGGAGCCCTCCGGCGCGCCCGAGAGCACCGCCCGGAGCATCCGGCGGTTGGTCTGCACCAGGTGCCGGGCCATCCGGTCGTTCTCCGCCTCCAGCATGGCGGCGAACTTCCGGGTCACGGCGACGAACGGCGTGCGCTCCGCGACCTGCACCAGGGGCAGTCCGCGCCGAGCGCAGGCCGCGGCGAGCCCCTCCGGGAGCGCGTCGTGCACGGGCGAGACGCCGAAGCCCAGGGCCGTGACCCCGGCGGCCGTCAGCCGGGCGACGTAGTCCTCGACCCCCTGCGGCGACCGTCCCGCCAGCGGGACGCCGGCGGTGAGGAGGAACTCCCCGCCCAGGAGGAAGGGCGTCGGGTCCTCCAGCTCGCTCGTGGCCACCCAGCGCAGGGGCGGGGCGGCAGCGTCCGCCCAGGGGTTGACGAGCTCCAGCTCCGCGGGCATCTGCGCCAGCAGCCGGTCCAGGGTCAGCTCGACCCACCCCTCGCTCGCGCCGGCCCGCTCCCCCGGTGGTGCACTTCCGCTCATGTCACGGAACTATAGGACACTTCGTCCCGCATGAGATGCGCATCACATCCCTAGTGTTTGTGGTGCCACGCAGGCCGCTCATCGAAAGGGATGCCTCCATGACCATGTCACCCACCCTGCCGGACCGGCGGAGGAGTCCGGGCCTCCCGCTGGGCCGCCAGCTGGCCCGGCGCAAGCCGCTGCACCAGATGGCGCGCGAGTCGGACACCGCCAGCACCGGGCTCATCCGGAGCTTCGGGCTGCTGCAGCTGACCATGATCAGCGTGGGCGCCACGCTGGGCACGGGCATCTTCGTGGTGCTCGGGGACTCCGTGCCGCTCGCGGGGCCGGCGGTGTGGATCTCCTTCGTCATCGCCGGCGTCGCGGCCATGCTCTCCGCGCTGTCCTACGCGGAGATGGCGGGTGCCGTGCCGGTCTCCGGCTCCAGCTACTCCTACACCTACGCCACCATGGGCGAGGGCCTCGCGTGGATCTGCGGCTGGTGCCTGCTGCTGGAGTACGCCGTGTCCGTCGCCGCCATCGCCGTCGGCGCGGGCGAGTACATCACCGAGATGGCCACGGCCCTCGGCGTCGTGCTGCCGGAGGCCTTCGTCCAGCCGCCCGGGGAGGGCGGCGTCTTCAACGTCCCGGCGGTCGCGGTCGTGCTGCTCGCCACGGTGGTGCTGATCCGCGGGGCCCGGGAGAGCGCCTGGGTGAACACCGTGCTGGTGGTCCTCAAGATCGCCGTCCTGCTGTTCTTCGTGGCCGTGGCGTTCACGGCCTTCGACTCCCGCAACTTCGCACCGCTGCTCCCGATGGGGACCGCGGGCGTCACCGCCGCGGCGTCCCGCCTGTTCTTCTCCTACATCGGCTTCGACGCCGCCTCCACCGCCGGGGACGAGGCCCGCAACCCGCAGCGGGACCTGCCGCGGGCCATCATCCTGTCGATGGCCATCATCACCTCCCTGTACATCCTGGTCGCGGTCGCCGCCATCGGCGCCCGCCCGTGGCACTGGTTCGACGGCCAGGAGGCCGCCCTCGTCGGCGTCCTCCAGGAGATCACCGGGCGCCCCTGGGTCTCCCTCGTCTTCGCCACGGGGGCCGTCGTCGCGATCGTGAGCATCGTGCTCGTCGTGCTCTACGGGCAGACGCGCATCCTGATGGCCATGTCCCGCGACGGGCTGGTGCCGGGCATCTTCGGCCGGGTGTCCCCCCGCACGGGCACCCCCGTCGCGAACACCCTGATCACCGGCGGGACCATCGCCGCCGCCGCAGGGCTCGTCCCCCTGGGCGAACTGGCCGACGCCACGAGCATCGGCACGCTCTTCGCCTTCAGCCTGGTCAGCCTCGCCGTCGTCCACCTGCGCCACACCCGCCCGGACCTGCCCCGTACCTTCCGGGTGCCGCTGTACCCCGTCACGCCGATCCTCGCCGTGCTCATGTGCGCCTTCCTCATGGTGAACCTGGGCGGCTCCACCTGGACGGTGTTCGCCCTCTGGATGGCCGTCGGCGCCGGCGTGTACCTCGGCTACGGCCGCCGGCACTCGACCGTGGCCGCCCTGACCGACGAGGAGTACGCCGAGGCCTCCGCACCCGTGACCCCGACCCCCGAGACCGTGAAGGACACCGAATGACGATCGCGACCGACATCAACCACTCCGGCGCCGGTGCCGCGCCGATCACCATGCTCAACCCCGACTTCCCCTTCGGCTACGACACCTACCTCCAGCACCCCGCGGGCCTGGGCAGCGTGCCCGAGGCCGCGCTGGGCACGAAGGTCGCGGTGATCGGCGCCGGCCTGTCCGGGCTCGTGACGGCCTACGAGCTCATGAAGCTGGGCCTGCACCCGGTCGTCTACGAGGCGGGCGAGGTCGGCGGCCGGCTCAGGACGGCCTCGTTCCCCGGGGCACCGTCCGTGACCGCCGACCTCGGCGGGATGCGGTTCCCGGTCTCCGGCCGGGCCTTCTACCACTACGTGGACAAGCTGGGCCTGCGCACCGAGGCGTTCCCCAACCCGCTCTCGGACGTCACCTCCAGCACGGTGATCGAGCTCGGCGGGCAGGCCCACTACGCCCGCACGCCCGACGAGCTGCCCGCGTTCTTCCAGGAGGTGGCCGACGCCTGGCACCACGCGATGGACGACGGCGCCCAGTTCCTCCAGATGCAGGAGGCCATCAAGGCCCGCGACACCCGCCGGATCAAGGAGATCTGGAACGAGCTGGTCCGCGACCTGGACGAGCAGACCTTCTACGGGTTCATCGCGGCCAGCAAGGCGTTCAAGGAGGCCGGCTTCGAGCACCGCGAGGCTTTCGGCCAGGTGGGCTTCGGCACGGGCGGCTGGGACACCGACTTCCCCAACTCCATCCTCGAGATCCTGCGCGTGGTCTACACCGACGCCGACGACGGCCACCGGAGCATCGTCGGCGGCGCGCAGCGGCTCCCCGAGGCGCTGTGGCACCACGCCCCCGAGGACATCGCCCACTGGCCGGCGGGGACCTCGCTCGCCTCGCTGCACCAGGGCTCCCCCCGGGGCGCGGTGGCCCGGATCTCGCGCCCCGCCACGGCGGACGGCGGCGTCGGCGACCTGCGGATCGAGGAGAAGTGGGGGCGCGCCGCAAAGTACAGCGCCGTCGTCGCCACCTGCCAGTCCTGGCTGCTCTCCACGCGGATCCACACGGAGGAGGGGCTCTTCCCCGCGCCCCTGTGGACGGCCATGGAGCGCTCGCACTACATGCAGTCGTCCAAGACCTTCGTCATGGTGGACCGCCCGTTCTGGAAGGACGTCGATCCGGGCACGGGGCGGGAGACCCTCAGCATGACGCTGACCGACCGCCTGCCGCGGGCCACGTACCTCCTGGACGACGGCCCGGACAAGCCCGCCGTGATCCTGCTGTCCTACACCTGGAACGACGACGCCCTGAAGTGGCTCGCCCTGGACGCCGACGGGCGCGTGGAGCTGATGCTGCACTCGCTGAGGCAGATCTACCCTGACGTGGACATCGCGTCCCACATCGTCGGCGAGCCGATCACCGTCTCCTGGGAGGCGGACCCCAACTTCATGGGCGCCTTCAAGGCCAACCTGCCCGGCCACTACCGCTACCAGCAGCGCCTGTTCACCCACTTCGCGCAGGACGACCTGCCGGAGCGGCAGCGCGGCATCTTCCTGGCGGGCGACGACATCTCCTTCACCGCCGGCTGGGCCGAGGGCGCGGTGACCACTGGGCTCAACGCCGTGTGGGGCGTCGTCCGGCACCTGGGCGGATCGAGCGCTCCCGGCAACCCCGGTCCGGGCGACCTCCTCGACGACCTCGGGCCGATCGCCCTGGACTGAGCCGGGCGCAGCAGGATCCCCCGGCACCGCGAGCGCCCCCGCCCGCGGTGCCGGGGGATCCGCCGTCCCGGGGCGGCCGGCCCCACATCTGCGGACAGACAGGCGTTTGCCTCTGCACACATGCTGGTGCCGAACGACCGCCACCGTCGGAAGGCCCGCCGTGCCCGACTCCCTCACCTCGTGGGTGCTGCTGGCCGCGATCCCCGTGCTGCTCGTCGTCGGGAGCCTCTCCGCCCTGCACTGGAGCCGCTACATCGGAACGCTGACCCGGCTGCACCGGTCCCGGAGCGCGCCCCACGCCGCTCTCGCCCCGTCCGCGGTCGCCCGGCTCGAGCTGCGCGGCGAACGGCACTACCGGCTGGCCTACCGCCGCACCTGGGAGCTCGCGCTCGTCCTCGCCCTGGGGCTGGCCGTGGCCCTGGCCACCGGCTGAACCGCCGGCACGAGCCACGCACGGCCGCTCTCCGCCCTCCGAGCGGACCCGGCGGACCGTTCCGGCGTGGTGCGGCCCCGTCTGTCACACTTCGTGATGAAGTCGTGATCTTCGTGTAGATCTTTCCGCATGTATTTGCTTATGAGAACCTGTTCCGGGATCCCCCCACCCCCCTCAGGAGTACGCCCATGCACCGATCCATGCTCGCCCCCACCATGTCCGCCCTCACCCTGGCCCTCGTGCTGGCTCCGCTGGCCCCCGCAGCGGCCTCCCCGGGCAAGGACGGCCCGACCCTGTCCACCCAGCAGGTCACCGACCAGGCGCCCCCCGAGGTGACCGACCGGATGATCGTCAAGTACAAGACCGAAGCCCCCGCCGCCGAGGTGGAGCGGGGCGTCGAGGACGCCGCCGCCGCGGCCGACGTCCCGGAGGCCGGGAAGGCCACCGAGGTGCGCAGCACCGCCGACGGCGCCGCCGTCGTCGAGCTGGCCGACGAGGTCACCACCGACCAGGCCGAGAAACTCGCCGAGGAGCTCACGAAGGACTCGGAGGTGGCCTACGCCGAGCCGGACCGTCTGGTCTCCACCGCCCGGATCCCCGGCGCGGACGGGGAGGAGCCCGAGCGGACGGGCTCCGTCGCCGGCACCGCGGCCGACCCCGGGGTGCCGTCCCTGTGGGCGCTGACCAACGTGCGCGCCTTCGACGCCTGGGACACGGCCACCGGCAGGGGCGTCACCATCGGTGTCGTGGACACCGGCTTCGCCAACCACCCGGACCTGGACTCCAAGGTCGTCGGCGGCTACGACTTCGTCTCCGCGGTCAACCTCAGCAACGACGGCACGGGCCGCGACGCCGATCCGCGCGACCCGGGCACCTACTCCTCCTACGGGCAGTGCTACGCCGGGTCCGCCGCCTCGAACTCCATCTGGCACGGCACCCACGTGGCCGGCTCCGCGGCGGCCAAGCGCGACGACTACGGCACCGTGGGCGTGGCCCCCGACGCCACGCTGCTCAACGCCCGCGCCCTCGGGGCGTGCGGCTACGGCTACGTCTCCGACATGGCCGACGCGGTCCGCTGGCTGGCCGGTGCCCCCGTGACCGGCGTCCCCGCGGCGCCGAAGCGCGCCGACGTGATCAACATGTCCCTGGCCCTGGGCGGGTCCTGCCCGGTGACGCTGCAGAACGCCATCGACACCGCCTGGTCCCGGAACATCCCCGTGGCCGTGGCCGCCGGCAACTCGAACCAGCCGGCCATCAACTACGCGCCGGGCAACTGCTACAACGTCATCACCGTCGGGGCCATCGGCTCCGACCGCGTGCGGGCCCCCTACTCGAACTACGGCGGGGCCGTGGACATCTACGCGCCCGGGCACCACATCCTCTCCTCCGGCAACACCGGGACCAGGGGTCCCGTGGCGCCCAACACCCGCTTCGACTACGGCACCTCGATGGCCACCCCGCACGTGGCCGGGACCCTCGCGCTGCTGAAGCAGAAGAACCCCACGCTGACCGCCGACCAGTACAAGCAGGCGGTCCTGGACTCCGGGGACGCCTGGGCCACGCTCCCGGGCGGCAAGACGCTCAACACCCACGACGCGCTCTACATCACCAAGGCGGCGACCGCGAGCCCCGCCACGCCGGCGCCGAGCCCCGCCACGCCGAGCCCCACCACGCCGGGCTACACCACCAAGGGCGCCATCGGCTCCCTCTACACCCGGCTCAAGGGCCAGACCGGGGCCCCCACCTCGAACGAGAAGCCCATCGCCGGCGGCGTCTACCAGACCTTCGCCAAGGGGACCATCTACTGGTCCTCGGCCACCGGGGCCTACTGGGTGCACGGCGCCGTGGAGACCGCCTACCAGCGCAACGGCACCGCCAACGGCGTGCTGCGCTTCCCCCGCTCGGACGAGAGGTCCAACGGCATCGGCGGCTCCTACCAGCTCTTCCAGAACGGCAGGATCCTCTGGAGCCCCACCCACGGCGCCTACGCGCTCGAGGGCGCCGTCGACGCCGCCTACGCGGCGCTCGGCAACGAGAAGGGAGCACTGGGCTACCCGACCGCGGACCGGCGGAGCAACGGCATCGGGGGCTCCTACCAGCTCTTCCAGAAGGGCACGATCGTCCACGGCCCGCAGACCGGGGCGTACGCGCTCCGCGGCGCGGTGAAGGGCGCGTACGAGCGCAAGGGCTCCGAGCGGGGCTCCCTGGGCTACCCGACGTCCCGGGAGACCTCCGACGGCGCCGGCGGGGTCCAGCAGAGCTTCCAGAAGGGCCGGATCGTCTGGACCGCCGCCAGTGGGGCGCACGCCCTGCAGGGCTCGATCGCCGGTCGTCACGCCCTCTCCGGCGGCACGTCGGGTGCCCTGGGCTACCCCACCGCGGACGAGGCCCCCACCAGCACCGGCGGGGCCTTCCAGGTGTTCCAGAAGGGCCGGATCTACTGGAGCCCGACCACCTACGCCCAGCAGATCACGGGCTCCATCGGCAACGCCTACCTCGCGCTGGGGGGCACGACCAGCCGGCTGGGCTTCCCCCGGACGGGGGAGGTCGTCCGCTCCGACCGTTCCGTGGTGCAGTACTTCCAGGGCGGCTCGATCACCTGGAGCCCCGGGGGGTCGATCCGGATCGACTACCGCTGATCCGCGTTCCAGCACGGCACCACCGCGGCCCCGCCCCGTCCCACGGAGCGGGGCCGCGGCCCGTCCGCAGCACGACCACGCCCCGCCGGTGCCACCCCGGGCCCCCCTCGGCGGGCCGGCACGGTCGAGGATCGGCCCGCGTCGACGACCACCGACGTGGCGACGTTGCACGTGCACAGTCAGTCGGTAGCGTGGGGATCATGCCGACGCACACGGACCAGCAGGAGGAGTCGCGGGTCGCGGCCCTGCACGCACTGAAGATCCTCGACACCCCGCGGGAGGAGCGCTACGACCGCGTCGTGCGCATCGCCCGCGAGGTCTTCCAGGTCTCGGGGGCCGCGGTGAATCTCCTCGACACCGAGCGCCAGTTCACCAAGGCGGAGGCCGGGCTCCCAGGGCTGGTGCACGTCGCGCGCACCGACTCCCCGTGCCATCACACCGTCACCCGCGACGCGCCGCTGATCGTGCCGGACGCGACCGCCGACGAGCTGCTGCGCACCAACCCGTTCGTCACCGCCACCCCGCCGGTCCGCTTCTACGCCGGGCACCCCCTGCACGCCCCCGGCGGGGAGACGGTCGGTTCGCTGTGCCTGGTCGACGGGGAGCCGCGGCAGATGAGCGAGCGGGAGCAGAGGCTGCTGGCCGAGATGGCCGGATGGGTCGAGCGCGAGCTCGCCGCTCAGCGCGAGCTGGACCGGGCGGAGGAGATCCAGCAGATGCTCATGCCCAAGACGGATCCGGCGCTGGACGGGTGGGAGATCGCCGGGCAGTGCACGGCCGCGAGCTCGATCGGCGGGGACTTCTACGACTGGTTCCGCACCGGGGACTCGCTGCAGATGACGCTGGCCGACGTGATGGGCAAGGGCATCCCCGCGGCCCTGCTCTCGGCGTCGGTGCGCGCGGTGCTGCGCGGGACCTTCCAGTACAACGAGCCGTCCGAGGCGATCACCCGTGCCTCCGGTGCCCTGGACCCGCTGCTGGACGAGGCCGGAGCGTTCGTCACCGTCTTCACCGCCCGTCTGTCGTCCCGGACCGGGGTGCTCGAGTACGTGGACGCCGGCCACGGACTGGCGGTGGTCCTCCGCCCCGACGGCACCCGCCGGCGCCTGGAGACCTCGGGCCCGCCGCTGGGTGCGGTGCCCGGTGTGCGGTGGAGGATCCACTCCACGCTGCTGATGCCCGGCGAGACCCTCCTCGTGGTCTCCGACGGGTTCCTCGACTACTTCACCGACATCGACGAGGCCGTGGAGGTGGCCACCGCGGCGAACGCCAGGGCGGCCACCGCCGCGGAGCTCGTGGAGAGGTGCGCCGGCTACGCGAGGTCCGCCGGACTCGACGACGACTCCACCGTGCTGGCCCTGCGCCGTACGGCCTGAGCTGGTTCCGGCCCCGCCGGCACGGCGAGCACGACCGCTGCGATCGGCATGACCGCCGCCGTTCCGGTCCGGATGAGCTGTGGCCCTCGGAGTCAGACGAGACCGAGCTGCTGCACCATGCTCATCATGTCGAGGTAGCGGTGCTCCACCTCGGTCGTTCCGCTCTCGTCGTGCCGGTTGAAGACGGCCATGGGCACGACCACCCGTCGGCCGGTGGGCTCCACCACCCCCAACGGGGTCGTCAGCGGTCCGGTGTGGGTGCCCACGAACAACAGTCGCATCGATGCTGCGGAGCCGTCGACCAGCAGCTCCTCGATCTCCATGGTCATGTCCGGCATCGCGGTGATCCACTGCTGGGTGTCCAGCTGGATGGCTGCTCGGCCGCTCACGGGCTCCGGTGAGGCAGCGGTGTAGACGACGGCGTCCGGGGAGTAGGTGGATGCGAAGCCCGCGGCGTCGTGGGCGTTGAGGGCCGCGATGGCTCGCTCCACCTGCTCTCGGCGGTCCCCTCCCGCACCGGGGACCGGTCCGACGACGGACGTGTGGGTGTCGCTCATGGTGACCTCCGCTCCTGATGGTCGCCGACCCTCTTCCGCACGGCAGGGTCGGCACTCGACGGTAGGCACCGACCGGCCGGGGCACCAAGGGGACCGGCAGGATCGTCGCAGGCTCGTGACTCACGGGGGGCTCATGACGCCGTCTCGGCCGGGCGACGAACGCCCCGGCGCTCCCCGACGGAGACCGGGGCGTTCACCTTGCCGCACCTTCTGCGACGGCGGCTCCGTCCGGGGCGAGCGATCCTGGACCCGTGGCCAGGGGTGGTGGTCATGGACTGGACCGACGACCAGATCACCGAGATGCGGGTCGGGCGACCGGTGCTCCGCCTTCTCGCCGGCCGCGCTGGGCGCAAGGGCATCGACCGGATGCCGGAGGAGAAGTACTACTGGCGGGGCTGAGCCGGCCGGCTGCTCCGCGACGTCGGCGACCTCCAGACGCACGCGGTAGGTCAGCAGCTGGTGCTGCGTCGAGCAGCCCGGCCGCTGCGTGCCGGCCCCAGGGACCGCGTCGAGCTCGACGCCCGCTTCGCCGTCCGTCCTCGGGGCGCGGGCCACCAGCTTCCAGGTGACGGCCGAGCCGATGCGGAACACCTCTCCGCAGCACTGCTGCTCCCACTCGCCGAGGTGCGCCTCGATCGTCATCCGGCGGATCCGGCACCCGCCAGGTCGGCCGTCCTTCGGGCCGACCCTACTCGGCGCTGGACCGGGACGTCACCGGCACCCGCGCCAGCTTCGCGGTCTGCCGCACGTCCACCGTGATGCCGGCCACCCCGCTCAGCAGTGCGGCGGTGATGAACTCGAGCTCACGGAAGCAGATCGCCGCGGCGAACAGCGCGGCTGTGAGCAGTGCCAGGCTCATGCGCGTGATCGTGCGCGTCGTCGCGGGCGCTGCGCGCGTGGACCGGTGGGGTGCTCGAGTGTTCATCGGAGCCGACTCTGCCATCGGATCCTGTGCTGAGGCTGGGTCGCGGATCGGAGTTCTCGCCGCAGCCGGATCAGTCGGGCTCGATCTGCAGCTGCGGGGTCAGGCGCACCCATCCCTCGGGCGTCTCCCCCGGCAGGCCGGCCGGAGCGAAGTCCGCCGCGATGCCGAGCCGACCTCTCGTGCTGATGCGCCCACCGGGTGCGCAACCGGCGTTCCAGTCCTCGGCGGCATCCGGGTCGTAGGTGATCAAGCAGTCACCTTCCTTGCCGGCGACGACGTAGAACTCTGCGCCCTCGTGCGTGGCCAGCAGCCGGGAACTGACCGCGTCCCAGCTGTGCTCCGCGGCGTCGACCGAGGCGGGCAGGACGTCCGGCTCCTGCTGCTCGCCGGCGTACAGGTCGGCCGAGGACCGGGTGCAGCCGGCCACGCCGGAAGCGGCCGTCGTCACCAGTGCTGCGCATGTCCGTCGTGAACTCATCCGCCGCTCCTTCGCGTCGCCGGGCCAGGCTGCTGATGCCCTCGTAGCTCTCACACACCGCGAACCGAGGAGACGGGGCCACGCCCGGCGGTCGGGGCGAGGTGGTCGAGGTGGGGGTGCACGTCGCCGATGGTCCCGAAGCTCGCACCGTGACGCGATGAGGCCCCGTCCGCCCGGAAGGTCCGCCGGGAACTCTTTGCTCGTTCCCTGTCGAGAACACCGAGCAGGAACCGATGACGGCGCGGCAGCCGGAGCTCGAAGTCTCCGGCTGCCGCGCCATCGTGCGGATCCCTGGTGCCCCCAGTCAGACTCGAACTGACACTGAGCGGATTTTAAGTCCGCTGCCTCTGCCGATTGGGCTATGGGGGCTCCGTGCCGGAACGCGGCGGACGCCGCCTCCCCGGACCTGCTCCGGATGCTCCCGGAGCCGAGGAGAACGACACCTGCACGACGACCGGGCCGCGCTCGACGACCTGCCGGGCAACGCCGGCAGCGTCCCCATGATAGATCCCCGGCCGCCGGTCCCCGTCCAGCGCCCGTCCCCGTGGCCGGGCTCCCCGGTCCCGGGGCCGGCGACCCGGTTCCCGCCCGACCCGGCTTCCGCGCTCCGGGGCCCTCCCCGCCCTACCCTGGGACCACGAGACGCCGGAGGAGATCTGCTGCTCCCCGCGCTGACCGCCGCGCTCCCCACCGCCACCGCCGCGGTGCTGCTCCTGGGGACCGCCGTCGTCGCGCCGGGTGCGGCGGTCGCCGCCGGTGCTCCTCGGCCCGGTGCGGGCCCACAGCCCGCCGTCACCCCCGATGACCGGAGATTCCCATGGGCTCTGACCCGCTGATCGGCGCCGCGCCGTTCCTCGTCCCGGCCGTGCTCGCCGCGGTCCTGCTCGCCCTGAGCGTGACCGCGATGCCGGTGCTGCGCGGGCACCAGGTCACCTCCGCCCGGGTCCACGCCGCCCGCTGGGCCTCCGCCGGCGTCCTCGTGGCCGCCGTGCCCGTCGTGTTCACGGAGTCGGCCGAGGGCCTGCACGGATTCATCCTGCTGACGGGCATCGTCATGGTGGCGGCGGGCACGCTGCTGCGCTCGCGCAGCCTGTCCTCCTGAGCGGCCCACCGGGCACGACGGCAGGACCGTTGCCTGCGCCCGACCGCATCGGCGCCGTCGGTGCCCGGCGTTCGCAGCGGTACCCGCCGGCCGTGCTCCGGGCCGCCCGTGAGCGCGACGACGCCACGGCACCGCCCCGTCCGGATCGGGTATTCTGCAACCGTGGTCCAGCAGCCGGCCGCGCTGCCGTCGTGCACGCAGGAGGCTGCCGCCGTGAACCACCCGTCCCTCGCCCCCACCGTCCGGACCGCTCCGTCCGGCCGCCCCCGGGCGCTCCGCCCCGCGTGCTCCGCCGGGACCCGCCGGACGACGGCCGGATGAGCGATGCCCTGACCGTGCCGGCCGGTCCCAGGCCGAGCACCTACCTGACACCCGGGACCACGTTCCCGGCGGACCTGACCGAGCTGCCCATGACGGAGCTGCACGTGCTGCACAGCAGGGTCGCCCGCCAGCTCGAGCGGGAGTACCTCACCACCCCGTCCGGGGCCCACCCGCTCACCCTGGAGCGCTACCGCGAGCTCACCGTGGAGCTCGACGCCCGCGAGATCGGTGCCGCCCGGCCCGCGGCGGCCCGATGACGGGGTCGCCGGGCCGCTGACGCGCTGCGCCCCGCCGACCGCCGCCCGCCCCCTGCACCGCCTGGTGGCGCCACGCGCACGGCGTCCGGGCCGCTCACCGGTCTCAGTCGTCGTAGCTGTCGGCGAGCTGGCGCCGCTGGTGCTCGCGCCGGCTGTAGGTGGCCTCGCGGATCGCGCCGTCGCTGTCGAAGTTCGACCCCAGGGCTCCGGCCAGGGTGCCCAGGGACGCGGCCAGCCAGGACAGGTGCACGTAGTCGAGCAGGCCGACGGGATGGCCCAGCTGGGACTGGAGGTAGTCGGCCTCGATCACCGCCAGGCCCACGAGGAAGAGCAGCGACCACAGCAGCGCGTACATCATGACCACGCTCAGCCACACCGTGATGACGGTCGAAGCGTTGTCGGCCCCGGCCCGCCAGGGCTCGTCGGCGTTCCGGGGGCGGTTCCACAGACTGTTGTGGAAGATCAGCCATCCGCTCAGCGCGCCGGTGACCACCACGCTGATCATGGCCAGGCGCGCCGGGTGCAGGGCGTCGGACATGTTCCAGATGGACGCGTAGAAGATGCCGAACGCGCCGGTGGCCGCGGCGGCGGCCACACAGCTCGCCAGGGCCGGCAGCAGCCGCCCGGGGCGGTTGCTCACCACCATTCCGGCCAGCAGCCGCAGCCGGTTCCTCCGTCCGGGCAGCACGACGTAGGAGGCGTCCCCGTCCCCGGCCGGGTCCACCCGGCGCACCGCCGACCGGCCCAGGGCCAGCTGCACCGCCGACGGGGAGGGGTAGTCCTCCGTGCCGGCCCGGACGGACAGCACGAGGACGGACAGCAGCTCGCGGGCCTTGCGCGAGATGCGCACCGCCCCCAGTGCCGGCAACGACACCAGCGCCGCCGCGGCCTCGGCGCTCGCCTGGCACAGCATCGGGTTCCCGTCGTGAGACCGCGGGAGGTCCGTCAGGTAGACCACGTAGTCCCACCCGTACCGCTCGCGCAGCGGCCCGGACCGGTCGAGCAGGGGGATGTCGCCCTCCGCCGTCAGCGGCAGCGT
Organism: Kocuria sabuli; assembly: GCF_040981185.1. Lineage (NCBI taxonomy): Bacteria > Bacillati > Actinomycetota > Actinomycetes > Micrococcales > Micrococcaceae > Kocuria > Kocuria sabuli. Next base: position 15,088 of record NZ_JAVHZE010000008.1, read on the forward strand.
CTCCTGGCTCACCTCGACCCTCCACGAGATGTCCGTCCCCGAGCCCTCCGACAGCGCCCGGGGCAGGTCCTCCGCGACCTCGCGGGCCACCTTCTCCGGCAGACCGGGGTCGGCCATGATCCCCACCGTCGTCGTCCGCATCGTCGTCCTTCCTCGTCGCGCGCACCGCTCGCGCACGGCCGCCCTGCGCACCCCGGGCCGCTCGCACGCGGCACGCTCCGCGCGAGAGCCTACCGCCCTCCCCTGGACCTGCTCGTCGGGATGCCTGCGGTGGGGCCGGGGACGTGCTGGGGCCGCTGCTCACCGGGCAGGGGGCGGACCGGGCCCCTCGCCGCCACGTCGATCGCAAATCATGGGCAACCCTGGTCAGCCCGGCGACCGTCGCCTAGCCTGGATCCGGGTTGAGCAACCAGCCCCGACACCTCTGGCCGAAGGGCTGTGCTCATGACCTCCTCCCCCTCCCTCCGCCGCCCCCCGGTGTCGGCGCCCGCCTCGTCCAGCACGCTGCTGACCCCGGACGAACCGTTCCCACTGGTTCTGGCGGAGCTGGAGCTCGCCGAGCTGCAGGTGCTGCACAGCCGCGTCACCCGCCAGCTCGAGCAGGAGTACCTCACCCGCCCGGAGGGTCCGCACCCGGTGACCCAGGACCGGTGCCAGGAACTGGTGGAGGAGCTCGACACCCGGCAGGGCTTCTTCGAACCGGCCGAGGATGGCTCCCCCGGGTCCCCGGCGGCCCCCGAGGACGTTCCCGCGTCCGTGCGACAGTGGTCCGCCGATGCGCAGCCGAAGGCCGCCGACGAGGTCGGCGCCCGGATCCACGACCTGTCCGAGGTGCACCCCGGGGACATGATCGCGCTGTGGCGCGACGGGCTCAGGCACTGCCTGGGCACCGTGGAGGAGGTCTGCCCGGCGCTGGGCGTCGTGTGGGTGCACGAGGCCGGGGACGGATTCCGGCGGATGATCCACGCCCAGGACGCCGAGCTGCGGCGGCACACCGCTCGCTGACGGGGCTGCGGCACCCCGGGCCGCCGGGGGCCGCCGCCGCACACCCGCGTCCACGCTCCCGTGCTGCTCTCCCGGGACCTGTGGGTCGCTTTGTGTACAGGCCCTTGTGGCCGCGGTCACGGAACGCTTAATCTGAGAACCGGTCCAGCAGGTGGCCGACGGAACAGCATGCGACGAAGGATGCTCCCATGGACCACAAGCTCTCCGTTCTTGTCCAGGTCGACCTGGACGGCCGCTACGTGCGGCTGCTGGTGACCGGTTGCCTGACCGAGGACAGCCAGCACGCCCTCTATCCTCTGATCCGGCGTGCCCGCACGCTGATCCCGCCGGTGACGGTCAGCGTCGACCTGACCGCGGCCGAGCACGTCGAGGCGGCCGCGGTCGAGCAGCTGCGCCGGGCGGCCGACCACGACCCCGCTCTGGAGGGCACCGGCCCGGTGGAGCTCCTGCTCCCCGCCGGTCTGCCCGACCACCCGGAGGCGCCCACCCGGATGACCCGTCATCTGCGGGCTCCCGGCTGGCTGGCCGCCTGACCCCGGGGCGGCCCGCGCCGCGGGGCTCGGTCCGGCCGGCGGCGGAGCGCCGCTCAGCCACCGGAGGAACTCGTGCCGGGGTCCTCACCCCGGCGCATGACCGGCAGGTGCTCGAGCCGGTGTGCGACGTCCGCGAGACGCGCACCGGTCCGGTGCAGCGCGGGCGCCGCTCGCCCCGGGGAACGGAGGGCGGCCCCGTCCACGAGGTCGCGGAGCCGGTCGAGGATCGACAGCGGTACGGCCGCGACGACGTTGCCGGGCGGTCGCCGGGCGACCACGGGGTGGGCGCGGGTGGGCGCGGTGCGGCGCACCACCTCCCAGACCAGGCCGAGAGCGCGCAGCCGGGCGCGGCCCAGCGCGGCCTGCAGCCGAGGGAGCAGGACGTCCTCCTCGTCGCGCACGTCCTCCCGCAGCACCTCGGCCAGCCGGTCGAGCAGGCACTCCCGAGCAGGGTCCCCGGGGGCCGTGGCCTCGAGCCGGGTGACGAGCTCGTTGACCTCCTGGTGCTCGCGCTCGACCTCCAGCGTCAGCTCGTGCCCGTCCGGCAGGACGCGCCGCAGCACGGGCCACAGGACGGCCTCCTCGGCGAAGGCGTGCGGGAACACGAGCCGGTGGAGCCGCAGCAGCACCCGCCCCTGCTCGGCGCCGTTCGCGTCCCGGAGCTGCTGCAGCAGGCGTTCGAGCTCGATGTGATCCTTCTTCTGCCGCGTGAGCACGCTCAGCCGGCCGCCGAGATCGCGGACGCTCTGCTCGGCGATGGACCTTCCCATGACGACCTCCTGGGCGCTCTCTGCTCTCGTGCTCCTCACGCCGCGAGCCCGGGCGTCGTGCCCGGGCCGCGGCGCCCGCCGTACGGCGCGAGCAGGCGGTCCGGCTGCGCGGGCCGGTGGCCGGGGAGCGGATCGGGGAGCAGGAGCTCCACCGGACCGTTCCCCTCCAGCATGGCGTCCTCGTCGAGGGTCCAGCGCAGCAGGTCCACCGCCGCGGCCTCGACGTGGTCGGCACCGGTCAGGTCGACCGTGACGGTCGCCGGGGGGATCAGCGTGCGGGCCCGCACGACGAACGGGCGCACGGCCTGCTGGTTGCGCTCGGTCAGGCATCCGCTCACGACCAGTCGCACGGAGGCGCTCAGGGGGTCGACCTGGACGAGGACGGCGGCGTGGTGGTCCATGGGTGCACCCTTCTTCGCGTGCGGACGGCGCGAGAACGTGTCCCGCGGTCGCGCCAGGTTAGGGAACACCCGGCACGTCCCACAAGGCGGTGTGCGTTTTCCGGCTCCGTGCCCCGCCGTCCGGCCGCCGACCGCGCACCGGCACCGTCGGGGACGGCTCGGGCACCGGCGGAGGCCGCTCACCCGTCGGCTGGGGGCAGTGCGGCGACCCAGGCCACGCCGGCGGCGACCTGGGCGATCCCGACGGCCCGCATCAGCCCGGGGTGCTCCACGAACACCGAGACCGCGCGGCGCACGGGGACCGGCCCGATCTGCCACCGGGCGGCGTGCCGGGACGGGAACAGCGCGGCGACCACGCCGTCGCCGATGGTCATGATCGCGATGCTCTCGGCGATACGGGTCTTCACGACAGCCTCCGGCGGGATCGGGATCGGGATCGGGATCGGGATCGGGGTGGCCCGGTCCGGCTTGGCCGTGGGCGCTCTGCGGCGCATTCCGTCGGACCGGACTCCCCTGCCAGTCTGCCGCGCCGCGGCCCCGGTGCCCAGCACGGTCCGCAATGCGTCGGCCGGAGACGGCTCGACCCCGCCGCGGCGCGGTGCCGGAGCGGGGTCGAATCGGGAGGGGACCTGTCAGAGGTTGGCCTTGCGGGGAGCGGGCGCCTGGCCGGCCGCGACCTGGAACCGCATCCGCGGGTCCCGCTCGTGGCGCAGCGTGGTGATGTCCCGGCCGAACACGAAGTTCAGGGCCCACTCGGTGAAGACGCGGGCCTTGCGGTCCAGGGTGGGGATCGCGTAGCCGTGGTAGAGCCGGTGCATCGCCCAGGCGGCGACGCCGGAGAACTCGAGGCCCTTCTCCGGCAGACCCGGGAGGTTCTTGATGCTGGCCACGCCCTTGTAGAGGCCGAGCCCGGCGACCGCGCCGAGGTTCTCGTGGTAGTAGTCCTGGAGCGGCTTGCCGGCGCGAACGGCCATGATGTTCTTGGCCATCGTGTGCGCCTGGCGCACCGCGTGCTGGGCGTTGGGCACGCAGAACCCGCCGACGCCCCCACCGGTGAGGTCCGGGACGGCCGCGACGTCACCGGCGGTCCAGGCGCCCTCGAGGGGGCCGTCGTCGCCGGTGATCCGCAGATCGGCGCCGGCGCGGACGCGGCCGCGCTCGTCCAGCGGGAAGTCGGTGTTGCGCACGAGCGGGTTGGCCTGCACGCCCGCGGTCCAGATGAGCGTGTCGGTGTCGAACTCGCCGGCCGAGGACTTGTCCCGCATGTCGACGAGCTTCAGGTGCTTGTCCACCGCGGAGTCCAGCGACGTGTTGAGCAGCACCTCGATGCCGCGGCTGCGCAGGTGCGCCACGACCTTCTCGGCACGGTCCTCGGACACCTCGGGCATGATCCGGCCCATGGCCTCGATGAGCACGAAACGCACGTCGGAGGCCGTGAGCCGCCCGTTGCGGTCGACCGCGGTGCGGGCCATGTCCTCGATCTCGGCGATGGTCTCGGTGCCGGCGTAGCCGCCGCCGACCACCACGAAGGTCAGCGCCCGGCGCTTGGCGTCCGCGTCGGTGGTGAGCGAGGCGACCTCGATGCGCTCGAGCACCCAGTTGCGCACCGCGACGGCCTCCTCGATGGTCTTGAGGCCGATGCCGTTCTCGGCGAGGCCCTCGATCGGGAAGGCGCGGGTGACGGAGCCGCCGGCGATGACGATCTCGTCGTAGGCCAGATCGAAGGTCTCGCCCTCGTCGATGCCCTTGACGGTCGCGACCCGGTTCGCGTGGTCGACCCCGAGCACGTGCCCGGTGACGATCTCGCTGTCCTTGAGGTGCTGGCGGAAGGGCACCACCGCGCTGCGTGCAGAGATGTTGCCGCCGGCCACCTCGGGAAGGAACGGGAGGTACATCATGTACGGGTTGGGATCCACGACGGTGACGATCCCGCCGGAGTCCTTGATCCGCTTCTGCAGTTCCTGCGCCACCGTGAAGCCGACGTAGCCGCCGCCGACGACCAGAAGGCGAGGACGGTCCTTAGCCAGTTGAATGAAAGACATGCCCCCGAGTCTACTCAGAAACCTGCCGGCCCCAGACCTCGTGCGGGACGCACGGTACCGTGTTCCGGCACCGCGTCAGGACCGGCCGCCCGCGTCATCGCGCACGATGTGGCGGATGTGCACCACCGCGCCGGCGGTCAGGCCCAGCACGAGCAGCCCGAAGCCCGTGAGCACGATCACGGGCAGCAGCCCGGTCTCGTCGATCGGGGCGACCGGTTCGGGCGGGGCCACCTCGGCCTCGACCTCCTCGGTGACGGGCGCGGCGCTCTCCGAGGGCGTCGCGCTGGGCGTGGCCGCGGCGCTGCGGCGGTGTACCCGCACCCACTGCTGCATGCTGCCGAGCGGGTTGGCCTCGACCTCGGGGACGTCATCGGTCAGGGCGGCCTCGACGTCCAGCACCCCGTAGCCGTAGAGCGGGTCCTTCCCGGGGGCCCCGGTGTCCCGGGCGGTGGAGATGATCCGGTTGGCGACCTGGGCGGAGCTCATCTCGGGCCACTTCGCCTTGATCAGCGCGGCGGTGCCCGCCACGACGGGGGCGGACGCGGAGGTCCCGGCCCACGAGGCGTAGCGGTCGCCGGGGATGGCGCCGACCATGTCCTCGGAGGGACCCGCGACGGCGATGGAGATGCCCTGCGAGGAGGACTCCCAGCTCGCCTCCCCGCTGCGGCCGACGCCGCCCACCGTCAGCACCCCGGGGATGGTGGCCGGGGCGCCGACCTGGACGAGGCCGGAGCCCCGGTTGCCCGCGGAGGCGACGACGAGCACGTCCTTCTCCTCGGCGTAGAGGAAGGCCTCGTCCCAGCTCTCGGGCCAGGAGGTGGTGTTGGAGCCCACGGACATGTTGATGACGTCCGCGCCGTGGTCCACGGCCCACCGGACGGCGTCCGGGAGCTGCTCGTCGACGCTGCGCACCTCCGAGGTCTCCCCGCCCAGCCACGTGGACACGGCGAGCACCTCCGCGTCCGGGGCCACGCCGATCACCCCGGCGGGGCGGCCCGGCGCGTCGTCGTCGCGCCCGCCCGGGGCCACGTGTCCCCTTCCCGCGGCGACGGAGGCCACCAGGGTGCCGTGCTCGGGCTCCGTGCCGAGGCCGTCCTGGCCGTCGGGGGCGCCCCCGCCCGAGACGTCGGTGCCGCCGACCACGGCGCCCTCGAGGTCCTGGTGGGACCCGTCCACCCCGGTGTCGATCACCGCGATCCGCACGCCCTCGCCCGTGGACTCCTCCCAGGCCTCGCGGACACCGTACTCGTCCAGCCAGTACTGCAGGGGGCGGATGCCGTCCTCGGCGATCCGGGAGGTGTCCGGTGCGGGGGTGGCGCCCTCACGGGGCACCGGGGCCACGGTGACGGGGTCCTCGATCGGGATGCTGGGCGCGGGGGCACCGGGGCGGGCGTGGGCCGGGCCCGTCGCGACGGCGCCGGCCACGGCGCACGCGGCCGCCGCGGCGCCCCAGCGCGCCGCGGCGCAGCGGCGCGGGGTGCGGGAGCGGGCGGAGGTGGAGGTCATGGGTCCTTCCGGGCCGAGGCCGGTCAGCCGACCTGGGACAGGGCGATCCCGTCCAAAATATCGTGCTCGCTGGCGATCGCCGTGCACACGCGGCCACCGGTGACGAGCCCGACCCGCTCCACCACCCGTCGCCACACCAGGGCGCCCGCACCGATGACGTCGACCCGGCCCTCGTGCATGTAGGGCAGCGCGGCGCGCTCCTGCCGGGTCATGGCCGTGATCGCCCGGCAGGCCCGGTCGATCCGCTCGGCCGTGAGCTCGGTCCCGTCGATGGCCTCGGGGTCGTAGGCGGAGAGCTCCAGCGCGTGCGCGGTGACGGTGGTGATCGTCCCGGCCACCCCGACGAGGTGGGTGGCCTCGGCGAGCGGGACCGTCTGCTGGACGATGTCCAGGGCCCGGTCGACGTCGCGCAGGAGAGCCGCCTGCTGCTCCGGCGTGGGCGGGTTGGCGCCCAGGTGGCGCTCGGTCAGACGGACGCAGCCGATGTCCACGCTGCGCTCCGCGCGCACCCCCCGGGAGTTACCGAGCACGAACTCGGTGGACCCGCCGCCGAGGTCGACCACGAGCACCCGGTCCTCGGGATCGTTGCCGGGCACGGCCGCCGAGGCACCGAGGAAGGACAGGTCCGCCTCCTCGTCCCCGGTGATCACCTCGGGGCTCACGCCGAGCCGCTCGCGGATCCCGGCGAGGAAGACGTCCCGGTTGCCGGCGTCGCGCGTGGCGCTCGTGGCCACGAAGCGCAGCCGCTCCACGTCGTGCTGCTCCAGCAGCCCGGCGTACTCCTCGGCGGCCGCGAACGTGCGCTCGAGGGCCGCCTCGGCCAACCAGCCGGTGGCGTCCACGCCCTGGCCGAGCCGGACCACGCGCATCTCCCGCACGAGGTCGTCGAGGACGGTGCGCCCCTCCTCCTCCCGGGTGTCGGCGACGAGCAGTCGGATGGAGTTGGTGCCGCAGTCGATGGCGCCTACGCGCATGGGTCGTCCTCGGGGTGAAGGGGGGCTGGATGGAAGGAGCGGGCGGAGGAGCGGGAGGGCCCTGGGGCCTCAGACCTCGCGCCAGGCGGGGTCGCAGTGGCACGCCCCGGGCGTCCACCACTCGGCGATCGCGTCGAGCGTCTCGTCGCCGAGCACGTTCACGCCGCGGCCCGCGGCGAGCGAGTGACCGGCGAGCACGTGCAGGCACTTGACCCGCACGGGCATCCCGCCGGCGGAGATGCCCTCGATCTCGGGCACGGGCCCGGTGCCGGCCTCGGCCCCGATCCGGGCGCGCTCGGCGAGGTAGTCCTCGTGCGCGGCACGGTGGGCCGCGGCGAGCTCCTCGTCCGCGGCGACGCGGTCCGACATCTCGTACATCAGGCCGCCGGCCTCGAGCCGGGACACCGCGGCGGTGATGACGGGATGGGCCAGGTAGAACACGGTGGGGAACGGGGTCCCGCTGGCCAGCCGGGGCGCCGTGGCCGCCACCAGCGGGTTCCCGCACGTGCAGCGGGCCGGGATCTCCACGACGTCGCGGACCGGGCGCCCGAGCTGGCGCGAGAGGACCTGCAGGTCCAGGGCCGTGGGCTCGACGGTCGCGGCCGTCACCCCGAGCCCCCGGGGGGACGGCGTCCCGCCCGTGCCGTCGCCGGGTTCGTGTCCGTGCTGGGAGTTCACGCCGTTCCTCACTCCGCGGCCGTGCCGCGGCTGTCCGTCGCCGCGTCCTGCGGCTCGTCGGTCCCGTCCGCCGGGGCGGTCGGGACGGTGTCGTCCGTCCGGTCGGGAGTCCCGCCGGTGCTGTCGGTGCGGTCCGCCGTTGGCCCTGCCGTCCCGGTGCTGCGGGCCTCCTCGTAGGCGGAGACCACCACGGACTGCCAGAGGGCGTCCACCCACGCCGGCTTCTCGGCCTCCACCTGGGCGGCCGAGGAGTCCACCACGGCGCCGTCCATCTCCTCGGCGCCGACCACGAGGTAGGACCGCTCCCCCGGCATGACGTAGAGGAGCCGGTCCCGGGCCTGCTGCTTGACGTAGGTCTCGTCCGACCACTGCTCCACCTGGTCCTCCAGGGACGCCTGCTCGGCCTCCATCTCCGCGATGGCCTGCTCGAGAGCGGCGATCTCCGCGCGCTGCTCGAGCCAGATCTTGGTGGTCGGCGCCGCCAGGAAGACGATGAGCACGGTCACGAGCGTGAGGATCAGGAACCGGCCGCTGAAGGTCCGGGCGGGGGTGGGCGATCCCACGGCGCTGGAGCCGGTGCCCTGGCCGGGCTCGCTCCCGCGGGCACCCGGTGCAGCGCCCCGCGCGGCGTCCCGGCCGCCGAGCAGGCGGCTGGTGCGGGGACGCGGAGCGGGCATGAGGACCTCACGGGGGGAAGGGCGGGGACGGGGACCAGTGTAGCGCTCGCGGGCGGGCGGGCGGCCCGTGCGGCGGCCGGGCCGGCGGGGCCGGCCCGGTCGCCGCGGTGCGTCACTGCGCGGTGTAGCGCGGGAACGCGGAGGCGCCGGCGTAGCGTGCGGCGTCGCCGAGCTCCTCCTCGATGCGCAGCAGCTGGTTGTACTTCGCCACGCGCTCGGAGCGGGCCGGCGCGCCGGTCTTGATCTGCCCCGCGTTGGTGGCCACCGCGATGTCCGCGATCGTGGTGTCCTCGGTCTCGCCCGAGCGGTGCGAGATCATGCAGTGGAACATGTGCCGCTGGGCCAGGGAGATGGCGTCGAAGGTTTCCGTGAGGGAGCCGATCTGGTTGACCTTCACCAGCAGCGCGTTGCCGGCGCCCTCCTCGATGCCGCGGGAGAGCCGCTCCGGGTTGGTGACGAACAGGTCGTCGCCGACGATCTGCACCTTGGTGCCCACGGAGGCGGTCAGGGTCTGCCAGCCCTCCCAGTCGTCCTCGTCCAGCGGGTCCTCGATCGAGACGATCGGGTAGTCCCGCACGAGCTCCTCGTAGTAGGTGGTCATCTCCGCGGCGCTCAGCTGCTTGCCCTCGAAGCTGTACGAGCCGTTCTCGAAGAACTCGGAGGAGGCGACGTCGAGGGCGAGCGCCACGTCGGTGCCCACGGTGTAGCCGGCCTTCTCGATCGCCTCGGAGATCAGGTCCAGGGCGGCACGGTTGGACTCGAGGTTCGGGGCGAAGCCGCCCTCGTCGCCCAGCCCGGTGGCCAGTCCGCGCTCCTTGAGCACGGCCTTGAGGGAGTGGTAGACCTCCACGCCGATGCGCAGGGCCTCGGAGAAGGTCGGCGCGCCGATCGGGGCGATCATGAACTCCTGGATGTCCACGTTGGAGTCCGCGTGGGAGCCGCCGTTGAGGATGTTCATCATGGGCACCGGCAGCACGTGGGCGTTGGGCCCGCCGAGGTACTTGTAGAGCTCCAGGTCGGACGCGTTCGCGGCGGCGCGGGCCACGGCGAGGGAGACGCCCAGGATCGCGTTGGCGCCGAGGCCGCCCTTGTTGTCCGTCCCGTCGAGGTCGAGCATGGTTTGGTCGACCAGGCGCTGGTCGGTGGCGTCGAGGCCGATCACGGCCTCGGCGATCTCCTCGTCCACCGCCTTCACGGCGTCGAGGACGCCCTTGCCGAGGTACACCTTCTGGTCGCCGTCGCGGCGCTCCACGGCCTCGAAGGCTCCGGTCGAGGCGCCCGAGGGAACGGCCGCGCGGCCGTAGCTGCCGTCCTCCAGCAGGACCTCGACCTCCACGGTCGGGTTGCCCCGGGAGTCGAGGATCTGGCGGGCGTGCACTGCGGTGATCATGGCCATGTGTTGCTCCTGACGTTGGTGCTGGCGTTCGTGCTGACGGTGGTGCGGAGACGGGACGCGCGGGAGACCGGTGCCCGGCACCGGCCGGGCACGTGCCCGCCGTGAGCGGGTACCCCGCCGGATCCAGCCTAGCGACTCGTCGCGGCCTGGTCCCTGCCGGCCGCGTCCCGGAACGGGCTCAGTCCCCCTCCCGGGCGGCGGCGTACGCGCGGGCGGCGCCGCGCAGGGCCCGCTCGGCGTCGAGGCCCCGGGCCGAGGCGGTGCGCACCAGCGCGAACAGCGCCTCGCCCAGCTCCTCCTCGGTGGACGGGCCGGAGGCCTCCTCCCCGTGGGGGGCGGCGGGCTCGAGGTCGTGCTTGCGGGCCCGGGCGAGCGTCTTCTCCGCCAGGGCCAGGGCGGGCAGGTGGGGCGGGATGCCGTCGAAGGGCCCGGTCCGCTCGGGCTTCTCCGCCTTCTTGAGGTCCTCCCAGCGGGAGTGCAGCTGGTCGAGGGTCTGCTCCCCCGCCACGTCCCCGGAAGCGCCCGGGTCGAAGACGTGCGGGTGACGGCGCACCAGCTTGGCCGTGATGGCCTCGAGCACGTCCGCGACGTCGAACCCGCCCTCCGCCCGGGGGCGCTCCTGGGCGACCCGCGCGTGGAAGACCACCTGGAGCAGGACGTCGCCGAGCTCCTCGACCAGCAGGGACGCGTGGGCGGCGGCCCCGCCCTCGGCCTCGATCGCCTCGACCACCTCGTAGGCCTCCTCCACGAGGTAGCGCACGAGGGACTCGTGGGTCTGCTGCCCGTCCCAGGCGCACCCGCCCGGGGAGCGCAGCCGGTCCATGACCGCCACGAGCTCCGCGAATCGCTGTGCGGTCCGCTCCGGGACCCCGAGTCCCGCGGAGACGTCGTCCGTGCCGTGCCCCTGGCTCATCCGTGCATCCCTTCGAAGCCCTCCGTGATCATCCCGTCCAGCGCGCTGCGGTCCTCCAGCGGGAGGAACGCGGCGGCGGCGGCGTTGCGCTGCAGCCGCTCCAGGTCGTCGAGCCCGTAGCCGAAGTGCGCGACGAGGAACGCGAGCTCGTCCGTGACCGTGGTGCCGCTCATCAGCCGGTTGTCCGGGGAGATCGTCACCGTGAAGCCCGTGCGGTAGAGCATGTCCACCGGGTGCCGGGCCGGGCTGTCGCCGAAGGCGGCCACCGCGCCGGTCTGGAGGTTGGACGTGGGGCAGACCTCGAGGGCGATGCCCCGGTCCCGGACCCACTCCGCCGTCCGGCCGAGCGTGACGACCGCGACGCCGTCCTCCTCCTCGATCTCGATGTCCTCCGCGATGCGCACCCCGTGCCCCAGCCGCAGGGCGCGGCCCGTGGCCAGCGCGTCCCGGATGGAGCAGATGCCCGCCGCCTCACCGGCGTGCAGGGTCACGGGCACCAGCTCGTCCGCGAGCAGCTCGAGGGCCGCGCGGTGCCGCACCGGCGGGAAGCCGTCCTCGGGCCCGGCGAGGTCGAAGGCCACGACGCCGCGGTCCCGGTTGTCGACCACGAGGCGGGCCACCTCGAGGGAGCGGTCCGCGTGGCGCATGGCGCACAGGATCTGGGTGACGGAGACGACGTGCCCGGCGTCCTCCGCGGCGAGCACGCCCTCGGAGAGACCCAGCCGGACGGCCTCGACGGCCTCGGCCATCGACAGCCCGCCCGCGGTGTGCTGCTCAGGGGCCCACCGCACCTCGGCGTGCACGACGCCGTCGGCCACGAGGTCCTCGACGTACTCCCGGGCGCAGCGCACGAGGGCCTCGGGGGTCTGCAGCACGGCCACCGTGTGCTCGAACGTCTCGAGGTAGCGCACCAGCGACCCGGAGTCGGCGCTGGTCCGCACCCACCGGCCGAAGGCATCGGGCTCCTCGACCGGCAGCCGGTGCCCGGCCGCGGCGGCCAGCTCGACCACCGTGGCCGGGCGCAGGGCGCCGTCGAGGTGGTCGTGCAGGCACACCTTGGGCAGGTCGCGGAGGACGCGGCCCGGCACGCGGGCCGGACCGCGGTCGGCGGAGTTCAGCATGACGGGCTCAGTAGTTCCAGTCCTGCAGCGCCTCGTTCATGTGCTGCGGGATGTTCGCCCCGGTCCGCGGGTACATGCGCAGCTCCTCGAGGTAGTTCTGCGCGGGCAGCCGCTCCTCGTAGCGCACGAAGGCCTCCTCGTCCGCGTAGTCGAAGGACACCTCCGGGGGGATGCCCGGCCGGAAGCGGAACATCATGGCCAGCGGGGCGCCCGCGCCCTCCACGTAGGACTCGTCCTTGAGCTCCTGCACGTGCAGCAGCTCCTCCGGGACCAGGTCGAAGGTGCGGCGCTGGTCCCAGAAGCCGTTCTTGCGCACGTGCGTGAGGGCGTCGTAGTAGGTGCCCAGGGCGCGGATCCGCACGAGGACGGTCGAGACGTCCATCGCCGTGCCGTCCTCGCCGAACAGCCGCCGCTGGGCGGCCGAGAGCCGGCGCAGGACGTCGGCCTCCTTGAGCACGAGGTTGCCCGTGGCGAGCGCGTCCTGGGAGGGGCGGTCCGCGATCCCGGACGGCGCGCGGTAGGACGGGGAGACGTCGGTGGACACGGCCGTCTCGGGCGCCGAGGAGTCCTGGTCCTCGCCGCCCGAGGTGCCGGCCGCGACGGCGGCGGCGGCCGCGGCACCCGCGCCCGTCGGGGCGGGCGGCTCGACGTCCTCGTGCCACTCCTCGTGGTCCACGTGGTCGGGGACGCGCTGCCCGTCGTCGGGCTCCCGGTCGTGCGCGGGCCCGGGTGCCGGGACGGACCCGGCCGGGGACGCGGCGGGGCCGTCGGTCCCGGTGACGACGGGGGTGCCGCTGGTCACGGTCTCGGGCTCGGCGGTCTCCGGCTCGGCGGTCTCCGGCGTCCCGTCCCCGGGGCGGGCGTCGCCCTGGGTGCGCGGCACGCCGGTCCCCTGCTCGTGCGCCGGGGCCTCCGGGGCGTGCTGCTCGGCGTCGCCGTCGGTCCCGACGGCGCTCGCCGGAGGGGCCGGGGTGGGACGGCCCGACCGCCAGGTCTGCACGTCCTCGGCGCCGTCGGCGAACCCGTAGGTCGCCACGACGGGACGGACCCCGTCCTGCTCGGGGCCGACCTCGATGCGGGCGTTCTGCCACGGGCCGCGCGGGGAGGACATGGCCTCGCTGTAGAGGTCGGCCACTGGGTCGAACAGCGGCGAGTCCTGGTCCACGGTGCCCGACTCCACGGACGGGGCCACGTCGCCCACGGACTGCTCCGTCTGGTGCGTCATGGTGTTGCCGCGCTGGACCAGCGTGAGCACGGCGCGGTCGGCGCCCCGGGACGTCAGCCGCTGCACGAGCACCGCCAGCGGTCCCTCCGAGGGCAGCGGGCGGGCCTGCCCCGGCTCGCGCTCCTCGCGCTCCTCGTGCTCCGGCGCCGCCGGGGCGGGTGCATCGGCGCTCCCGTCGGCGGAGCCGGGCCGGCCGGCCGGCGGAGCGGCCGGCCGGTCCTCCGGCGCCGTCTCCTGCCGCGGCGTCCCGTCACCGGTGTTCTTCCGGAAAATGCCTCGCAGACCCAACTGGACCCACCCTTCTGAGCGTGTGCGCACGCCCTCGGTTCTCGTTTCGCGCTGGTTCTCCCCGCAGTATAGGCGGGCCTGCGGGGACCGCCCCGGGGGTGTCAGCGCACGGTCTCGAGGAGCACCCCGTGCCCCGTCCCGGCCCCGGAGGCCGCGGGCAGCACCACGGCGGCGCCCTCGAGGGCATCGCGGGCCCGGGCGAAGCGCTCGGGGGTGTCCGTGCGCAGGGTCAGCAGCGGCTGGCCGGCCCGGACGGTGTCGCCCGGCTTGGCGTGCAGCAGGACCCCGGCGCCGGCCTGGACCGGGTCCTCCCGCCGGGCGCGGCCCGCGCCGAGGCGCCAGGAGGCCACCCCGACCTTGTAGGCGTCGAGCTCGGCGAGCACGCCGTCGGCCTCCGCCGTGACGGTCTCGGACTCCCGGGCCTGCGGCAGCGGGGCGTCGGGGTCCCCGCCCTGGGCGGAGATCATGGCCCGCCAGGCATCCATCGCCCGCCCGTCCCGCAGCGCCTCCGCGGGGTCGGCATCGGGGATCCCGGAGGCGGCCAGCATCTCCGCCGCGAGCGCCACGGTGAGCTCCACGACGTCGGCCGGGCCTCCCCCGGCGAGCACGTCCACGGACTCCTGGACCTCCACGGCGTTGCCGACCGCCAGGCCCAGGGGCGTGGACATGTCGGTGAGCAGCGCGGTGGTCGTGACGCCGGCGTCCGTGCCGAGGTCGACCATCGTGCGGGCCAGCTCGCGGGCGGACGCGAGGTCCTTCATGAAGGCGCCGGAGCCGACCTTGACGTCGAGCACGAGGGACTGGGTCCCCTCGGCGATCTTCTTGGACATGATCGAGGACGCGATGAGCGGGATGGACTCCACGGTGCCGGTGACGTCCCGCAGCGCGTAGAGCTTCTTGTCGGCCGGCGCCAGGCCGGAGCCCGCCGCGCAGATCACCGCGCCGACGTCGCGCAGCTGGTCCATCATCTCGGTGTTGGTCAGCGCCGCCCGCCAGCCGGGGATCGACTCGAGCTTGTCGAGGGTGCCGCCGGTGTGGCCGAGCCCGCGGCCGGACAGCTGCGGGACGGCCACCCCGTAGACCGCCACGAGCGGTGCCAGCGGCAGCGTGATCTTGTCCCCCACGCCGCCGGTCGAGTGCTTGTCCGTGGTGGCCGTGCGGGCCCCCGAGCGCACGAGGTCCGAGAAGTCCATCCGCTCCCCCGAGGCGATCATCGCCCGGGTCCAGCCGGCGATCTCGTCGCGGTCCATGCCGCGCAGGAAGATCGCCATGGCCAGGGCGCTCATCTGCTCCTCGGCCACCACCCCGCGGGTGTAGGCGTCCAGGACCCACGCGATCTGCCCGGGCGAGAGCGCCCCGCCGTCGCGCTTGGTCCGGATGACGTCGACGGCGTCGAACTGCTCGGTCATGGGGTTTCCTTTCGGAGAGGTCGGTGCGGGGCCGTCGCGGGTGCTCGGGCCCGTCGGAGGTGCCCAGGGGCGTCAGAGGTTCTCGGGGCCGAAGGCGTCGGGCAGGACCTCGGCCATGGTGCGCACCCCGGAGACGGTGAGCAGGCGCAGGCCGGGTGCCCGGTGCTCGTGGAGCAGCTGGCGGCAGCGACCGCAGGGCATCAGGACCTCGCCCCGGGCGTCGACGCAGACGAAGGCGGTCAGCCGGCCGCCCCCGGACATGTGCAGCGCGGAGACCAGGGAGCACTCCGCGCACAGCGTCAGCCCGTAGGAGGCGTTCTCCACGTTGCACCCGGAGACCACCCGCCCGTCCTCGGTCAGGGCGGCCGCGCCCACGGGGAAGCGGGAGTACGGGACGTAGGCGTGCTCGCGGGCGGCGACGGCGGCCGCGCGCAGCCGGTCCCAGTCGACGCCCCCGCCCTCCGCGGTCGCGTCCTCGGCCGGGGTCGTGTGCTCGTTCATGGTGCGCTCACTCCTTGGTGTAGGGCTGGCCCGAGGCCGCCGGGGCGCGGGAGGCGCCCACGAGCCCGGCCACGGCCAGGATCGTCACGACGTACGGGAGCATGGCCAGGAACTGGCTGGGCACCGGGGTGCCCAGGAAGGACAGGATCGACTGCAGGTTGGACGCGAAGCCGAACAGCAGGGACGCCAGCAGCGCCCCGATGGGGTTCCACCGGCCGAAGATCAGCGCGGCCAGGGCGATGTATCCGGCGCCCGAGGTCATGTCCCGGGTGAACGCGGAGACGGAGACCAGGGTGTAGAACGCCCCGCCGATGCCGGCGACCATGCCGCCGAGCACCACGTTGCGGAAGCGCAGCGCGTTGACCTTCACGCCCAGGGTGTCCGCGGCCTTGGGGTGCTCGCCCACGGCCCGGGTGCGCAGCCCCCAGCGGGTCCGGTACAGGGCGAACCACACCACGGCCACCGCCGCGTACATGAGGTAGCCGATCACGGACTGGTCGAAGAGGATCGGACCGAGCACGGGGATCTCGGAGAGCACGGGCACGGCGAAGCGCGGCAGCCGCGGCGGGGAGTTGAACACGCTCGCGTTCGCCTCCAGCACCGTGGCGAAGAGGAAGCCGGTCAGGCCGGAGACCAGCACGTTGAGCACCACGCCCACGATCACCTGGTTGACCTTGTAGCCGATCGAGAAGACGGCGAGCACGAGCGAGACCAGGCCCGCGCCCACCACGGCCGCCAGCAGCCCCACCCAGGCGCTGCCCGAGAGAGATCCGGCCACGGCCGCGGAGAAGGCGCCGAACAGCAGCTGGCCCTCGATCGCGATGTTCACGACTCCGGAGCGCTCGCACAGCAGTCCGCCCAGGGAGCCGAAGATCAGCGGGATGGCCAGTGCCACGGACCCGGCCAGCAGCCCGGACAGGGACACGTCCGGGGTGCGCGAGCTGCCCACGACCCACACGAGGAAGCCGGTCACGAAGAAGAAGCCGAACCCCAGCACCGCCCACCGGGGCAGGTGTGCCCCGGCCCGCGCACGCACGAGGGCGAGGACGGTCAGGCCGGCCAGCACGGCCACCGTGAGCCAGCCCCAGACGACGCCGTTGACCGCGAGGTCGGGCACCCGGAAGAGGTCGCCGGCCTCGGAGACGCGGAAGGAGACCCGGTTGTCCGGGGCGTTGAGCCCGAACAGGACGAGCGCCACGGCGCTCAGCAGGGCCAGGACCACCGGGGTGCGCCAGCTCGTCACGCCCACGACCTCGTTGGCCGCCGCCGTGGACAGCTCGGACTCGGCCGGGGCGGTCGCGGTGCCCGCGGCCGTGCTGCCGCCGGCCCAGGGCGCGCTGTCGCGCTGCGGTGTCGGTTCCTGCGAGCTCATGCCCGGCCCCCCTCGGTGGCGGTGGTGGCGCCCCGGCCGCGCCGGGACCGGAGCCGGCCGGTCCTCAGCAGCGGCGGCAGGGCGATGAATAGCACGATCAGGGACTGCACGACCAGCACGATGTCGATGTTCGTGCCGGTCATCGACTGCATCGTGACGCCCCCGGCGCGGAACGCGCCGTAGAGCAGGCCGGCGAAGAACGTCCCCCACGGCTTGGACCGGCCCAGCAGCGCCACCGTGATGGCGTCGAAGCCGAAGGACGCGGCGACCCCTGCGGTCAGGGCCCGCTCGGTGCCGGCCACCTGCGCGACGCCCGCGAGGCCGGCCAGCGCCCCCGCGAGCAGCATGACGACGACGAAGCCGCGCGTGACGGAGATCCCGGCGGTCCGGGCGGCGCGGGGGTTGGCGCCCACGGCGCGCAGCTCGAAGCCCACCGTGGAGCGGTGCAGCAGCCACGCCACGAACACCGTGGCGAGGATCGCCAGCACGAACCCCCAGTGCAGCCGGAACTCATCGCCCAGCAGCCGCGGGAACATCGCGGTCTCCGCGAGCTGCGGGCTCACCGGGTTCGAGGACCCGGGGCGCAGGAACGCGGGCCGGGTCAGAAGGTAGGCGACCAGGTTCAGCGCGATGTAGTTGAGCATGATCGTGAGGATCACCTCGTGGGCGCCGGTGCGGGCCTTGAGCAGCCCGACGATCCCGCCCCACAGCGCCCCGCCCACGGCCCCCGCGAGGACCACGGCGAGCAGGTGCACGCCCGCCGGCAGCTGCCACGTGAAGCCGACCCAGGCGGCGAGGGTCGCGCCGATGAGCAGCTGGCCCTGGGCGCCGATGTTGAACAGCCCGGCCCGGAAGGCCACGGCCACGCCGAGGCCGGCGAGGACCAGCGGCGTGGCCACGGTCAGGGTCTCCGTGAGCGGGTAGATGCGCTGGGTGAAGGTGTTGCCGTTGGGGTTGTAGACGGCGCCGTAGAACATGGCCTCGTAGGCGGCGGACGCGGCGGCCCACATCGCGCCGAGCGTGTCCCCAGGGCGGGCGAAGAAGTATCCCGCGGCGTCGGCGACCCGCTCGTCGGTCAGGGCGATCAGCAGCCCGCCCAGCACCAGCGCCGCGACGATCGCGAGCACCGACTGCAGCGCCGAGCCGAGCCAGGTGCGCCGCGAGGCGTCGGGCGTGGTGGCCGTGGGCGGCGGCGCGCTCTGCTGGTCGGCGGCCGCGGGGGCCGTTCCGGTGGCGCTCATGCCTGCTCCTTCGTGTGCTGCGCGGTGTGCTGCGGGGCGGAGGCGCGGGCCTCCTCGGCGGTGGCCCCGGCCATCATCTGGCCCAGGACGTCCCGCGGGGTGTCCTGGCCGACGATCCCCATGATCCGGCCGTGGAAGAAGACCGCGATGCGGTCCGCGAGCGCGTAGACCTCGTCGAGCTCGGTCGAGACGATGAGCACGGGCACGCCCTTGTCCCGCTCGGCGACGATCTGCTCGTGGATGAACTCGATCGACCCGACGTCCACCCCGCGGGTGGGCTGGGAGGCCAGGAAGAGCTCGAGGGGCCTCGACAGCTCCCGGGCGATGACGACCTTCTGCTGGTTGCCGCCGGAGAGCGTCTGCACGGGGGCGTCCACGGACGGGGTGCGCACGTCGAACTGCTCCACCGCGCGGCGGGCGTTGGCCTGGACCTCGCCGAGGCGCAGGGAGGGCCCGCGGGAGAAGCGGTCGTCGCCGTAGAGGTCCAGCACGAGGTTCTCGGCGACGGTGAAGGGGCCCACGAGCCCGTCCGTGGAGCGGTCCTCCGGGACGAAGCCCACGCCCGCCGCGAGGACCTGGCGCACCGACTTCCCGAGCAGCTCCGTGCCGCCCAGCCGGACCGAGCCGGTGGCGCGCTCCCGCAGGCCCAGGATCGACTCGGCGAGCTCGGTCTGGCCGTTGCCCTGCACACCGGCCACCGCGAGGATCTCGCCGCGGGCCACGTCGAAGGTGACGTCGTCGAGCAGCTTCACGCCGTTGTCCCCGACCACGGTGAGCCCGGTGACCTCGAGGGCCCGCTCCCCCGGCTCGGCCTCGTCCTTGGCCACCGTGAGGGACACGTCGCGGCCCACCATCAGGGCGGCGAGCTCGGAGGTCGAGGCCTCCGGGGAGGTCTGCCCCACCACCCGGCCGCGGCGGACCACGGTGATGACGTCCGAGATCTCCTTGACCTCCCGCAGCTTGTGGGAGATGAACAGGATCGACCGGCCCGAGCTGCGCAGCTGGCGCATGATCTCGAGCAGCTCGTCGGTCTCGCGCGGGGTGAGCACCGCGGTGGGCTCGTCCAGGATGAGCACCTGGGCCTCCCGCACGAGGGCCTTGATGATCTCGACGCGCTGCTGCACGCCCACGGGGAGGTCCTCCACGACGGCGTCGGGGTCCACGTGGAAGCCGTAGCGGTCGGAGATCTCCCGGATCCGGCGCCGGGTGGTCTCCAGGTCCAGCGTCGCGCCCCTCGTGCTCTCCGCGCCGAGCGCGACGTTCTCCGCGACCGTGAACACGGGCACGAGCATGAAGTGCTGGTGCACCATGCCGATCCCGGCGGCCATGGCGTCGCCGGGGCCCTTGAAGGACACCTCGGCGCCGTCCACCAGGATGCGGCCCTCGGTGGGGCGGTAGAGCCCGTACAGGACGTTCATCAGGGTGGACTTGCCCGCCCCGTTCTCCCCGAGCAGGCAGTGGATCTGCCCGGGCTCGACGACGAGGTCGATGTCCTCGTTGGCCGCGAAGGCGCCGAACCGCTTGGTGATGGACTGCAGCTCGAGCTTCATGGTGGTCCTCCTCCTGGGCCTGGTGCGGCCCCGGGCGGGCACGCCACCGCCGCCAGGAGCGGCCGGGGGCCGTGCTGGCGGCGGTGGGTGCGGTGGTCGCCGTCGTCCGGGGTCAGGCCTGCGGCGAGTTCTCGGACTCGACGGCGATGGTGCCGTCGACGATGTCCTGCTTGAGCTGCTCGACCTCGGCCGCGAGCTCCTCGCCCACGGCCTCCTCCTGGTCGTGGTAGGGCGCGATGCCCACGCCGTCGTTCTCGAGGGTCCCGACGTAGGGCTCGCTGCTGAACTCGCCCTCCGCGGCGGACTCCGCGACGTCCTGCACGGAGGTGCTCATCTGCTTGAGCACGGAGGTCAGCTGGTACTGCTGGCCCTGGTCGAGCGTCTCGTAGCCGTCGGCGTCGACCCACACGAAGCGGACCTCGTTGCCGCCGTCGTTGGCGGCGACCACGGCGTCGAGGGTGCCCAGGGCGGCCTGGCCGGCCACGGGCATCACGATGTCCGCGCCCTCGTTGATGAAGTTCTGCGTGGTGGTCTTCGCCGCGGAGGTGTCGGTGAAGCTGTTGACGAAGGTGCCGTCCTGGGCCTCCTTGTCCCAGCCCAGCAGCTCGACGTTCTCGCCCTTGGTCTCGTTGTAGTGGGCGATGCCGTCCGCGAAGCCGTCCATGAACACCGTCACGGTGGGGATGTCCATGCCGCCGTAGGTGGCGACCTTGCCGGTCTCGGTGGTGCCGGCCGCGACGTAGCCGGCGAGGAACGCCGCCTCGGCCGTGTTGTAGACCAGCGGCTTGACGTTGTCGAGGTCGATCGAGGCGTCGTCCACGATGGCGAAGTTCGCGTCCGGGTTGGCCTCGGCGGCCTCCCGGGTGGCGTCCGCGAGGAGGAAGCCGACGGCGACGGTCAGGTCGCAGCCCTGCTGGACCATGGAGTTGAGGTTCGGCACGAAGTCGGTCTCGGCCTGGGACTCCGCCTGCTGGACCTCGATGCCCATGGACTCCTTCGCGGCCTGCAGGCCCTCGTAGGAGTTCTGGTTGAACGAGCGGTCCTGGAACCCCCCGGAGTCGGAGACGATGCAGCCCGTGAAGTCGGTGGCCTGCTCCTGCGCCTCCCCGCCCTCCTCGGGTGCGGCGCCGCACCCGGCCAGGACCAGGGCGGAGGCGCCGAGCAGTGCGGCGGCGGAGAGGGAGCGGGATCCTCGGGGCGTCCGGGGTGAGAAGGTCATGGTTCCTCCAGGAGACGGGGGTGACCCGGCCGCGGGCAACGGGTCGCGTCCGCGCGGTGTGGCGCGACGTGGTGCCATTCTACCCACGGGTACGGGCGGCGGCCGGGTGCCGAGGCTAATTCGGGCTGACGTCGGGGCGCGTCTCGCGCGAGTGCAGGCGGATGGCGCGCAGGGCGGTGTTGGCCATGACCTGGACGCCGCAGCCGATGGCCGCCTCGTCGGCCACGTAGTCCGACTGGTGCAGGTCGTAGGTGTGCCCGCCCCGGGTCCGGGTGCCCAGGCGCATCATCGCCCCGGGGACCTCCTGCAGGAACCACGCGAAGTCCTCCCCGCCCATCGACTGGTGCACCAGCACCACCGCGTCCTCGCCCAGCTCCGCGCGGGCGGCGTTCTCGATCAGCGTGGTCTCGACCTCCCCGTTGACCACCGGGGGGACGCCGCGGATGTGCTCCAGCGCCACGTCCACCCCGTAGGGCGCCGCGACCTGGTGCACGACCTCGTCGAGCAGGGTCCCGGCCCGGTGCCAGGCGTCGGCGTCGAGGCAGCGCATGGTCCCGGACATGAAGCCCGTGGCGGGGATGGCGTTGGGGGCCACGCCGGCGTGCATCTGCCCCCACACCACGGCCACCCCCGAGCGGACGTCGATCCGCCGCGAGAGCACGGCGGGGACGTTGATGGCGATCTGGGACATCGCGTAGACGAGGTCCTGCGTGAGGTGCGGGCGGGAGGTGTGCCCGCCGCGGCCGGTGAACTCGATCCGCACGGTGTCCGAGGCGGAGGTGATGGCCCCGATCCGGGTGCCCACCTGGCCGACGTCCACCTTGGGCTCGCAGTGCAGGGCGAACATCCGCGGCACGCCCTCCAGCACGCCCTGGCGGATCACGGTGAGCGCGCCGCCGGGCAGCTGCTCCTCCGCGGGCTGGAAGACGATCCGCACGGTGCCGGCGATGTGGGCGGTGCGGTGCAGGTCCGCGAGCACCTTGGCCACGCCCACCATCACGGTGGCGTGGATGTCGTGGCCGCAGGAGTGGGCCACGCCGTCGTTGACGGAGGAGCAGTCGAGGCCCGTGGCCTCCTGGATGGGCAGCGCGTCGATGTCCGCCCGCAGGCCCACGGCCAGGGGCCCGTGGCCGATGTCCACGTAGCACCCGGTGTCGGAGAGCCGCACGGGGTTCAGGCCCATGTTCTCCAGGGCTGCGACGATCCGGTCGGTGGTGCGGAACTCCTGGTAGGACAGCTCCGGGTGCCGGTGCAGGTCCCGCCGGAAGGTGATCAGGTCCGGCA
Source organism: Kocuria sabuli (assembly GCF_040981185.1). Lineage (NCBI taxonomy): Bacteria > Bacillati > Actinomycetota > Actinomycetes > Micrococcales > Micrococcaceae > Kocuria > Kocuria sabuli. The sequence goes on from NZ_JAVHZE010000008.1 coordinate 37,193, forward strand.
GGAACCGCTTGAGCAGGGGGCCGATGGCCGGCGGGAGGCCGGCCTCCAGGGCTGCGGCAGGAGAGGACGCGTCAGGCATCTGTCCAGGGTACTCCGGGCCGCGCGCGGCCCAGGACGTTCACAGCACGTCCGTGTTGCCGCTCTGCTTGAGCGAGGCCACGGCGTCCTTGACCCGCTGCGCGTGCTCCTGCGTGGTCACCAGCAGGGCGTCGGGGGTGTCGACGACGACGATGTCCTGCACCCCGATCAGCGCGATCATCCGGCCCGTGTCGGAGACGACGATGCCCGTGGAGCTGTCGGCGAGCACCCGGCTGTTGTCGCCCAGCACGGTGACGTGCGGGTCGCTCTGCGGGTCGACGTGGTTGAGCCGGCTGATCGCGGCGAAGTCCCCGACGTCGTCCCAGGTGAAGGTCGCGGGCACCATGGCGACGTCCCCGGCCGCCGCCGCGGGCTCGGCCACGGCGTAGTCGATGGCGATCTTGGGCAGGCCGGGCCAGACGCGGTCGACCACCTCGTCCTGGGCGGGGGTGCCCCAGGCGTCGGCGATCTCGGCCAGTCCCGCGTGCAGCGCGGGCTCGCTCGCGGCGAGGTGGCGCAGCATCAGGGAGGCGGGGGCCACGAACATCCCGGCGTTCCAGGTGTAGTTGCCGCTGTGCACGTAGGCGCGGGCGGTGGGCTCGTCCGGCTTCTCCACGAACTCCTCGACCTGCAGGGCGCGCGGTGCGTCCTCCAGCCCGAGGCCCTCGCCGGCGCGGATGTAGCCGAAGCCGGTGGCCGGGGAGCTCGGCGGGATGCCGATGGTCGCGATCCGGCCGGAGGCCGCGACCGCCACCGCCTCCCGGACCACGTCCTGGAACGCCTCGGCGGGCTCGATCACGTGGTCGGCCGCGAAGGAGCCGATGATCGCCTCGGGGTCCGTGCGCTCGATGAGCATGCAGGCGAGGCCGATGGCCGCCGCCGAGTCCTTGGGGGACGGCTCGAGCACCAGGTCACCCGCGGAGAGCTCCGGCAGCTGCCGGCAGACCGCCGGGGCGTGCGTGCGCCCGGTCACGACCATGACCCGTCCGCCGCTGAGCCCGGCGAGCCGGTCGTAGGTCGCCCGGAGCAGCGAGGAGCCCGACCCGGTGAGGTCCAGCAGGAACTTCGGGGCGTCGGCCCGGGAGAGCGGCCACAGCCGGGAGCCGACTCCTCCGGCGGGGATGAAGGGGTGGAAGTGCTCGAGTGGGGAGGTCACACGCAACACCATACGATGCCGGCGCCGGCAGGACGGAAAACCGCGTCCGCCCACGGCGAGATCCGTGTCCTCGCAGCGGACAAGCTGTCAGTAAACAGCCTTCGTCCTGGTATCGTGGAAGGGAACTCGCGCAACATCCGACACAGAGCCCGGAGGGCTCCGCTCACGTCCTGCGCAGTGCGAATTCCCCGTTTTTCAAGAGCGCACGACGGCGAGCGACTCAGGGAGGTTTTTCAGTGGCGAAGACATCCAAGGGCACCTTGTACCGCGGCCAGGTCCATGGCCAGTGGTCGTGGGTCGCCCACCGCATCACCGGCGTGGCCATCTTCTTCTTTCTTCTGGTCCACGTCCTGGACACCGCGCTCGTGCGGGTCTCGCCCGAGGCCTACAACGCGGTCATGGAGACCTACAAGAACCCGATCATGGGCCTCGGCGAGGCCGGTCTGGTGGCGGCCATCGTCTACCACGCCTTCAACGGCCTGCGCATCATCCTCGTCGACTTCTGGTCGAACGGCACCAAGTACCAGAAGCAGATGCTCTGGGGCGTCCTCGCGCTGTGGCTGGTCGTGATGGTCCCGTTCCTCGTCCGGCACCTCTCCAACATCTTCCACCTCAACATCTTCGGGGGTTAATCTCATGAGCACTCCGCTCAAGGCAAGCATCTCGGTCCCCCGGAGCAAGGACCTCGAGGTCAACGGCGTCAAGTACAACCGCTCCTCCTCCCGCCGCAACAACTTCGAGATGTACGCGTGGCTGTTCATGCGCTTCTCCGGCGTGGTCCTGCTCGTGCTGGTCTTCGTCCACCTGTGGGTCAACCTCGTCTCCCCCGAGGGCGGGGTCGAGGCCGTGGACTTCGCGTTCGTCGCCGGCAAGTGGGCCAGCCCGTTCTGGCAGGTCTTCGACATGCTCCTGCTGTGGCTGGCGATGCTGCACGGCACCAACGGGCTGCGCGTGATCATCGACGACTACGCCGAGAGGGACCGCACCCGGTTCTGGCTGAAGGTCTTCCTCTTCACCACCTCCGCCTTCGTGATCCTGCTGGGCACCCTGGTGATCTTCACCTTCGAGCCCTGCCCCGTCGGCGCGGACCCGGCCCTGCTGGCCTCCTTCTGCACCGCGGCCTGAGACCGGTGGAAGGCGGTCCGCCCGGCGGCGGGCCGCCTGCCGTCCGGCCGCAGGCGACCGGACCCCCAGAACATCTCCTGAACAACCAACAGAAAGAACAACCGGTATGCAGGTTCACAAGTACGACGTGGTCATCATCGGCGCCGGTGGTGCCGGTATGCGCGCCGCCATCGAGGCCGGACAGCGCTCCCGCACTGCCGTACTGACCAAGCTGTACCCCACCCGCTCCCACACCGGCGCGGCGCAGGGCGGTATGTGCGCGGCCCTCGCCAACGTCGAGGAGGACAACTGGGAGTGGCACACGTTCGACACCATCAAGGGCGGTGACTACCTCGTCGACCAGGACGCCGCGGAGGTGATGGCCAAGGAGGCCATCGACGCCGTCCTGGACCTGGAGAAGATGGGCCTGCCCTTCAACCGGACCCCCGAGGGCAAGATCGACCAGCGCCGCTTCGGCGGCCACACCCGCGACCACGGCAAGGCGCCCGTCCGCCGGGCCTGCTACGCGGCGGACCGCACGGGGCACATGATCCTCCAGACCCTGTACCAGAACTGCATCAAGCACAACGTGGAGTTCTTCAACGAGTACTACGTGCTGGACCTGATCATGACCGAGGTCGACGGCCAGCGCCGGGTCGCGGGCGTGGTCTCCTACGAGCTGGCCACCGGCGAGCTGCACGTCTTCCAGGCCAAGTCCGTGGTCTTCGCCTCCGGCGGCGCCGGCAAGGTCTACAAGACCACCTCCAACGCCCACACCCTCACCGGTGACGGCATGGCCATCGCCTTCCGCAACGGGCTGCCGCTCGAGGACATGGAGTTCATCCAGTTCCACCCGACCGGCCTGGCCGGCCTGGGCATCCTCGTCTCCGAGGCGGCCCGCGGCGAGGGCGGCATCCTGCGCAACGCGGACGGCGAGCGGTTCATGGAGCGCTACGCGCCGACCATCAAGGACCTCGCCCCCCGCGACATCGTGGCCCGTTCCATGGCCAACGAGGTGCGCGAGGGCCGCGGTGCCGGGCCGAACAAGGACTACGTCCTGCTCGACCTCACCCACCTCGAGCCGGCGCACATCGACGCGAAGCTCCCCGACATCACGGAGTTCGCCCGGACCTACCTGGGTGTGGAGCCCTACACCGAGCCCGTGCCGGTGTTCCCCACGTGCCACTACGCGATGGGCGGGATCCCGACCAACATCAAGGCCGAGGTGCTCCAGGACAACGAGAACGTGGTCCCGGGCCTGTACGCCGCCGGCGAGGTCGCGTGCGTGTCCGTGCACGGCTCCAACCGCCTGGGCACCAACTCGCTGCTGGACATCAACGTGTTCGGCAAGCGGGCCGGGATCTACGCGGCCGAGTACGCGCAGCAGGCCGAGTTCGTGCCCGTCCCGGACACCGCCATGGACGACACCCTCGCGCTGCTGGACAACGCCCGCAACGGCACCGGCACCGAGAAGGTCGCGGCGATCCGCAAGGAGCTGCAGGACACCATGGACCTCAACGTCCAGGTGTTCCGCACCGCCGAGACCCTGCAGACGGCGCTGGACGACATCGCCGCCCTCGAGGCCCGCTACGCGAACATCTCGATCCAGGACAAGGGCAAGCGCTTCAACCTGGACCTGCTCGAGGCCGTGGAGCTCGGCTTCCTGCTGCAGCTCGCGAAGGTCATGACCGTCGCGGCGCTGCACCGCGACGAGTCGCGCGGCGGCCACTTCCGGGAGGACTTCCCGGAGCGCGACGACGCGAACTTCATGAAGCACTCGATGGTCTACCTCGACCCCTCCTCCCCCACCGGGGGCATCCGGCAGGAGACGAAGCCGGTCATCTTCACCCGCTACGAGCCCATGGAGCGTAAGTACTGATGTCCACCGCACACACTCCCGAGCGCCCCGAGGACGGGCGCAACGACGACCCCCAGGACCGGGCTCCCGAGCACGGCCACGCGCCGGGTCACGACCAGGACGACCGCGCCGGCTACAAGACCGACGCGGACGCCGGGTCCGTCGACGAGCGCGACGAGGCCCAGGCCCCGGCCGAGGACCCCGCCGCGGCGAACGCCGACGGCGGTGAGCCCGCCTCGAAGGTGGACCTGCCCGAGGAGCAGCAGGGCAACCAGGAGATCCCCACCTTCGACCTCACCCTGCGGATCCGCCGCTACAACCCGGAGGTCTCCGACGAGGTCCGCTGGGACGAGTTCAAGCTGACGATGTACGGCACCGACCGCGTGCTGGACGCCCTGCACAAGGTCAAGTGGGAGATCGACGGCACGCTGGTCTTCCGCCGCTCCTGCGCCCACGGCGTGTGCGGCTCCGACGCCATGCGCATCAACGGCCAGAACCGCCTCGCCTGCAAGGTGCTGCTCAAGGACCTGGACCTGTCCAAGCCCGTCACCGTGGAGCCCATCAAGGGCCTGCCGTGCGAGAAGGACCTGATCGTGGACATGGAGCCGTTCTTCCAGTCCTACCGCGAGATCATGCCCTTCCTCGTGGCCGGCGGCAACGAGCCGACCATGGAGCGCTACCAGTCCCAGGAGGACCGGGCGCGATTCGACGACACCACCAAGTGCATCCTGTGCGCCGCGTGCACGTCCTCCTGCCCGGTGTTCTGGACCGACGGCCAGTACTTCGGTCCGGCCGCGATCGTCAACGCGCACCGGTTCATCTTCGACTCGCGCGACGACGCCGGGGACCTGCGCCTGGAGATCCTCAACGACAAGGAGGGCGTGTGGCGGTGCCGCACGACCTTCAACTGCACCGAGGCCTGCCCGCGCGGCATCCAGGTCACCAAGGCCATCTCCGAGGTCAAGAACGCCATCCTCAGCCGCTCCATGTGAGCGTCCCGACGGCCCACGACGGCGGTCCGCCCCTGCACCGCAGGGGCGGGCCGCCGTCGTCCGTGCGGGAGCCCTGTCAGCGGTCCGGGTGGACCAGGGCGCTCATGGGCAGCACGGTGATGCCCACGGCCTCCCCGTCGGGGTGCACCCGCCCGCCGTGCAGGTCCGCCTGCACGATCGCCCCGAGGGCCGCGGAGAAGAGCAGCACCTGGCTGAACAGGTAGAACCAGACGAGCACGCCGACCACGAGGGCCACGGACAGCAGGTAGGGGTTGGCGGTGGCCCCGGAGATCACGGCGCCCCCCACGTAGCGCAGCGCGAAGTTGCCGGCCGCGGCGGCGAGCACCGTGGTGAGCAGGGCCCGGCGGGTCAGCCGGAGCCCCGCCACCCCGCGCACGAGCTCGAGGGCGAACAGGGCGTCGAGGACGACGACGAGGAAGGTGCTCAGGGCCCAGGTCAGCCCGGTGCCCAGCCACTCGGGCCCCCGGCCCCAGCCCAGCTCCCCGGTGGTGTCGAGCAGGAAGCCGAGGAGGCCCGACGCGGCACCGTTGGCCACGACCGACAGGCCCAGCAGCACGCCGAGCACGAGCAGGCCCAGCAGGTCGCGCGGCACGGCGGCGACGGGCACGCCGTGCGCCGGCGGCACCTCGAAGATCCGGCGGAACGCCAGGCGCACCCCGGAGACCCAGCGCCAGCCCGCGAAGAACAGGACGGCACCGCCGATCACGGTGGCCAGGGTGAAGGGCCCGGTGTCCTCGAGCAGCTCGAGGGGGACCACTCCCCCGGTGCCGGTGTTGAGCAGCCCCGGCACGCGCTCGGTCACGGCGGCCACCACGGCGTTGCGCACGGCCGGGTCGTTGCCCAGGAACACGCCGATGAGGGAGAAGCCCACGACCAGCAGCGAGGTCGATGCGAAGATCAGCACGAAGGACAGCCCGGCCGCCATGAGCGGGCCGCCGTGGAAGAGGTAGTGCATCGCCACGCGCACCGGCAGCCGCGTGAAGACCTCGGTGAGCGCCACCACGAGCACGGACCCGGCCAGGGCGAGGGGCCCGGCGCCCGCGGCACGCCGCTCGCGCAGCACGGCCCGCTGGCGCAGCGCCTCACGGCGCAACCCGTGCCGGTCGACCGCCCGGGGCGGCATCTCCGGTGCGGGACCGGTGCGCGGTCCGCTGCTGGTGCTCATGGCCGGCCGGTCAGCGGCGTCCGCGGTCGCACCCGGCGAAGGGGAACTCCTCGCGGATCTGCCAGACGCCGTGACCGTCGAGCTCGTAGAGGCCGATCCGGTCCACGAGGAACCCGGCGCGGTAGGTGCGCAGCATCTCCTGGGCCCGGTCCAGGTCCTCCTCCCCCACCGCCTGGGCGATCGTCACGTGCGGGTGGAACTCGAAGGGGGACGCGGAGACGAGCTGCTCCTCGTGCAGGGCCTCGTGCAGCGCCCGGCACTGCTCCTCGCCCTCGTGGATGCGCAGGTAGACCACGGGGCTGACGGGACGGAACGTGCCGGTGCCGTTGATCTCCACGCGGAACGGGCGCCAGTCCCGGGCCACGGAGCGCACCCGTTCGACGACCTCGTCCCAGCACGCGGCCTGGGGGGCGATCATGAGGGTGATGTGCGCCGGCACGGCGTAGGAGGCGGGATCCCCGAAGGACGCGCGCCAGTCCTGCAGCTCCCGCCCCACGGGCTCGGGCAGCTCGATCACCACGCCCGCGTACACCTGGCCGGGGCGGATCGTCGGAGACTGGTGCGTACGGATCACGTCAACTCCTCACAGGACGGGACCCAGCCTAGCCCAGCCCTCCGGGCCGCCCCAGGAACCCCATCCGCTCGTAGACGCCCGCCAGGGTCCGGACGGTGATCTCCCGGCCCTTCTCGGCGCCCCGGGCCAGGAGGCGGTCGAGCTCCGCGGGGTCGTCCAGCAGCTCGTGCGCACGGGCCTGGATGGGCTCGAGGGTCTCGGTGACGACCTCCGCCAGGCCGACCTTGAGGTGGCCGTACATCTTCCCCTCGTACTCCGCGACGACGTCGTCCACCGGCCGGCCCGTGAGCGCCGAGTAGATGGTGAGCAGGTTGGAGATCCCCGGCTTGGCCTCGCGGTCGAAGCGGATCTCGGTGCCGTCGTCGGTGACGGCCGACTTGATCTTCTTCGCGTTCTTCCTGGCGGGGTCCAGGAGGCGGACGAGCCCGTTCTCGGCGGCCGCGGACTTGGACATCTTGGCCGTGGGGTGCTGCAGGTCGTAGACCTTGGCCGACTCGGCGAGGATCTTGGCGTCCGGGACCACGAACGTGTCCCCGAACCGGGAGTTGAAGCGCTGGGCGAGGTTGCGGGTCAGCTCGAGGTGCTGGCGCTGGTCCTCGCCGACCGGCACCTGGTGCGCCTGGTAGATCAGGATGTCCGCGGCCATCAGCACGGGGTAGGCGAACAGGCCCACGGTCGCGTTGTCCGCGCCCTGCTTGGCGGACTTGTCCTTGAACTGCGTCATCCGGGAGGCCTCGCCGAAACCGGTGATGCAGTTCAGCGCCCACGCCAGCTGGGCGTGCTCGGGCACGTGGGACTGCACGAGCAGGGTGGAGCGCTCCGGGTCGATGCCCGCCGCGATGTACTGGGCGGCCGTGACCCGGGTCCGCTGGGCCAGGGTGGCGGGGTCCTGCTCGGTGGTGACCGCGTGCAGGTCCGCGACGAAGAACACGCACTCGTTGTCGTCCTGCATGTCGACCCAGTTGCGCACGGCGCCCACGTAGTTGCCCAGGTGCAGGGAGTCCGCGGACGGCTGCACCCCCGAGACGACACGGGGCTTGCCGGAGGCGGTGGGGACGTCGAACGGTGCGGGTGCAGCGGTCACGGTGGGGGGTCCTTCGGTCGGGCGCGCCGGGCCGGCGCGGGGGCGGAGCGGGTCAGAGCTGGTAGTCGACCACCACGGGCGCGTGATCGGAGAAGCGGGTGTCGTAGCTGGGGGCCCGGTCGACGACGGCGTTGACGGCCGTGGCCGCCAGCCCCGGGGTGGCCATGTGGTAGTCGATCCGCCAGCCGGCGTCCGTGTCGAAGGCCTTGCCGCGGTAGGACCACCACGTGTACGGACCGGGGACGGGACCGGCGAGCTGCCGGGCGACGTCCCGGTACCCGTGCTCCCCGAAGAAGCGGTCGAAGTAGGCGCGCTCCTCGGGCAGGAACCCGGCGTTCTTGACGTTGCCCTTCCAGTTCTTGATGTCGAGCTCGGTGTGCCCCACGTTGAGGTCGCCGACCACGAGCACGTGCTCCCGGGTGCGGGCGAGCTCGGGCAGCCGCTCGGACATGACGTCGAGGAACCGGTACTTGTCGTCCTGGCGGGTGGTGCCGACCTCGCCGGAGTGCACGTAGGCCGAGACCACGGTGAGCGTGCCGCCGTCGGCGAGGGCGTGGTCGGTCTCGACCCACCGGCCGGAGGTCTCGAAGTGCTCGTGGCCGATGTCGTCCCGGCGGGCGACCGGCAGCAGCGACCCGCCGCGGGCGTCCCGGCGGGTGGCGACCGCCACGCCGGCCCGGCCCTTGTCCGCCGCCTCGGCGTGGTGGACGTCCCAGGCCTGCTCGTCGAGCAGCTCCCGGACGATCTTGTCCGGCGCCCGGACCTCCTGCAGGCACAGGATGTCGACGTCCCGCCCGGCGAGCCAGTCGGCCATGCCACGCTTGTAGGCGGCACGGATGCCGTTGACGTTGACGGTGGCGACGCGCAGGACGTTCTCGGGACGGGACATGCAGGGGCACCTGGCCTTCGGATGGGAGCGTTCGGGGGGGTGTGGGCGGACCGCGGGGCGGGTCAGTCGACGACGGTGCCGCTGAGGGGCTCCTGGCGCAGCATGCTCATCCCGTTGCCGGCCGTGACGTCGATCGTGTCGAGCGCGCGGTCCAGGGCCTCGCGGTCCACGCCCTCGGCGGGCAGCCGGTCGAGCTCCTGCTTGATGACCTTGGACTGGACCAGGACGATCTGGAAGCTGTGCGAGAGCTTCTCGTCCCGCATGGAGCGGCCGGCGCCGGACTGCGCGGCGGCGGGGGCGCGGCCGGAGCCGGAGCGCAGCTGCTCCTGGGCCTCCTCGACCTGGCGGCGGCCGAAGCGGGCGGCCCTGCGGACCATGAGCACCACCCAGGTGGCCAGCAGCAGCCAGCCGAGCGCGATGCCGGCGAGCGCCCAGCCGAGCCAGGAGTTGGCGTTCGCGGCCTGGAGCAGCGCCACCACGAAGATCACCACCAGCACGGCCAGGCCGATCACCGTGCCCCAGAGGGTGCTGCGGTTGCCGGCCTCGGAGGCGGACGGGGTGGACGTGGCGGAGGATCCGATGGAGCGCATGGTCCCCATTGTCTCAAATCCCGGCCCCGGCCACGAACCGCCCGGGTCGACGGGCCGGCGCCGGGAGCGGTGGACCGCTCCCGGCGCCGTGCCGTGCCCGGGGTGCCGGTTCAGCCCGCGTCGGCGAGCCGCTCGGCGGTCTCGACGACGTTGAGCAGCAGCATGGCCCGGGTCATGGGCCCCACGCCGCCGGGGTTCGGGGAGATCCACGAGGCCTTCCGCGCGGCGGCCGGGTCGATGTCGCCGGTGAGCCTCTTCTTCCCCGTCTCCGGGTCCTCGACACGGGAGACCCCGACGTCCAGGAGGACGACCCCGTCCTTGAGGGCGTCCGCGCCGATCATGTGCGGGCGCCCGGCGGCGGCCACGACGACGTCGGCCTGGGCCAGCAGCTCGTCGAGGTTCCCCGTGCCGGTGTGGGCCAGGGTGACCGTCGCGTTGATCGCCCGGCGGGTCAGCAGCAGCCCCATGGGCCGCCCGACGGTCACCCCGCGGCCGACGACCAGCACGTGCCGGCCGGCCAGGTCCACGTCGTGGCGGCGCAGCAGCTCGATGACGCCGTTGGGCGTGCAGGGCAGCGGGGAGGACATCGGCTCGGACACGTTGAGCACGAGCCGGCCGAGGTTGGTCGGGTGCAGCCCGTCGGCGTCCTTGTCCGGGTCGATGCGCTCCAGGATCGCGTTGGTGTCGATGTGCGCGGGCAGCGGGAGCTGGACGATGTAGCCGGTGCAGGCCGGGTCCGCGTTGAGCTCGTCGATGACCCCCTCCAGCTCCTCCTGGGAGATGTCGGCGGGCAGGTCGCGGCGGATCGAGGAGATGCCGACCTCGGCGCAGTCCTTGTGCTTGCCGCCCACGTAGGAGTGCGAGGCGGGGTCGTCGCCCACGAGCACCGTGCCCAGGCCCGGGGTGACGCCCCACTCCGCCAGGGCCGCCACGCGCTGGGCGAGCTCGTTCCTGATGGCGGCGGAGGCCGCCCGCCCGTCGAGGGTGCGCGCTCCCACGCTCACCACTCCTCGAGGCCGTCGTAGAGCGGGAAGTCGGCGGCCAGCTTGTCGACCCGCGCGCGCAGGGCCGCGACGTCGGCCCCGGGCTTGAGGGCGGCCGCGATGATCTCGGCGACCTCCTCGAACTCGGGGGCGCCGAAGCCGCGGGTGGCCAGCGCGGGGGTGCCGATGCGCAGCCCCGAGGTGACCATCGGCGGGCGCGGGTCCCACGGCACGGCGTTGCGGTTGACGGTGATCCCGGCCTCGTGCAGGAGGTCCTCGGCCTGCTTGCCGTCGAGCTTCGAGTGGCGCAGGTCCACCAGGACCAGGTGCACGTCGGTGCCGCCGGTCAGCACGGAGACCCCGGCCTCGGCGAGGTCCGCGGCGGTGAGCCGCTCGGCCAGGATGCGGGCGCCCTCGACGGTGCGCTCCTGGCGGGCGCGGAACTCCTCGGAGGCCGCGATCCTGAAGGCCACGGCCTTGCCCGCGATGGCGTGCATGAGCGGGCCGCCCTGCTGGCCCGGGAAGACGGCCGAGTCGATCTTCTTCTTGAGCTCCCCGGTGGTGAGGATCACGCCGGAGCGCGGGCCGGCGAGGGTCTTGTGCACGGTGGAGGTCACCACGTGGGAGTGCGGGACCGGGTTGGCGTGCAGACCCGCGGCCACGAGGCCGGCGAAGTGGGCCATGTCCACCCACAGCTTCGCCCCGACCTCGTCGGCGATCGAGCGGAACGCCTCGAAGTCGAGCTCGCGGGGGTACGCGGACCAGCCGGCCACGATGGTCTGGGGCCGCGCGGCGAGGGCCTGCTCGCGGACCTTGTCCATGTCGATCCGGTGGCTGTCCGGGTCGACCTCGTAGGCGGCGATCTCGTAGAGCTTGCCGGAGACGTTGAGCTTCATGCCGTGGGTGAGGTGGCCGCCGTGGGCCAGGGACAGGCCCATCAGCTTGTCGCCGGGCTGCATCAGGGCCTGCATCACGGCGGTGTTCGCCTGGGCGCCCGAGTGCGGCTGGACGTTGGCGTGCTCGGCGCCGAACAGGGCCGTGGCCCGGTCGCGGGCGAGGTTCTCGACGACGTCGACGTGCTCGCAGCCGCCGTAGTAGCGGCGCCCGGGGTAGCCCTCGGCGTACTTGTTCGTCAGCACCGAGCCCTGCGCCTCGAGGACCGCGCGCGGGGCGAAGTTCTCGGAGGCGATCATCTCGAGCGTGCCCCGCTGGCGTCCGAGCTCGTCGGCGATGGCCGCCGCGACCTCCGGATCGACCTCGGCGAGAGGCTGGTTGGTGACGGACTGGGTCGAGCTCGTGGACATGCCGCTCCTCAGGTGGGGACCAGGGTGGATCGTCTACGAGTTTAGGCGATGACCGAGCACCAGATCGCGGCCGGTGCGCGAGGCCCTGCCCACCAGCCGCTCGAGGGGCCCCTGGCCCAGGGCGCGGCGCCAGAGGACGGCGAACACCACGGCCACGACCGCCTGCACCAGGAACCACAGGACGGGCTGCTCGTAGTGCACCTCGGCGGACAGGGCGAGCAGGTGGGCCGAGTAGAGGGTCAGGGTCATCGAGCCCGCCGCGACCAGCGGCAGCAGCACGCCCTCGGCCCGGCGGGCGACGAGCAGGCACAGGCCCAGGACGAGGGCTCCCGTGCCCACCCCGCTCAGCAGCGCGAGCGGGGTGTTGGTGTGCGGGCCGGTCACGGCCAGCCACCACCAGGTGGCCGTGGGCAGGACCGGGTCGGGTCCCCACACCAGCACGTCCTGGACGTCCTCCCGGTCCAGGAAGGGACTCGCGGCCAGCAGCCGCTCGAGCCCGCCGAGCGGGTGCAGCAGCGCCCAGGAGGCCAGCGCGGAGCCCGCCGCGAGGACGGCGCCGCCCACGAGCAGACCGAGCTGCGTCCGCCGCTGCGCCAGGTGCAGCCGGCCGACGGCCATGCCTGCCAGGAGGTAGACGAGGTAGGTCAGCGCCGGGTAGGACCCGGTCAGGAGCAGCTGGGCCAGCGTGGTGCCCGGCGCGCCGAGGACGTCGGCGACGGTCGGGTTGTAGGTCTCGAACACGGGCAGCACCGGCCCCAGCAGGTGGATCAGCACGGGTCCGAGCACGGCGAAGCCCGCGGCCCAGGCGAGCAGGGCGCGCGCGGACAGGTGCAGGAACGGAACCGCCAGCAGGAAGAACACGCCGTAGTAGACGAGGATGTTGTACGCGGGCGGGTCGGCCGGCGAGGTCTGGTTGACGAGCAGGCCCAGGACGGCGACGAGCACCGCCCGCACGAGCAGCCCCACCCGGTCCCCCCGCATGCGCCGGCCCTCGTGCACGTGGCGCCCGCCGGAGGAGAAGGCGAGCCCGACCCCCGCGAGCAGGGCGAACAGGGCCGCCGCGCGGCCCGAGAACAGCGTCCACTGCGCGGTGGCCTCGAAGGTCTGCGGATCCCAGGAGGGCAGGATGTGCACGGCCATCATGCCGAGCAGGGCGATCCCCCGGGCCGCGTCGACCCCGACCAGGCGCCGGCCGCCGCGCGGTGCCGGAGCGGTCCCGCCCGCCGCGGCCTCCGCGGCGGAGTGGTGGGTGTGCAGCATGGCAGTCGTTCCCCTCTCGCGGTGCGCCGGCGGGCCCCCTGCCCGCCGGCTCCGGACCACGGGCCCGTCACCGGAGCCAGTCCAGCAGACGGGGATGTGGCTCCCTTATCGCGTTCCTGTGCCCCGGCTGTGAAGTGCGGTCGCGCGGAACGGCGGTGGCGGGCCGCGACTACGCTGGAGGCGTTCCGCGGCCCGCCCTGCCGCCGTCGTCGTCCCGTGAGGGGAGCAGCACCGTGACCGAGCCCGTGCAGCGGCCCACCGCCGTCGACCTGCCGCGGCTGCGGCACCCCGACGGCGCCCCGGTGCGCGCCCTCGTCGTCGACGACGAACCCCTGCTCGCCCAGATGGTCTCCATGGGCCTGTCCATGCTCGGCTGGCAGGTGCGCTCGGCCCACGACGGCGACGCCGCGGTGGCCGAGGCGCGCGGGTTCCGTCCCGACGTCCTCGTGCTGGACGTCATGCTGCCCGGCGGCACGGGGGTCGAGCTGCTCGAGCGGATCCGCGCCTTCGCCCCGGCCGTCCCGGCCCTGTTCCTCACCGCCAAGGACAGCGCCGAGGACCGGATCACCGGCCTGGCCGCGGGCGGGGACGACTACGTGACGAAGCCGTTCAACATGGAGGAGCTGCTGCTGCGGCTGCACCGCCTGGTGCAGCGCTCGGGCATCGCCCACCCGGACGCCGCCGAGCTGGTGGTCGGCGACCTCGTGCTCAACGCGGACACCCGGGAGGTGCGCCGCGGCGGTGCGGAGATCGCGCTGACCGCCACCCAGTTCGACCTGCTGCGCTGCCTCATGGAGAACGCGCGCCGGGTGCTCAGCAAGCCGCAGATCCTCGAGCAGGTCTGGGGCTACGACTTCGGCGGCCAGACCAACGTCGTGGAGCTCTACATCTCCTACCTGCGCAAGAAGATCGACGCCGGCCGCAGGCCCATGATCCACACCGTCCGGGGCGCCGGCTACGTGCTCAAGCCGGCCGAGTGAGCACCTGATGGGCGCCCCATGAGCACGGCGCGGCGGGGCCGGGCGCTGCAGCTGCGCACGAAGCTCCTGCTGACGGTCCTGGCGCTGCTGACCGTCGCCTGCGCCGCCGTCGGACTGCTGGGCCACGCGGCCCTGAATGTCTCCCTGGGCGAGCAGCTGGACCGCCAGGTCCGGGACGCCTCCTACCGCACGATCGAGTACGGGGTCCGGGCCTCCGCCGGCCCCTCGGAGGAGCTCGAGGCCATGATGGACGTGCCGGCCCAGGGCGCCGGCACGCTCAACGCCCGCATCGTCGACGGCGAGGTGGTCCGGGCGGGGCTGTTCGGGTCCGACGGCTCCCGGCGCCGGCTGAGCGACGAGGACCGGGAACGGATCGAGGCCCTCGTCGAGGAGCTCGGCGCGGTCTCGGACGCGGACGGGGGCGCCCAGTGGGGGCCCCTCGACGTGACCCTGACCGAGGGCGGCTACCGGGTGCTGCTCGTCGACGACCCGTGGGACTGGGGGCTCGTACTGACCGGGCTGCCGCTGGCCGACAAGGAGCAGACCCTGCGCACGTTCGGGGTGAGCACCGCCGCGATCTCCACCGGCGCCCTGGCCGTCACCGGGCTGCTCGGCCTCGTGGTCATCCGGCGCACCCTGCGCCCGGTGGAACGGCTCTCCGACGTCGCGACCCGGATCTCCGAGCTCGACCTCGACCGCGGGGAGGTGGTCCTGCCGGTCGCGTCCGTGACGCCGGCGGCCCACCCCGACACGGAGGTGGGCCGGCTGGGCCACGCCTTCTCCCGGATGCTCGACAACGTCGCCCACGCCCTGACCGCCCGCCAGCGCAGCGAGACGCGCGTGCGCCGGTTCGTGGCCGACGCCAGCCACGAGCTGCGCACCCCCCTCGCCAGCATCCGCGGCTACACGGAGCTGATCCGGCTCACCGAGCCGATGAGCGAGCAGGGCCGCAGCTCCCTGTCCCGGGTCGAGTCGGAGTCCGCGCGGATGACCGCGCTCGTCGAGGACCTGCTGCTGCTCGCCCGCCTCGACGAGGGCCGGCCGGTGGTGCCCGAGGACGTCGACCTGCTGGAACTGGTCGTCGAGACGGTCAGCGACAGCCAGGTCACGGCCCCCCGCCACGACTGGCGGCTCGAGCTGCCCGACGAGCCCGTCGTCGTCCGCGGCGACCCCGCCCAGCTGCGCCAGGTGCTCATCAACCTCCTCGCCAACGCCCACCAGCACACACCGCCCGGGACCACCGTCACCACCTCGCTCGGGACCGGGCCCGGCCCCGAGGCGGTGCTCGCGGTGGCCGACGACGGCCCGGGCATCGGCGCCGACTTCCAGGAGCACATCTTCTCCCGCTTCGCCCGGGAGGACGACGCGCGCGCCGGCGGCTCCGGGGGCGTCGGGCTGGGCCTGTCCATCGTCGAGGCCATCGTCCGGGCCCACCACGGGCGGGTCCGGGTGCGCAGCGTGCCCGGATCGACCCGGTTCACCGTGCACCTGCCGCTCGCGGCGGAGTGAGGGGCGGCTTGCCCCCACGGCCCCGGGGCCGTTTAATGAACTGGTCAGGAACCGTCGGCACGGACGGCCGTGCCGCTCCAGTGCCATCCGCAACGCCGCGTCCGGGGTCCGTAGCGTGCCGCGTGCTGGGGTTTCTCCGTACGGTTCCGCCGGGGCCGCGGAGACCGCACCCATCCCCGGAGGAACTCCCGTGAACGCTCTGCCCACCGCCCCGTTCACCGCGTCCCTGCCCCGCATCGGGGGCTCGGACGGTCCTTCGCACGCCGTCGACCAGCTCCGCACCCCCCACGAGGGTGTGATCTTCGACATGGACGGCGTGGTCACCGACACGGCCGCCGTGCACGCCGCCGCCTGGAAGACCCTCTTCGACGCCATCCTGGCCGACGACCGGCTCGAGCCTGCCGAGGAGGGCACGGCGGTGGAACGGCGGCCCTTCGACGCCGACGCCGACTACCGCCACTACGTGGACGGCAGGCGGCGCGAGGACGGGATCCGCTCGCTGCTCGCCGCCCGGGGCGCCCACCTCCCCGAGGGCGACGAGACGCCGGGGGCGTGGACCGTGCAGGGCCAGTCGGTGCTCAAGAACACCTATTTCCAGGAGGCCCTGGAGGTCAAGGGCGTGCGGGTCTTCGAGCGGACCGTGGCGCTGATCGAGCGGCTGCGGGGGGCCGGGGTCCCCGTGGGCCTCGTGACCGCGAGCCGCAACAGCGTCCCGGTGCTCGAGGCCGCCGGGCTGCAGGACTCCTTCGACATCATCGTGGACGGCCACTTCGCCGCCGAGCACGGCCTGCCCGGCAAGCCGGCCCCCGACACGTTCCTCACCTGCGCGCGGATGCTGGGCGTGGACCCGGCCCGGTCCATGGTGGTCGAGGACGCCGTGTCCGGCGTCCAGGCCGCGGCGGCCGGCGGGTTCGGCACCGTCGTGGGGATCCGCCGCCACGGCGAGCGCAAGGACCTGTACCGGGCGGGGGCCACGATCGTGCTCAACGACGTGGGCGAACTCGACCTCGGCGTCCGCCGCGACGACCCGTGGAAGCTGGTGTTCGAGGGCTTCGACCCGACGACGGAGGCCCGGCGGGAGGCCCTGCTGACCCTCGCCAACGGCTACATGGGCGTGCGCGGGTCCGCGTGCGAGTTCCCCGCCAACGGGGTGCACTACCCCGGCAACTACCTGGCCGGGGTCTTCAACCGGGTGGTGAGCCACCTCAGCGGCCGCGACGTCGAGCACGAGTCCATGGTCAATGCCCCCAACTGGACGCACCTGGACCTGCGGGTCTCCGGCGGCGACTGGTGGTCGGAGGGCGGGCTGCGCCCCTCCGAGGAGCGCACCGAGCTCGACCTGCGCCGCGGCCTGCTCATCCGGTCCCTGGTCCTGACCGACCTCAACGGCGACCGCGGCGAGGACGGCTCCCGCGCCCGCCTCGAGATCGTCCAGCGCCGCCTCGTCTCGCTGCGCTTCCGGCACCTGGGCGCGCAGGAGACCACGGTGACCGCCCGCGGCTTCTCCGGACGGCTGCACCTGCGCACGGGCATCGACCCCAGCGTCCGCAACAACGGGGTCGCGGAGTACCAGGACCTCAACGACCACCACCTGGTGGACCTCGAGTCGACGTCCCTGCCCGACGACCACGAGACCCTGCTCTCCCACGTGCGCACCACGCAGTCCAAGATCGAGATCACCACCGCCCAGCGCACGACGATCGAGGGCGGCCAGAACGTCCGGGAGCGCCGCGAGATCCGCCCCGGCGGCACCGAGTTCCGCCGCCACCAGGTCAACATCACCGACGGCCGCCCGGTGATCATCGACTCCACCACCGCGGTCGTCACCAGCCGCGACGCCGCGATCGGCTCGCCCCGCGAGGGCGCCCTCGCGGAACTGGACCGCAACCCCAGCGGCGTGCGGGGCCTGCTGCCCTCCCACGAGGTCGAGTGGTCGCTGCTGTGGGACCGCTACGACGTCGACGTCTGCCCGGACCCCGAGGGGCAGACCAGCGAGCTGTGCCTCACCCAGCTGGCGCTGCGGGTGCACCTGTTCCACGTCTCCCAGACCCTCGCCCCGCACATGTCGCTGCGCGACGCCGGCGTGCCGGCCCGCGGCCTGCACGGCGAGGGCTACCGGGGGCACATCTTCTGGGACGAGCTGTTCATCCTGCCGGTGGTGAACCTGCGCGAGCCCCAGGTGACCCGCTCGCTGCTCTCCTACCGGTGGCGGCGGCTGCCCATGGCGAAGCACCGGGCCATGGAGTTCGGGCTCGAGGGCGCGGCGTTCCCGTGGCAGTCCGGCTCGGACGGCCGGGAGGAGACCCCGCCGGAGCTGTTCAACCACCACTCCAGCCGGTGGCTGCCGGACAACTCGTGGCGGCAGTTCCACGTGGGCCTCGCGATCGCGTACAACGCCTGGATCTACTACGAGACCACCGGTGACATCGACTGGCTGGCCGGTCAGGGCTCGGAGCTGATCATCGGCATCACCCGCCTGTTCGCGTCCCTGACCGACTACGACCCCGCGGACGGCCGCTACCACATCGCCGGCGTGATGGGCCCGGACGAGTACCACGACGGTCCCCGCGGCCAGCACGGGGGCGGGCTCAAGGACAACGCCTACACCAACGTGCTGGCGGCCTGGCTGTTCCGGCACAGCGCGCACATCTTCCACGACATGGTCGAGCACCAGCGCGAGGAGCTCTCCTCCCGCTACGGCCTCTCGGTCGAGGAGGTGGGGACCTGGCAGCAGATGGCCGAACGGATGTTCGTGCCGTTCAACCGGGACGGCACCATCAGCCAGTTCCACGGCTACGACGACCTCGACGAGCTGGACTGGGAGTTCTACCGGGCCAAGTACCGCAACATCGGCCGCCTCGACCTCCTGCTGGAGAACGAGGGCGACATGACCAACAACTACAAGCTGGCCAAGCAGGCGGACACCATCATGCTCGTCTACCTGTTCGGCCCGGAAGGGCTCGTCGAGGAGCTCGGGCGGATGGGCTACGACGTGGACCACGCCGCCATCGAGCGCACCGTCGACTTCTACATCGCACGGTCCTCGCACGGGTCCTCGCTCTCCCGGGTGGTCAACGCCTCGGTGCTCGCGTGGCTGCACCCGGACCGGTCCTGGTCGGCTTTCCAGGACGCCCTGCTGGTGGACCTGGACGACACCCAGGGCGGGACCACGGGCGAGGGCATCCACCTGGGCGCCATGGCCGGCTCCGTCGACGTCGTGACCCGCGCGTACGCGGGGCTGCGCGTGCGCGGCGAGTGGCTGGAGTTCGACCCGGCGCTGCCGAGCCAGCTGGACCGGGTCTCGTTCACCGTGCTCTACCGGGGACAGGTCATCCGGGTCTGCATCGACCACCACGTGCTCGAGCTCGAGGGCTCCTCGCGCCGGGCCGACAACGTCACCATCCACGTCCACGGCGCGGAGTACGTGCTCAAGGGCGGGCAGAAGATCCGGGTGGCGATCCAGCACCGTGCCCCGCACGCCCCGCTGCCGGTGGCGTCGCGGCAGGGCTGAGCCGGGCGGCGGCGTCGCGACACGCCTGAGCCCGGCCCCCTGGGCCCCGGACCGGGCCGGGGCCCAGGGGGCAGTGGCCCCGGGACGGACGCGCCGCGGCCGCTAGGCTGGGGCCATGGAACGCCGCGCCCCGACCGGTCTGGTCCTCCCGCACGCCGGGCACGCGCCCCGGATCGCCCCCTCCGCCTTCGTGGCGCCGACCGCCACGGTGGTCGGGGACGTCGAGCTGGGCCCGGAGTCCGGGGTCTTCTACGGCGCCACGGTGCGCGGGGACCGCTCCCCCGTCCTTCTCGGGGCGGGATCGAACCTGCAGGACAACGTGGTGGTCCACTCGGACCCCGGTCACCCGTGCACGATCGGGGCGGGCGTGAGCGTGGGCCACGGCGCCGTGGTGCACGGTTGCACCGTGGAGGACGAGGTCCTCGTGGGGATGAACGCGACCGTCCTCAACGGCGCCGTGATCGGCACCGGCTCCCTCGTGGCCGCCGGCGCGGTGGTCCTGGAGGGCACCGTGGTGCCGCCGCGCTCCCTCGTGGCCGGGGTGCCCGCCCGGGTCCGCCGGGAGCTCACCGGCCCGGAGCAGGAGAAGGTCCGTGCCAACGCCCGGACCTACGTGCAGCTCTCCGCCGAGCACCGCGAGCTCAACGCCTGAGCCCGGGGCGGACGCCGCGGGGCCGTCCCGGTCACTACTGCGCCGCGAGGGTGCGCGCGTAGTCCAGGTAGGCGTCGTGGTCGAAGCCGGGCAGCAGGCACGACTGCACCACGTAGCCCTGCAGCACCGAGAGGATGGCCTGGGCGAACATCGCGACCCACTCCCGGGCCCGTTCGGGGTCCAGGCCGAGCTCCTCGACCACCCACCGCCCGTAGCGCTCCTCGACCCGGTCGCGCACCCGCCCGAGGTGCTCGCCGGCCACGGCCGCCAGCGCGGGCTCGCTCACGGCCCCGCCCCACGTGATGAGCAGCAGCCGCGTGGCGGCCGGGTCCGCGGCGAGGCGCTCCAGCAGCCCCGCGACCCACTCCGCGGGACCCCCACCGTGCGGGTCCGCGCCCTCGTCCGCGCCCTCCGCCGGGTCCAGGACACGGTCCAGCGCCGTGCGCGCGGATTCGAGCACGAGCTCCTGCTTGGACGGGAAGTGGTTGTACAGCGCACCCGCGGACAGTCCCGTGGCGGCGATGATCCGGTGCATCGACGCCCCCTCGAAGCCGTGCTCCAGGAAGCACCGGCTGGCGGCCGCGACGATCTCGCGGCGGCGCTCGTCCTTGTACTGCTGGCTGACCCGGGGCATGCCGCCAGCCTAGGCGACGAACGGTCGTTCGCCCCGGTGCCGGGGCGTCCTCCCGGCCGGTGCGCGTGGCAGAATGCGCCCATGCCTGCCGGAACCCTCGCCCCCTTCGTCGCCGCCTCCCTCGACGCCGCCCACCTGGACGAGCCCCTCTCCCCGACCGGCCGCACGCTCGGCTGGGGAGTCGTCAGCACGGCCGACATCGCCGAGAAGGTGGTGCCGGACATCGCGGCGCTGCCGGACGCCCGGCTCGTCGCCGTGAGCTCCCGCGACCAGCACCGGGCCGAGGACTTCGCCCGCCGGCACGGTGTCGAGCGGGCGTACGGGAACAGCGCCGGGGCCACGGGCCTGGAGCGCCTCGCGGCCGACCCCGAGGTGGAGGTCGCCTACGTGGCGACCCCGCACGGCTACCACCACCGGGACGTGTCCGCGCTCCTGCGCGCGGGCAAGCACGTGGTGTGCGAGAAGGCCCTCGCCATGACCGCCGCGGAGGTCCGGGACCTCCAGGACCTGGCGCGCGGGCACGGCGTCTTCCTCATGGAGGCGGTCTGGACCCGCATGACCCCCGGCTTCCGCACCGCCATGGGCTGGGTCCGTGCCGGGCGGCTGGGCCGGGTGCACTCGGTCGAGGCCTCCATCGGCATGCACCGCCCGGTGGACCCCGCCCACCGGCTCTTCCGCAACGCCGACGGCGGCGGCGTGCTGCTGGACATGATGGTCTACCCCCTCACCTGGACCGGGGCCGCACTCGGCACGCCCCGGAGCTGGAGCGCCCGCGCGGAGCTCGGCGACACGGCCGTGGACCTGGACACCGCGCTGACCCTGGACTTCGGGCACGGCCGCGGCCACGTCAGCGGCACCCTCGCCGCCACCGTGCCGCACCAGGTCGTGATCAGCGGCACGGAGGGCTGGCTGCGGGTGGACGGTCGGATCAACTGCCCGACGACGCTGGTGCGGCAGAGCGCCGACGGGGCCCGCGAGCGCGCCGCTCCCGTCGTCGAGCACGTCGAGGTCACCGGAGGCGGGTACGTCTACGAGATGCGGGAGGCGACCCGCTGCATCCAGCAGGGGCTGCCGGAGTCGCCCGTGATGCCCTGGGCCGACTCCCTCGAGCTCGTCGAGCTCTTCGACCGGGTGCGCGAGCGGATCGGCCTGAGCTACCCCAACGACCGCCGCTGAGCGGCCCCCGTGCCGCGGGGCCGGGTGCCCCCGAGCCACGGCGGGGCCAGGTGCCCACGAGCCACGGCGGCGCCCGGTTCGCCCTGGGCGATGCGCGCCCGGAATCGTTGAACCTCCACTGCGGCGGAGCTATCATTCATCACAGTTGAGTTGATCGGACTCAACTAACTGTCAGAGGCATTGCTCATGTAGTTGAGGAGATGATGGACGTGGCCACGATGTTCACGCCGTTCAACGATTTCGACCGGCTCGCCGCCTCCCTGTTCGCCCGCCAGGGCCTGCGGGAGATGCCCATGGACCTCTACCGGGAGGGCGAGCGCTACATCCTGCGGGCCGACCTGCCCGGCATCGACCCGGAGAGCGTCGACGTCGACGTCGACGGCCAGCTGCTGACCATCCGGGCCGAGCGGACGCTGCCCGAGGTGCAGGACGTCCAGTGGATCACCCGCGAGCGGCAGAGTTCCTCGTTCGTCCGCCAGCTCAACCTCGGCCAGGGCATCGACATCCAGAACATCGCCGCGAGCTACGACAACGGCGTGCTCACGGTGACCATCCCGGTGTCGGCGCAGGCCAAGCCGCGCAGGATCCAGGTGGTCTCCGGACAGGGCGAGCAGCAGGCCCTGGGCGAGGGCCAGGAGGACGGCCGCGACCAGGAGGGCGGCGGCGACCGCGTGATCGGCGAGGGCGAGCTCGTCAACGGCACCCGCTCCACCCAGTCCACCGAGGGCTGAGCCGGGCCGCGCCGGGGCCCGCCGCCCCGGTGCGGCCGGTTCGGCCCGGTGCGGCCACGGGCCCGTTCCACGCGGGGGAACGGGCCCGCCGTCGTGCCCGGGGCCGTCCGCGGGCGGACGTCGATCACCGGGGCGGGCACGGCCTCGGGTATCTTGGCACCAGGAAGCATCGTCCCGTATCCGAAGACATCCATGGGAGACAGTCCGCACATGGCAAAGATCATCTACACCCGCACCGACGAGGCCCCGCTGCTCGCCACCTACTCCTTCAAGCCGATCATCGAGGCCTACGCCTCCACCGCCGGCGTCGAGGTCGAGACCCGGGACATCTCCCTGGCCGGCCGCATCCTCGCCGCGTTCGGCGACCGCCTGCCCGAGGACCAGCGGGTCGACGACGCCCTCGCCGAGCTCGGCGAGCTGGCCAAGAAGCCCGAGGCCAACATCATCAAGCTCCCGAACATCTCGGCCTCCGTCCCGCAGCTGAAGGCCGCGGTCAAGGAGCTGCAGGAGCAGGGCTTCGCCCTCCCGGACTACCCGGACGAGCCGGGGACCGACGAGGAGAAGGACGCCCGGGCCCGCTACGACAAGATCAAGGGCTCCGCGGTCAACCCGGTGCTGCGCGAGGGCAACTCGGACCGCCGCGCCCCCGCCTCCGTGAAGAACTACGTCCGCAAGAACCCGCACCGGATGGGCGAGTGGTCCGCGGACTCCCGCACCAACGTCGCCACCATGGCCGCCGACGACTTCCGCGACAACGAGAAGTCCGTGGTCGTCGAGGCCGAGGACACCCTCACGATCCGCCTGGTCGGCGAGGACGGCAGCACCACGGTGCTCAAGGAGTCCGTCCCCGTGCTCGCCGGTGAGGTCGTGGACGGCACCGTGATGCGGGCCGCCGCGCTGGACGCGTTCCTCGCCGAGCAGGTGGAGCGCGCCCGGCAGGAGGGCGTCCTCTTCTCGGTGCACCTGAAGGCGACCATGATGAAGGTCTCCGACCCCATCATCTTCGGCCACGTCATCAAGGCGTTCCTCCCGGAGCTGTTCGCAGCCCACGGCGAGGCCCTGGAGCAGGCCGGCCTGTCCCCCGCCAACGGCCTGGCCGCCATCCTCAACGGCCTCGACGCGCTCCCGGCCGACGTCCGCGACGACGTCCGGGCCGCGATCGACCAGGGGCTCGCCGACGGGCCCGCGCTGGCCATGGTGAACTCGGACAAGGGCATCACCAACCTGCACGTGCCCTCGGACGTCATCGTGGACGCCTCGATGCCGGCCATGATCCGCACCTCCGGGCGCATGTGGGGCCCGGACGGCGAGGAGGCCGACACCCTCGCGGTGCTGCCGGACAGCTCCTACGCCGGGATCTACCAGGTCGTCATCGACGACTGCCGCGCCAACGGCGCGTTCGACCCGACCACCATGGGCTCCGTGCCGAACGTGGGGCTCATGGCCATGAAGGCCGAGGAGTACGGCTCCCACGACAAGACCTTCGAGATCGCCACGAGGGGCACCGTCCAGGTCGTCGACTCCTCCGGGGCCGTGCTGATCGAGCACGAGGTCTCCCCCGGCGACATCTGGCGCGCCTGCCAGACCAAGGACGTCGCGGTCCAGGACTGGGTCAAGCTCGCCGTGACCCGCGCCCGGGCCTCCGCGACGCCGGCCGTGTTCTGGCTGGACCGCTCCCGCGCCCACGACACCAACCTCATCCGGAAGGTCGAGCAGTACCTGCCCGAGCACGACACCGAGGGCCTGCAGATCGAGATCATGTCCCCCGAGGAGGCCACCGCCTTCTCCATCGAGCGGATCCGCCGCGGCGAGGACACCATCTCCGTCACCGGCAACGTGCTGCGCGACTACCTGACCGACCTGTTCCCGATCCTGGAGCTGGGCACCTCCGCGAAGATGCTCTCCGTGGTCCCGCTCATCAACGGCGGCGGCCTGTTCGAGACCGGCGCCGGCGGGTCCGCGCCCAAGCACGTCCAGCAGCTGGTCGAGGAGAACCACCTGCGCTGGGACAGCCTGGGCGAGTTCCTGGCCCTGGCCGCGAGCCTCGACCACCTCGCCTCGACGGCCGGCAACGACCGCGCACGGATCCTCGGCGGGACCCTGGACCGCGCCACGGGCACCTTCCTCGAGGAGAACAAGTCCCCGAGCCGGAAGGTCGGCGAGATCGACAACCGCGGCAGCCACTTCTACCTGGCCCTGTACTGGGCGCAGGAGCTGGCGCGCCAGGACGAGGACGCCGAGCTGGCCCAGGCCTTCGCCTCCGTGGCGGAGCAGCTGGCCGCCCAGGAGGACACGATCAACGAGGAGCTGCTCGCCGTGCAGGGCCGGCCCGCCGACATCGGCGGCTACTACCGCCCGGACGACGCCCGGACGTTCTCGGTGATGCGCCCGTCGGAGACCTTCAACACGGTCCTCGCCTCGCTCAGCGCCTGACCCCGCGCCCACGAGAAGGGCCGCACCTCCGCGCGGGGGTGCGGCCCTTCTCGTGCGCGCCCCGGACGGGGGCGGGTCAGCGGAAGATCAGTGGAAGAAGTGCCGGGCGCCGGTGAAGTACATCGTCACGCCGGCGGCCTCCGCCGCGGCCACGACCTCCTCGTCCCGGATCGAGCCGCCGGGCTGGACGACGGCGCGCACGCCGGCGTCGAGCAGCACCTGCAGCCCGTCCGCGAAGGGGAAGAAGGCGTCCGACGCCGCCACGGCCCCGCGGGCTCGCTCGGCGCCGTCCTCGCCCAGGCCGTTGGCCCGTTCCACGGAGAGCCTGCAGGAGTCCACCCGGTTGACCTGGCCCATCCCGATGCCCACGGCGGCGCCGCGGTCGGCGAGCAGGATCGCGTTGGACTTCACGGGCCGCAGCGCCTTCCACGCGAAGGCGAGGTCGGCGAGCGTCTGCTCGTCGGCGGGCGCCCCGGCGGCGAGGGTCCAGGTCGCGGGGTCGTCGCCGGCGGCGTCGAGGCGGTCCGAGACCTGGAGGAGGGCCCCGCCGGAGATCTGCCGGTACTCGAGGGCGTCCCGCTCGAAGCCCTCGGGCAGCTCGAGGAGGCGGATGCTCTTCTTCGCCCGCAGGATCTCCAGGGCCTCCGGCTCGAACCCGGGAGCCACGACGACCTCGGTGAAGATGTCCTTGACGGTCTCCGCCATGGCCCGGGTCACGGGGCGGTTGGCCGCGATCACCCCGCCGTAGGCGGAGAGCGGGTCGCACGCGTGGGCCTTGCGGTGGGCGTCCGCGATCGGGTCCCCGGCGCCCGGGGTGGCCACGGCGATCCCGCACGGGTTGTTGTGCTTGACGACGGCGACGGCCGGCTCGTCGAAGTCGTAGGCGGCGCGCAGGGCGGCGTCGGCGTCCACGTAGTTGTTGTAGGACATCTCCTTGCCGTGCAGCTGGTCGGCCTGGGCGATGCCGGGGGCGGCCGCCTCGTCGACGTAGAGGGCGCCCTTCTGGTGCGGGTTCTCGCCGTAGCGCAGGGAGGCGGAGCGCTGGAGGGCGAGCCCGGCGTAGGGCGGCCAGAAGTTGGCGTCCTCGTCCTGCTCGAACTGCTGGGCCGTCCAGGTGGCCACGGCGGTGTCGTAGGCCGCGGTGTGGGCGAAGGCCGCCGCGGCCAGCCGGCGCCGGGCGGCGAGGTCGAACCCGCCGGCGCCGGCGGCCTCGACCACCGCGCCGTAGGAGGCCGGGTCCACGACCACGGACACGGCTGCGTGGTTCTTCGCCGCGGCGCGGACCATGGAGGGGCCGCCGATGTCGATCTGCTCGACGACCTCGTCCTGGCCGGCGCCCGAGCGCACCGTGTCCGCGAACGGGTACAGGTTCACGACCACGAGGTCGAACGGCTCGATCTCCAGCTCCGCGAGCTGGTCCACGTGGTCCTGCTTCCGGCGGTCCGCGAGGATCCCGGCGTGCACCCGCGGGTGCAGGGTCTTGACCCGCCCGTCCAGGCACTCCTGGAAGCCGGTGACCTCGGAGACCTCCGTCACGGGGACCCCCGCCTCCGCGATCCGCCGCGCGGTCGATCCGGTGGAGACCAGGGCCACGCCGGCCCGGTGCAGGCCGCGGGCGAGGTCGTCCAGACCGGTCTTGTCGTAGACGGACACCAGGGCCCGTCTGATGGGCACGCGGTCAGGCTGGATGGGGCTCACAGGTTCTCCAAGCGTCGTAGGTCGTGGGCGCCGGCGGGATCCGCCGGGGACCATTTTACGGACCCGCGCCGACCCGTCTCACCGCACGTCGTGCAGCGCGGCCGAGCGGGCCAGCGACCCGAGGGTCCCGACGAGCAGCTCGCGCTCGGCGGCCTTGATCCGCTCGTGCAGCTCCTCCTCGGTGTCCCCGTCCTGCACGGGCACCGCCGCCTGGGCCAGGATCGGTCCGGCGTCGACGTCGGCGACGACCTCGTGGACGGTGACGCCGGTGACCTTCACCCCGTGCGCGAGGGCGTCCCGGACGGCGTGCGCCCCCGGGAAGGAGGGCAGCAGGGACGGGTGGGTGTTGACGATCCGGCCCCGGAACGCCTCGACGAAGCCCGCGTCCACGATCCGCATGAACCCGGCGAACAGGACCCGGTCGGGCGCGTGGGCGGCCACGGCGTCCTGCAGGGCCAGGTTCCAGCGCGCGCGGTCCGGGTGGTCCGCGGGCCGGACGAGGAACGTCGGGATCCCGGACGCCTCCGCGCGCTCGAGCCCGCGGCAGGGCTTGTCCGCGCCCACGGCAGCGATCCCGACGTCGATCCGGCCCTCCTCGACGGCGTCGAGGACCGCCTGCAGGTTGGTGCCGGAGCCGGAGACCATGACCACGATGCGCATGCCGTCGAGTCTAGTCGTGCGGCAGCGGGAGGCTCCGCGCAGGTGGCCTAGAGTGAGGAGCATGACCCCTCCCCGGCCGAGCCCCGAAACTGCCCCTGCGGACGCACGGAGCGCCGCCACGACCCGCACGGCGGGAGCCGCGCTGGTGTGCGCGGCCGTCGCCCTGGTGCTCGTCGGCTCGGGGCTGTGGCTGACCGTCGCCGGGGTCGTGGCGGCGGCCGCGGGCCTCGGACTGGGCATCGCCGCGCTCGTGCGCTCCCGCGGGACGGGCCGGCGCAGGCTGCTGGTCGTGAGCGCGGTCGCCGCGATCGTGCTGGGCCTCCTGAGCCTGGTCACCGGCGGGGCGCGGCTGGCCCTGTGGCCGGTGGCCGAGGCCTACCAGCAGTGCGTGTCCAGCACGCTCACCCTCTCCGGGACGGCCCAGTGCCAGCAGGAGCTCGAGGACGGGATCTGGAGCTACCTCTCCGGCGGCCCGGAGGCCTCCGCGGACTCCTCCGGCCCCGCCGGCGCGTCCACGTCGAACGCCTCGTCGGACCCCGAGGGCTCCGCGCCGGCCGCTCGGCGGCTCTGACCCGCGCGCGGGTCCGGTTCGCCGCCGGCAGGCTCCGGCGCGATGCGCCCCCCGGCCGAGCGCATCGCGCGCCGCGCCGCGGCCTCGGCCCGGCGCCGCCGTCGGGTCTCGCGCCGCCCGAGCCCCTCGCCCGGGACGCCGCGGGACGGCGCGAACGGCGGCTCGTGCTCGAGCCACGGGCCCAGCACGTAGCCGAGGACCGCGCCCACCGCCACCTCCGCCCCGAACCACAGCAGGACGTCGAGGCCGTCCGGGCCGACCACCGTCAGCCGGCCGAGCCCGAGCGAGCCGTGCGCCAGCCAGCTCAGCAGCATCACCAGCACGCCCGCGACCGCCCCGATGAGCAGCCCGGTCAGCAGCGTGGCGAGCGGGAAGGTGATCCAGCGGGCGGGCAGCCGCAGGGCCATCCAGTCGTCGAGGTGGTTCTCGCCCTCGCGCAGGAACCACCAGCCGGCGAGCACCCCGGCCAGCACCGGCAGCACCAGCACGGCGAGCGACCAGGCCGGCAGCTCGGCGGGCGGCAGCGCGGCGAGGGCCGGGAGCATCGGGACGGGACCGGCGTCCGTGCCCAGCGGTGACACGCGCGTGCCGGCGCCGACCTCGAACCCCGCACCCGTGGCCCAGGCCAGGGCGTAGACCGCGAGGTTCGGCAGGTAGCCCAGCTGCAGCCCCGTGAGGGCGGTGTCCCCGGGCACGCCGGTGCCCAGCCGCTGGTAGACGTTGACCACGTCGTTCCAGTTCCACAGCAGCGCGGCGGCCAGCAGCGTCGCCCCGACGCCCACTCCGGCGACGGCCGCGACGAAGCCCGCCCGCAGCACCGCCCACACGTACGAACCGGCCCACCGTGAGTACTGACTGGTCCGCTCGACCCACGCGGCGGCGTTGACGCCGATCAGCCCGGGCAGCGAGCGGGAGGCACGATAGGCCCCGACGAACGCCCCCAGCGCCACCGGCACGAGCGGGAAGACCGCCGCGGCCCCCGGGCTCGCCGCGACCTCGCCGGTGCCGAAGAGCAGCCCGGCCACGGCCCCGGCCGCGGAGTACACGGCGAGCCCGCTCAGGTACGGCTGCCAGAACTGCCCCTCCCAGCAGGCGCGCGCGAGCCGTCCCCCGGCGCGCCACGCGAGCGCGAACGGCACGAGGGTGAGCCCGAGCGGGACGAGGTTGAGCGTCCCGGTGGTCGCGGGCAGCCCCGCCCCGGGGTCCAGGGCGACCTGCAGCGGGGTGAGGTGGGCGAGCAGCCACACCTGGCCGGAGAGCACGAAGCTCCCGGCCAGGCCGAGGGAGTCCGAGCCGTCGGCGAGCCACACCATGAGGACGGTCAGCAGCACCAGCAGGTAGGAGACCACGGCCACCGAGCCGAGTTCCAGCACGCCCTGCAGCCACAGCGGCATGGGGACACCGCGGCGGTCGGCGGACGGAGCGGGGGAGGAAGAGCCTTGGGAGTTCATCACCGCCCATCTTCCCACGCGCGTCCGGGACCTCGGCCGAGGCTTCACGGCGCCTTCACCGGCGGGCCACGTGCCGCTTCCCGGGGGGACGCCTCCGCCGGAGAGGCTCGGGCCATGAGAGTCGCCGTGGTCGCCGAGCAGTTCCTCCCCCACCTGAACGGTGTCACCCACTCGGTCCTTAGGGTGGTCGAGCAGCTGGGCGCCCGCGGCCACGACGTCGTGGTCGTGGCGCCCTCCTACGACCCCGCACCGCTGGGGCGCCGCACGGAGGAGGTCGTCGAGGAGCTCGGCGGGGTCCCCGTGCACCGGCTGCCCGCCCTGCCCCTCACCGGTTATCCCGACGTGCGCGTGGCGGGCGGGACCGTGGCCCGGGTGCGGCGGCAGCTGGAGCGGTTCCGCCCCGACGTCGTCCACGTCGCCTCCCCGTTCGTCCTGGGCCGGCGGGCGATCCTGGCCGCCCACCAGCTCGGCGTGCCGTCCGTGGCGGTGTACCAGACCGACGTGCCCGGCTACGCGGCGAAGTACGGCGCCCCGTTCCTCGAGCAGCTCCTGTGGGGACACGTGCGCAGCATGCACAACGCCGCGACCCTGACCCTCGCCCCGTCCTCGTCCGCCGTCGGGCAGCTCGTCGCGCACGGGGTGCGCGACGTGCACCTGTGGCGGCGGGGCGTGGACACCACCCGGTTCTGCCCGCGGCACCGCGACGAGCGGTGGCGGGCGGAGGTCGGCGGCGGGCGCCGGATCGTGGGCTACGTGGGCCGGATCGCCCCGGAGAAGCAGGTCGAGGACCTCGCCGCGGTCGCGGACCTGCCCGGCACCCGCCTCGTCGTCGTGGGCTCGGGGCCGGAGGAGGAGGCCCTGCGCCGCCGGCTCCCGGGCGCGCACTTCACCGGCCGGCGCTCCGGGGCGGACCTCGCCCGCATCATGGCGTCCTTCGACGTGTTCGTCCACCCGGGAGAGTTCGAGACGTTCTGCCAGACGATCCAGGAGGCCATGGCCTCCGGGGTGCCGGTGGTGGCGACGGGACGGGGCGGGCCCGTGGACCTCGTGGACTCCTCCCGCACCGGCTGGCTCTATCCGCCCGGGGACCTGACGGCCCTGCGCGGGCACGTGGCCGACCTCCTGGGCGACGACGCCAAGCGGGCCGCCTTCGGGGCGGCCGCGCACGCCGCGGTCCAGGGCCGGACGTGGGACGTCCTGGTCGGGCAGCTGATCGAGCACTACGACCGGGCCGTGGCGCTGGGCGCCCGCGAGCACGGCCCCCGCTCCCGCCGCGCCGCCTGAGGCCTATCCCCGGACGGGAGTCACGTCGAGCACGGGCACCCCGGTGCCCGCGTACCGCTGCGGCTCGGCGCTCAGCACGGTCAGTCCGTGCACCAGGGCGGTGGCCGCGGTCAGACCGGCCACCGGGTCGGCCGTCCCTGCGGCGCCCAGGCCTCCCCACGCCCTGCTCACGGCGGCGTCCACGGGGAGCACGCGGTCGGGGAAGCGCAGCTCGAGCTGCTCCGTCCACTGCGCCTCGTCGGGCCGCCCGGCCAGCAGCTCGCCCAGCACCAGGGCGGACAGGAAGAGCCGCCGGTGGCCGTGCTGGCGCAGGACCCCGGCCAGCTCGGGCGAGCGGTCCGGGGTGCGCACCCCGAGCAGCACGGAACGGTCCAGGAGCAGGTCCACGTCGTCGGTCCTCGGCCGGGCCTCAGGCCGCGGCGGCGAGCTGCCCGCGCACGGGGGCCAGCAGGAAGTCGACGAACTCCGTGCGCGCCTGCACCACGCGGGCGTAGTCGTCGATGCTCATCGCGGCGGTGCCGAGCACGGCGGCGGCGGCAGGGGGGCCGCCCAGGTGGGCGACGGCGACAGGGGGAAAGGCATCTGGCATGACCGGGATCCTCGGGGCGCTCTTGCTCGCACCGGGTGCCGCCACTGCGGCGATGCGAGCCGCTTCGTCATCCGAACCACCCGTGAACATGGGGTTGGTGCCCGGTCTAGTCGGAGCTTGGCAACCGGGTCTCTTGAAGCTGTCCCCCATTGAACCACATCGGGCCCCCGCGCGTCCTCCGGCGGCCCCGGTGCAGGCGTGGGCGGGCCTGCGCGCAGGCCTTCCCCGGCCGGTCACCGGGAGGACATCTCGCTGACACATCGTTGCGCTGGAATGGGTGGCGAGCACCGGGGCGGCCCCGCCCATTACGGTTCGGTGACACAACTCGCGACCGGCTTGGCGGTCCGTCGGAGGTGCGGGGTAGCCTGGACCTGCTTCTCGAGATGCGGCGTCCGCGTGCTCGACGGAGGGCCACGGGTCCTCCGGAGGGTCCGCGGAGGGGCTCCGACCCGCTGCGCGCCAACCCGATGTTCACGGGTGGATCGGATGACGAAGCGGTGGGCAACGACACCGGATGCCCACAAGAACGTCAGGAGAAAACATGACCATGTCCGAAGAAAGAACAGCGACCACCACCGACCAGCGGGAGGAGTGGGTCGACGTCACCGTCACCGCCCTCCCCGATCTGCACCTCGTCCGGCTCACCTCGACGGACGGCGGCGTGCAGGAGTACCTCAGCCCGGAGACCGACGACCTCGCCGCCGCGGCGGAGCACACGACGGGCAGCGCGCAATGGTGCGCCAAGTACCGCCAGCTCCTCGTTCCCGGCGCCCTGGCGGCGACGGGACGGCACCCGTTCTTCAAGCTCCACCCCGTGTCCCTCCCGCTGTCGGCGTAGCCGGCGGGCGGGACACGACGAAGGCCGCAGCCCGGTGGGCTGCGGCCTTCGTCGTGGGGGCACCCCGGGGCGGTTCACTCCAGGCCGTAGTCCCCGGCCGGGCCCCAGCCGTCCCCGGCCTCGTCGGCGGACCCCTCGAGGTCCCACTCGGAGGCCTCGAGCTCGAAGGGCACGGAGACGTCGAGCTCGGCGTCGGAGACCCGGTTCACCACGAACGGGTCCTCCGGCTCGTCCGGGGGCGGGACGGGTCCGGTCACAGGGGATCCTCTCGGTCGGCGGCGGCACGGCCGCCACGGCACGGACCGGCGGGGCGTCGCCGGGACGACAGAACCGCCGCCGGGCGCAGGGCTCGACGGCGGTTCTGGACGATCAGCGGGCGCGCAGGCCCGCGGAGGGGATCGTCAGGAGATGACGGTGATGTTCGCGGCCTGGGGGCCCTTGGGGCCGTCCTGGGTCTCGAACTCGACGCGGTCGTTCTCGTTCAGGGAGCGGAAGCCACCCGAGTTGATCGCGGAGAAGTGGGCGAAGACGTCCTTGGAGCCGTCCTCGGGGGTGATGAAGCCGAAGCCCTTGTCAGCGTTGAACCACTTGACGATACCGGTAGTCATGGAGAGACCTGATCTTTCATGAGATGCACGTTTCCCGACGTTCGAGAAACACAAAAGTTGTGATGCGTGGAAAACGTCTTCTCAGAAAAACTGCTGCACCCGGATGGGCCGAACTGCTTGAAATACAAAAACGAACCTCAACAACCGGGGACCACTCTACACGAGTTCCGGCACCACGCCACCCGGGCGGCGCAGAGGGCGGAGGTCCCGGGCACCCGCACCGGGACGTGGTGGACCTTCTCGCCCGCGGGCCGGTCCTGCCGGGCTCCCGGCGGGACCGGAACAGCGGCACCGGCCCCGCCGGGGCAGAGTCCTCCGTCGGGAGCCGCTCAGACCGGCGGGGCGCCCAGTTCGATGAGCAGCACCCCGCCGGCGATGAGCGCCACCCCGGCCGCCGTCACCCAGGTGAACGGCTCGCGGAACAGCAGCCGCCCGGCCACCGCCGTCAGCGCCACCCCGGCGGCCGACCAGATGCCGTAGGCGACCCCGAGGGCCATGCCCTCGGCCAGCGCGAGACTCAGGCAGGTGAAGGCCACCAGGTAGCCCGCGACCACGGCGGCGTACCAGCGGGGGCGGCCCCGGGCGGCCGTCCGCAGGGACAGGGTCGCGGCGACCTCGGTGAGGATCGAGCCGGTGAGGAACAGCCAGGCCATCAGACCGCCCCGTCCTGCCGCCGGGCGGGACGGTGGGAGCCGATCTCCACGCAGAGCACTCCGGCCACGACCAGCCCGATCCCGGCCAGCACGGCCGGGCTCAGCTGCTCGTCGAAGACCACGGCCGCCCCCAGGGCGGTGAGCGTCACGCCCAGGGCGGCCCACACGCCGTAGGCGACCCCCACGGGTGTGCCCCGGCGCAGCACGGCGGCGAGGAACGCGAAGGCGGCGCCGTAGCCGGTGACGACGAGCGCGTACCAGGCGGGCTGGTCCAGCGCGGCCTTCAGCGACAGCGTGGCCACCACCTCGCTGAGCACGGCGGCGATCAGCAGCAGCCAGCGCACCACGGCTCAGTCCGCCAGCAGCGCGTCGGCCACTGCCCGGACCCGCACCCGCTCGTCCGGGTCGGGGGCGAAGACGCCCGCGGCGTCGGCGAACCACACGCCGTCGGCGAGCAGCCGCACGGCCAGCAGCCGGCTCCGGCGCTCGGCGGGCAGGTCCTCGGGCAGGTCCACCCACGGCGCCACCCGCGCGACCCAGCGCTCCTTGAGCGTGGCGCGCAGCCGCTGGTCCGTGAGCATCACCAGGTCCGTCTCGTCGACCTCGCCCGAGAGACACCAGTCCAGGTAGGCGCGCAGCCGCTCCTCGGCAGGCACCTGCTCCGGCGGGGCGGAGAGGCGGCGGGACATCTGCGCGTCCCAGCCGTCCATCACCCGGTCCACCAGGGCGAGCATCAGCGCCTCCTTGGTGGGGAAGTGGTACATCACGCCCGGCTTGGTCAGTCCCACCTGGTGTGCGGCCGAGGCGAGGGAGACCGTGCCGCCGCTCCGGATCAGCTCGAGGGCGCCGCCGAGGATCCGCTCGCGGGAAGAGGTGTTCATAAGTAGGACTTTACCAACCGGAAGGATGGTGTCACGATGTGACGCGTGGCCGGTGTGATGCACAGCACTCCAGCGGCCCGCTGCAGGACGACGACGTCCCGCCCCGTCCGGTCCGCGCAGGACCGGTCACCGGGCGCACCACGCTCTGGACCACTCTCCACAGGAGGATCCGTCCCATGACCACTGCCGTGCACGACAGCACGTCGAACACCGAGGCCCCCGCCGGCGCGCAACGCGCCCGGCCGGCCGTGAACCGGGTCGTCTTCGCCGGCTCCGGCGTCAGCATCATCCTGTTCTCGCTGTGGGCGATCCTCGCCCCCGACCAGGCCTCCACGGTGATCAGCGCCGTGGTCGGCTGGATCGCCACCAACATGGGCTGGTTCTACGTGCTGACCGCCACCGTGGTGACGGTCTTCGTGCTCGTGGTGGCGTTCTCCCGCGAGGGCACGATCAAGATGGGCCCGGACCACTCCAAGCCCCAGTACAACCTCTTCACCTGGACCGCGATGCTGTTCGCGGCGGGCATCGGCATCGACCTGCTGTTCTTCTCCGTGGCCGAGCCGGTCACCCAGTACTACGGCCCGCCCACCGGGGACGGCGGGACGGCCGAGGCCACCCGCATGGCCGTGGTGTGGACCCTGTTCCACTACGGCGTGAGCGGCTGGGCGATGTACGCCCTGATGGGCATGGCCTTCGGCTACTTCGCCTACCGCTGGAACATGCCGCTGAGCATCCGCTCGGCCCTCTACCCGCTGATCGGCAAGCGGGTGCACGGCCGGGCCGGGGACGCCGTGGACATCGCCGCGCTGCTGGGCACGATCTTCGGCGTGGCCACCTCGCTGGGCATCGGCGTGGTGCAGCTCAACTACGGCCTGTTCCTGCTGTTCGGGATCGAGGAGGGCGTCGCCGCCCAGATCGGGCTCATCGTCGTCGCCGTCGTCATGGCCACCGCCTCGTGCGTCTCGGGCGTGGACAAGGGCATCCGCCGGCTCTCGGAGCTCAACGTGCTGATGGCCGTGGCGCTGATCGTCTGGGTGCTCGTGGCCGGCCGGACCTCGTTCCTGCTCGACGCCATGGTGCAGAACCTCGGCGACTACGTCTCCGCGCTGCCCGGGATCACCCTGGACACCTTCGCCTACACGGGCGCCGCGGAGTGGATGGCCGGGTGGACGCTGTTCTTCTGGGCCTGGTGGATCGCCTGGGCGCCGTTCGTGGGGCTCTTCCTGGCGCGCATCTCCCGCGGCCGCACGCTGCGCGAGTTCGTGATCGCGACCCTGACCGTGCCGTTCGTGTTCATCCTCATCCTGGTCTCGATCTTCGGCAACAGCGCCCTGGCGATCGTCACCGGCGGCGACGACGCCTTCGGCCAGGTCGCCATGAACACCCCCGAGCGGGCCTTCTACTCCCTGCTCGAGCAGTATCCGGGCGCCCCGCTGCTGATCGCGCTCGCCTCGCTGGCCGGGCTGCTGTTCTACGTCACCAGCGCCGATTCGGGCGCGCTCGTGATGTCCACGTTCACCTCGACCATCCAGGACCCGACCCAGGACGGGCCCAAGTGGCTCCGCGTCTTCTGGGCCGCCGCCACCGGCCTGCTGACCCTGGCGATGCTGCTCGTCGGCGGCGTGGCCACCCTGCAGGCGGCCACGCTCATCATCGGCCTGCCCTTCTCGATCGTGATGTACCTGGTGATGATCGGGTTCTGGAAGGCTCTGCGCACCGAGCGCTCCCAGCGCGAAGGGCGCAGCTCCACCCGCCGCTCCGCGGCCGCCTCCCGCATTCCCGGCCCGGACAGCCACTGGCGCCGGCGGCTCTCCCGGACCGGCTCGTTCCCGGGCCCGCGGGCCGTGCTCCGCTACGAGGAGCAGGTGCTGGCCCCGGCGCTGGCGGAGGTCGTCGAGGAGTTCCGGGCCCATGGCCGCGACGCCGAGCTCACCAGCTCGGTGGTCGGCTACCAGGGGCTGTCCGAGCACACGCTGAGCGTGCACATGGGCAAGGACCGGGGCTTCTGCTACCAGATCTATCCGGTGGCCACCCCGGTGCCCGCCTTCGGCGGGTTCCGCACCAACCCGGACTCCGACCTCTACTACCGCCTCGAGGTCTTCAGCGAGACCGGCTCGCAGGGCACCGACGTCATGGACTGGGACCGCGAACAGGTCATCAACGACGTCCTCGACAGCTGGGAGGCGCATCTGGCCTTCCTGAGCATCCACACCGGCCCGTCCAGGATCCAGGACGGCGCCGAGGGCCACCCCGACTGGTCCACCGACATCCACGACGTGCCGACGGGGCAGATCCCCGCGGTGAAGGAGGAACACCCGTGACCGAGACACTGTTCATCGACGGACGCTGGGAGGCCGCCGCCGAGGGCGGCACCCGCACCATCGTCTGCCCGGCCGACGGCACCGAGGTCGGCGTGGTCGCCGAGGCCACGGCCGAGGACACCGGTCGCGCGATCGCCGCGGCCCGTCGCGCCTTCGACGACGGCCGCTGGTCGTCGGTGCCCGCCCCGGCGCGCGGTGACCTGCTGCTGCGGGTCGCCGCCCGGCTGCGCGAGCGCAAGGACGAGTTCGCCCGCGCCGAGTCCCTGGACACCGGCAAGCGCCTGGTCGAGTCCGAAATCGACATGGACGACATCGCCGCGTGCTTCGCGTGGTTCGGCAAGAACGCCGCCGAGCAGGCCGGCCGCGTCGTCGACGCCGGGGACCCCGCCGTGGTCTCCACGGTCGTCACCGAGCCGGTGGGGGTGTGCGGGATGATCACGCCCTGGAACTACCCGCTGCTGCAGGCCGCCTGGAAGATCGCCCCGGCGCTGGCCGCCGGCTGCACCTTCGTGCTCAAGCCCGCCGAGCTCACCCCGCACACGGCGATCCTGATGATGCAGGTCCTCCAGGAGGTCGGCCTGCCCGACGGCGTGGCCAACCTCGTGCTCGGCGCGGGCGCCGAGGCCGGTGCGCCGCTGTCCTCGTCCCCGGACGTGGACCTGGTCTCCTTCACCGGCGGCGTGCTGACCGGCCGGCGGATCGCGGCCGCCGCCGCGCCGACCGTCAAGAAGATCGCCCTGGAGCTGGGCGGGAAGAACCCCAACGTGGTCTTCGCCGACGCCGACTTCGACGCCGCCGTGGACAACGCCCTCAACGGCGCGTTCGTGCACTCGGGGCAGGTCTGCTCGGCCGGGGCCCGCCTGGTGGTCGAGGAGTCGATCGCCGAGCGCTTCGTCGACGAGCTCGTCCGCCGGGCCGAGCAGATCCGCCTCGGCGGGCCCTTCGACGACCGGGCCGAGACCGGGGCGATCATCTCGGCCGCCCAGCGCGAGAAGGTCCACGCCTACGTGCAGCGCGCCCGTGAGCAGGGCGCCCGGATCCGCACCGGCGGCGCCTACTCGACCGGGGCATCCGCCGACGGGACGCTGGACCTGGAGCAGGGCTTCTTCTACCCGCCCACCGTCATCGACCGGTGCACCCGGGAGATGGACTGCGTCCACGACGAGGCCTTCGGCCCCACCGTCACGGTCGAGACGTTCCGCACCGAGGACGAGGCCGTCGAGATCGGCAACGACACGATCTACGGCCTCGCCGGTGCGGTGTGGACCCAGGACGCCGGGCGGGCCCAGCGCGTGGCCGCGCGGCTGCGCCACGGCACGATCTGGATCAACGACTACCACCCCTACCTGCCGCAGGCCGAGTGGGGCGGGATGAAGCAGTCGGGCATCGGCCGCGAGCTCGGCCCCACCGGCCTGGGCGAGTACCAGGAGCTCAAGCACGTCTACCAGAACACCGCCCCGGCCGTGACCGGCTGGTTCGCCCAGCACTGAGCCGCTTCCGCACGGCGTCGTCGTCCCCGGATCCGCGGGGACGACGACGGCGCGGGCCCGCGGACCCTCGTTCCACGATTTCTGCCCCGATTTCTGCAAGGAGACAGACCATGACCGTTCCCAGCACGACCCCCGCCCCCGACGCCCCGCAGGAGTTCGACTACCTGGTGGTCGGCGGAGGCTCCGCCGGCGCCGTCGTCGCCGCCCGCCTGTCCGAGGACCCGTCCGTGACGGTCGGGCTGATCGAGGCCGGCCCGCACGACCAGGGCATCGACGAGGTGCTGACCCTCAGCCGCTGGATGGAGCTGCTGGAGTCCGCCTACGACTGGGACTACCCGCTCGAGGAGCAGGAGAACGGCAACTCGTTCATGCGCATGGCCCGCGCCAAGGTGCTGGGCGGGTGCTCCTCGCACAACTCGTGCATCGCCTTCTGGGCCCCCGCCGAGGACATCGACGAGTGGGAGGAGAAGTTCGGCGCCGAGGGCTGGAACGCCGAGACCGCCTTCCGGCTCTACCAGAAGCTCGAGACCAACGACGACGAGGGCGCACACCACGGCCACGACGGGCCCGTGCACCTCATGCAGATCCCCGACAACGACCCCTGCGGTGTGGCCGTGCTCGAGGCCTGCGAGCAGGCCGGGATCCCGCGCACCCCGTTCAACACCGGCAAGACCGTGGTCAACGGCGCGAACTTCTTCCAGGTCAACCGCAGGCCGGACGGCACCCGGGCCTCGGCCTCCGTGTCCTACCTGCACCCGGTCGCCGACCGGGAGAACCTCACGGTCCTGCACTCCACGCAGGCCAAGCGCGTGGTCGTCGAGGACGGCCGCGCCGTGGGCGTCGAGGTCGTGGACAACGCCTTCGGCACGGCCCGCACCGTGCGCGCCCGCCGCGAGGTGGTCGTCTCCGCCGGTGCCATCGACACCCCCAAGCTGCTGATGCTCTCGGGCGTGGGCCCGGCGGAGCACCTGCGCGAGGTCGGCGTGGACGTGCTCGTGGACGCCCCCGGGGTCGGCGCGAACCTGCAGGACCACCCCGAGGGCGTGATCCAGTGGGAGGCCAAGCAGCCCATGGTCACCGAGTCCACCCAGTGGTGGGAGGCCGGGATCTTCACCCAGGTGGACCCGGACACCGACCGGCCGGACCTGATGATGCACTACGGCTCGGTGAACTTCGACATGCACACCTACCGGCAGGGCTACCCGACCGCGGACAACGCCTTCTGCCTCACCCCCAACGTGACCCACGCCCGCTCCCGCGGCACGGTCCGGCTGCGCTCCCGGGACTTCCGCGACAAGCCCAGGGTGGACCCCCGTTACTTCACCGACCCGGAGGGCTACGACATGCGGATCATGACCGCCGGGATCCGCAAGGCCCGCGAGATCGTGGCCCAGTCCCCGCTGGCCGAGTGGGCCGGGGAGGAGCTGTTCCCCGGCAAGGACGTGCAGACGGACGAGGAGATCGCCGACTACGTGCGCCGGACGCACAACACCGTCTACCACCCGGCCGGCTCCTGCCGGATGGGCCCGGCCGAGGACGCGATGTCCCCGCTCGACCCGCAGCTGCGGGTCAAGGGCGTGGCCGGGCTGCGCGTGGCCGACGCCTCGGTGATGCCGGAGCTGACCACCGTCAACCCCAACATCACCGTCTACATGATCGGCGAGCGGGCCGCGGAGCTGATCGCCGCGGACGCCGGCGCGGAGCTGGTCGCCGCGGAGGCCGGCGCCTGAGCGTCCGCCCCGCGGAGCAGGACGGCGGCGGGCCCCGGGTCGGACGACCCGGGGCCCGCCGCCGATGCCGGCCGGGACGCGCTCAGCTCATGAGCTTGTCCACCAGCGCCTGGGCGAACTCCGGCGAGACGTCCCCGTAGTTGAGCGAGAAGTCCTCGTCCACCTTCGCCGGCAGCAGCCCCGAGCACAGCACGGCGGCGCGGGCGTAGAGCCCCGACAGCTCCGCCCCGATGGGCACGGACAGCAGCTCCAGCTCGGGGTCGTAGGAGACGATCGGCACCCCGGCCTGCCGGGCCGCGAAGTGCTTGCCGAGGCCCGAGGCCACGAACCGCGCGTGGCCGGACTCGACGTCGGCCGGGGTGCGGAACGCGTACCGCGTCCGGTGGTGGTGGTTGATCCGGTACAGCCCCGGCCGGTTCCGGTCCTCGGTGAGCTCCCAGGTGGCGTCCTCGGGCACGAAGCGCTCGGCCACCCCGTTGTACTGCATCTCCGCGCGCCGCAGGTTCTCCTCGATCTCGGAGAGCGGGGGCAGGGTGTCCAGCATCACGGGCCCGGCGTCGAGGACGACGTCGCAGAAGTCCTCGGGCAGGGCCTCCTGCAGCTTCTCGAGGTCCACGTCCTGGAGCAGGGTCGTGGCGTGGTCCTCCGGGGAGAGCACCACCACGGACGCGTCCTGCGCGGCGGCCGCCTCGGCCACCACGGCCTCCTTCTCGGGGGTCCACCCGCCCGTGAGCAGCACCGAGCCGTCCACGAGCTGGGTGAGGGAGGGCTTGCAGACCTGCCAGCGCCGCACGGTCCAGTGCTCGTCGCGGACCACCTCGAGGAACCCGAGAGCCTGCAGGTGGCCCACGAACCACTCCTCGAAGCGTTCCGAGTCCTCCAGCTGCCGGGCCACGATCGACAGGCTGGAGCGCTTGCCCCCGCCCAGGAACGTGAGGGCGTCGCGGAACGCCGCCCAGGACGTGGGGTACTCCCCCTCGTCCGGGCCGATGAAGCGCAGCGCGTCCACGGACCCGGTGGAGGTGATCGCGGACAGCTTCGTGAGCCGGCCGGGGTAGCGCTTCTGCAGCCCGCACTGGGCGCACTCGCCGAAGATCCAGGGCGCCCTGGCCTTGGGCTCCATGGCGGGCAGCACGATGCGGTGCCGGCCGGTGGCCAGGCAGGACCGGCCCTCCGGCTGGGGCAGCACGTTGGTGCGCTCGAGCAGCAGCTGCCCCTCGGAGGAGTGCCAGCCGGGGGCGCCGGGAACCTCGTGCTCCGCGGAGGCCTCCCGCGCGGGCAGGTTGTCGAAGGAGCCCTGCACGTACTGCTCGGGCAGCTCCGCCACCGCTGCGGCCGTGACCGGCCACAGGGGCTCCTCCTCGGTGTGGACCATCTCGCCCTCGTAGCCGAGGGAGCGCTGGGTGAGGTAGAAGGACGAGTCCCGCAGCTTGAACTCCCGGCGCTGCCTGACCGTGCGCCCCGCCTTGAGCACGAGGGTGTAGTCGTTGGGCTTGAGCGTGCCGTCGGCCCGGGACAGGGGCGTGCCCTGCAGCGAGATCTGGAACGGCGGCACGCGGGCCTCCGTGAGCTTCGCCTTCTCGAGCTTGAAGGAGTGCGGGTTGCGCCACTCGCACTCCACGGTCAGGGGCACGTCCGAGTCCGAGGTGATCGTCACCTGCGGGGGCCGCTGCGTGGACCAGCGCACCACGTCGCCGGGGATGCGCAGACCGCCGGAGAGGGTCACCGCGGACACCAGCCGCGGCACGAGACCGGAGAAGTTGTCGTTGGCGGTGAGCTCGGGGTTGCCCGCGCGCAGCACCTGCACGTCGTCGAACATCACCCAGCCCTCCGCGAGGCCGTGCGTGCCGGCCTCCACGAAGCGGTAGTCCGGGGAGGCGGAGTCGTCGAGGATGCGCTTGATCTGGGCGATCCACTCGGGCTCGTCACGGACCATGATCCGGCAGGGCCAGGCCGCCGGGATGTGGTCCACGGAGATGAAGGTGTCCGAGAACCCGTCCTTGGCGAAGATCACGACCGGGCGCGGGTTGCGCTCGAAGCGCACGTCCCCGGCGCTGAGCTGCAGCGCCCCGCCCAGCAGCGTCTCCGGGTCCATCCGGGCGGTGTAGGCCGACACGCCCAGGAAGGCGTCCCCGATGAAGGACAGGAACACGGTGCGGGGCCCCGCGGTGGTCTCCAGCTCCACCTCCCGGCCGGAGAGGAAGCGCTTGGGCACGACGAAGCCGAGCTCGAACACGGGATTGCCCACGTAGTCGGTGCTGTCCGCCAGGGACAGCGAGCACGACTTGACCGCGCTGCGGCCCGGCCCCCGGCCGTTCGCACGGACCTCGGCGCGGGCCTGCTCCCGGGACTGCTCCCACACCGCGAGCTCCGCCAGGGCGATCTCCAGTCCGGGCTCCCGGGTGAGCGGGTTCGCCCAGACCTGCTTCATGGCCTTCGAGGCCTTCGTCTCGGCCATGTCGAGCCAGAAGTCGAGGTAGACCCCGAGCTCGGCGGCGGAGAGCCCCTGGGCGGTGGTCATGCCCAGGTCCTCGAACATGCGGTGCAGCTGGCGGCGCTCGGCCTCGCCGAACATCGTCTGGGACAGCGCGAGGCCCACGGGGCGCTGGTTCACCGCGTACGCGGTGGGCAGGCCGATCTCGCCGTCGCGCAGCTCGAGCCAGTAGCGCAGCGCGTCCCAGTACGCCTCGGTGTCCTTCTTGAACGAGGACTCGAGGGCCTTGGCGTTGTCCGGGCCGGCCTGCAGCAGCACGGTCAGCGGCAGGAAGAAGGTCGAGACGGACTTGTTGCCCGTGCGCGCCGCCAGGGTGGACATGTGCCGCCCGGCGAGCGCGAACAGCGCCAGGAGGGCGACGACGGGCGGCGGCGGGATCTCCGCGATGGAGTCCAGGCTGCGGCGGGTCGCGCGGTACCACTGGCCGTTGAGGCGGTTGAACGCGTCGAACACCGAGCGCCGCCCGTCCCCGGTCACCAGCAGCGGCGTCACGGAGTCCGCGAGCGCCCGCAGGGCCGAGGGCCCGTCGAGCCCCAGCTCCTCGCCGATCGAGGCGAGGGTCTTGTCGTCGAGGTCGAGGTAGATCAGCTCCCCCGCCCGCTCCGGGCCGAAGAAGGCCGCGCAGACGGCGTCGTTCCACCGGAGGTAGGCGAGCTCCTCGGCACTGTCGGCAATGGCATGGTCTCCGAGGCGGAGCCCAGCAGTGTCGGGCACGAGTCCTCCGTCCGCGGCCGCACGTGGGGCCGCTGTCGTCGTTCGAGGGGTCGTCTCGATTATAGGGAGCCCGCGGGAGCGCTCCGCACGCTCGTCGTTCGTCCGCGCGGACGGATACGGTGGGAGGATGCAACCCCCTCCCGGTCCCCTCGTGGACTCCCGGCGGCTCGTGGCCGCCTCCGGGCCCGCGGTCTTCCAGCGCGGCCAGGAGTACTTCCGCGCCGGGCGCGTCCGCTCGGTGCGGTGGTCCCCGGGCGCCCAGGGGGCGGGCAGCCTCTCCGCCGAGGTCGAGGGCTCGGGGTCCGTGTACTCCGTGTCCGTGCGCGTGGGCACCGGCGGCGCGCCCGGGCCGGCGTGGT
This sequence comes from Kocuria sabuli, assembly GCF_040981185.1. Taxonomy (NCBI): domain Bacteria; kingdom Bacillati; phylum Actinomycetota; class Actinomycetes; order Micrococcales; family Micrococcaceae; genus Kocuria; species Kocuria sabuli. The sequence goes on from NZ_JAVHZE010000008.1 coordinate 80,218, forward strand.
GCAGCTGCCCCGCCGGCGGGTTCTGCAAGCACGCCGTCGCCACGGTCCTGCGGCACAACTTCGAGGCCGCGGTCCGCGCCCACCGGCCGGGCGGCAGCGCGGCGCCCCGCCCCGCCGAGGAGACCCGGTCCCGCCCCGCCGGGGGGACCCCGCTCCGGGCCCGGGAGGGGTCCACGGACTGGAAGGACGCGCTCGCCGAGATCCTGGGCGGCGCGGGCCCGTCCGGTCCGCCCCCGGAGGACCCGGCGGGAGTGGCGCTGGAGCTCGACCTGCGCCGGGAGCCCTACCGCTACGTGCACGGCACGGGCCGGGCGGGCTCCCCGTGGCACCTCTACGCCCGGCCGGTGCGCAGGGGCCGCCGGGGCCAGTGGATCAAGGGCGGGCTGGACTGGGAGACCGTCACCGGGGAGACCGTCACCGGGGAGCCCGCCGCCGGGTCGCTCAGCCCCGGGCAGTCGGACTGGTTCGACGAGCTGCGGGCGCTGAGCGCCACCCGCTCCCCCTACGTGGTGCACGACCGGCACTGGATCCGGCTGGACTCCTACGCCTCGCCGCTGCTGTGGGGGATCCTCGCCCGGGCGGAGGACGCCGGGATCTCGCTGGTCGGCCGGGAGCACGGGCTGCCCGTGACGGTCGAGGAGCCGGGGCGGTTCCACGTGGACGTCGTCCGCGGCCCCGGCGAGGACCTCGAGCTGCGGCCCACCGTGGACACCGGCGGCCGCCGGATCGCGCTGGACACCGCCCGGATCATCGGCGATCCCGGGCACGGGCTCTTCCACCCGGACGGCGACCCGCAGGACGTCGCCGGCACCGAGGACCTCAACGTCTTCCCGCTGCGCCTCGTGCCGCTGGCCACCCGGCTCACCCGGGAGCAGCGGCGGTTCCTGGACACGGCGGGCGGCCTGACGATCCCGGAGGACGAGGTCGAGGAGTTCTTCGACCGCTACTTCCCCCGGCTGCACCGCAGCATGGACGTCGACAACGGGGACGGCTCGATCGAGCTGCCGCAGGTCGCCGACCCGGAGCTCGTGCTCACCCTGGAGCACCAGGAGCTGACGATCCGCGTCCGGTGGGAGTGGGAGTACCAGAAGGGCCGGGACCGGGTCCTGCTGCCCTTCCGCCCCGTGGACCCCCTCGCCGACGAGCCCGTGCACCGCGAGTCCTCCTGGGAGACCGCGGTCACCGCCGCGGTGCGGCACCGCGCCCCGGGCGTGGACTTCCGCCGCTCGAGCTACGTCGCGGGGGACGCCCTGGTCCTGGTGCGGGAGTGGCTGCCCGCCCTGGAGAAGGTCCAGGACCTGCGGATCGAGCACACCGGCGGGCGCCCGGCCTACCAGCAGATCGCCGATCCGCCCACCATCACCGTCAGCACCGCCGCCACGGAGCGCCGCGACTGGTTCGACCTCGGGGTCACGATCAAGGTGGGCGAGTTCTACATCTCCTTCGCCGACGTCTTCCGCGCCCTGGACCTCGGCCAGGACGTGATGCTGGCCCCGGACGGTTCGTGGTTCTCCCTGGACCGGCCCGAGTTCGACCGGCTGCGCGAGCTGATCGCCGAGGCCCGCTCCCTGCAGGAGACGACCGAGGGCCCGCTCCGGATCCACCGCCACCAGGCCGGGCTGTGGGAGGAGTTCGAGGACCTCGCGGCGGAGACGGACCAGGCGGAGGCCTGGCGGGCGGGGGTGCGCTCCCTGCTCGAGCTCGACACCGTCGGGGCGCCCCCCGTGCCCGCGTCGTTGCACGCCGAGCTGCGCCCGTACCAGCGCGACGGCTACTCGTGGCTGAGCGTGCTGTGGGACCATGGGCTCGGCGGGGTCCTCGCCGACGACATGGGCCTGGGCAAGACGGTCCAGGCGATTGCCCTGATCTGCCGCGCCGTCGAGCGCGACCCGGACCTCCCGCCGTTCCTGGTGGTGGCGCCCACCTCCGTGGTGCCCAACTGGGTCGCGGAGATCCACCGCTTCGCCCCGTCCCTGACGGCCGTGGGCGTGTCCGACACCCAGGCCAAGGCGGGGACCGCGCTCGCGGACACGGCCGCCGGCGCCCACGTGGTCGTCACGTCCTACACCCTGCTGCGCCTGGACGAGACCGCCTACCGCGGGCTGGCGTGGGCGGGCGTGCTCCTGGACGAGGCGCAGTTCGTGAAGAACCCCCGGACCAAGGCGCACCGGGCCGTCAAGGAGCTCGACGCCCCGTTCAAGCTCGCGATCACGGGCACCCCCCTGGAGAACAGCCTGGTCGAGCTGTGGGCGCTGCTGTCCCTGACCGCGCCGGGACTGTTCCCGTCGCGGCGGAAGTTCACGGAGACCTACCAGCGCCCCATCGAGCGCGGGGAGGACCCCGCCGCGCTGGCCCGCCTGCGCCGGCGCGTGAAGCCGCTGATGCTCCGGCGCACCAAGGAGTCCGTGGACCTCGACCTGCCGCCCAAGCTCGAGCAGACCATCGAGGTGGAGCTCTCCCCGGCCCACCGCCGGCTCTACGACACCCGCCTGCAGCGCGAGCGGCAGAAGGTCCTGGGTCTGCTGCGGGACCTGGACCGCAACCGCTTCACGATCTTCCAGTCGCTGACCACGCTGCGCCTGCTCAGCCTCGACGCGTCCCTGGTGGACCCGGATGCTGAGGTCTCCTCGAGCAAGCTGGACCTGCTCTTCGAGCACCTGCCCGAGATCGTCGCGGAGGGGCACCGGCCGCTGGTGTTCAGCCAGTTCACGAGCTTCCTCAAGAAGGCCGCGGCCCGCCTGGACGAGCTCGGCATCCCCTACGCCTACCTCGACGGCTCGACGAGGGACCGCGCGCGGGTGCTCGAGCGGTTCACCTCGGGCGAGGCACCCGTGTTCCTGGTGAGCCTCAAGGCGGGCGGTTTCGGGCTGAACCTCACCCAGGCCGACTACTGCTTCCTCCTGGACCCGTGGTGGAACCCCGCCACGGAGGAGCAGGCCGTGGACCGCACCCACCGCATCGGCCAGCAGAAGAAGGTCATGGTCTACCGTCTCGTCGCCCGGGACACCATCGAGGAGAAGGTCATGGCGCTCAAGGAGCGCAAGGCCAAGCTGTTCACGGCCGTGCTGGACGACGACCGGATGTTCTCCAGCGCGCTCACGGCCGAGGACATCCAGGGACTGTTGGCGCCCTGACCTGCGGTTTCGTCCATCGGTTGCCCTCTCGTCATCCGCCGGTCACAATCGTCCGGGGCAGACGGGAAGCCCCGGCCACGGATTAGGATCGACAGTGCGCGCCCGCATCCCACGGGGCGCCCCGCCCGGCCTCCCCGTCCGGGCACCCGACGACCGACCGACCGGAGGACCCTCCATGCCGTACGCCGTGGCGGGCCTCGCAGCGTTCGTGCAACGCTACGGCCCCCTGCTCCGCGCCATGGCCGACCGCGGCATGACGCGCGGCCAGGTGCGGGTGCGCTTCCAGCTGCTGTTCCCGGAGGCGTCGACCGCCCTGCTGGACGCGGCGATCGCCGAGCTGGGTCAGCGCTTCGCGCATGAGGCCGCCACCCCCGAGATCAACGACGGCGCCGCCGCCGCCGGCGTGTGGCTGGTCATGGCGCAGCACCTCGGACTGAGCCCCGCCCCCGACTACGCGGCGCTGAACCTCAGCACCGACGTCGTCCGCGACGTCACCGCGCTGCTCGCGACCTCCGACCCCGACGGCGCCACCACCCGGCGGGCCCTGGGCCTCATCGGCGCGGCCCAGCAGCACTGCACCCAGGAGGGCACCACGTGCCCGCCGCTCAGCGCGCACGGCTACGAGCTGTCCCGGCTGAGCCTGTGCACGGAGACGAACTTCCTGTGCACCATCGCCCACTACTGGCCCCTGTCCGAGCGCGCCGTGTCCCGGCGCCTGGGCGAGGGCCACTGGGACCTCGCGCTCGAGCGGACCGGCCTGCGCGCGAGCGCCGAGCCCACCCCCGAGCACGTCTTCACGGAGGACGAGTACACCGCGGCGGTGACGGCCTTCCTCTCCCACTGCCGCAGCGCCGGCCACCACCCCACCACCGCGCGCTACGGCCGGTGGGTCGTCGAGCAGGAGGCCGCCAGCGCGCGCCGGCCCTACTTCGACGGCGTCCGGAGGTTCTTCGGCTCCTGGGAGGAGGCCATGCGCTTCGCCTCGGTCCGCCAGCCGGCCGGGGAGCCGATCGGCGAGGGCTTCTCGGACACACGGACCTGGTCGGACCTGGCCACGCCCGAGGCCCAGGAGATGCTCGGCCGCGCGGGCATCGGCGTGGTCGGCGCCGGCACCACCGTCGAGGTCGTCGACGAGGACGTGTGGGAGGACCTGCGGCGGCTCGTCGCCACCGTGCTGGCCCGGCTGCCCTGGAACGACTTCCTCGTGCTCGAGTACGAGCGCTACGACAAGCGCTCGGAAGCGCCGGTCGCCTGGGCCGGCGTGGGCCCCCACGGCGTGGAGTGCGCCGTGGTCTCGGGGGGCCAGCTGACCCACGCGGCCTGGCCCGTGGACGCCACGTTCTTCCACGAGGACGAGTGGAACGAGCCCACGGCGTGGAACCAGCCGTGGACCACGGAACCGCTCGGCTTCTCGGAGGCGGCGCAGAAGCTCGTCGAGGGCCTGCGCTTCGGCTGGGGCTGCTCCGACCCCTACCGGTTCCACTGGGGCGTGGGCTCCTTCCCCGCGGAGACGCGGGAGGAGAGCTCCGTGATCTCCACCGAGAGCCGGCGGTGGCACGCCCCGGCCAGCACGGACAGCGTCGACTCCTGAGCGCCTGCCGCCACCGCGCGGCTTCGGTGCACCGAAATCACGGGTCGGGCCCCCCGGTCTACACTCGTCGGGAAGCGAAGGGGAGTAGTTCCCGGGTGCTGTGCACCCGTCGGTCTGTCGCCATCCCGGTCCCGACGTGGAGCCCCGGCAGCCCACCCGCACCCGCGGGCGAACGAGACCTTCCGGACTGATCCCCACCCCTGTCGGACCCCACGCGCCGTGCTGCGCGCCGGGCCCGAGGAAGGCCCCATGAGCCCCGAACCCGTTGCCGCCTCCCCCGATTCCGGGGAGCACCCCCTCCACCGGCCGCCGGAGCGCAGCCAGATCCGCCGATGGCGCAAGTACCTCGCGGAGGAGCGGGCCGAGGCCCGGATCTACCGTCTCCTGGCCGCCCGCAGCTCCGGGCGCGAGGCGGAGATCCTGCACCGGGTGGCGGAGGCCGAGCATCGCCACGCCGAGCACTGGGTGCGGCTGCTGGGCCCGCACGCCGCGACCGGTGCCCGCCCGTCCCTGTACTCCCGGCTGCTGATCCTCCTCGCCGCCCACTTCGGCTCCGTGTTCGTCCTGGCCCTGCTCCAGCGCGCCGAGAGCCGCTCGCCCTACGACGAGGACCAGGACGCGTCCGACGCCATGGCCGCGGACGAGGCGGTGCACGAGGAGATCGTCCGGGCGCTGGCCACCGAGGGCCGGCACAAGCTCTCCGGGAACTTCCGGGCGGCCGTCTTCGGCGCCAACGACGGCCTGGTCTCCAACCTGGCACTGGTCATGGGCGTGGGCGCCACCGGCACCTCCCCCGCGATGGTGCTCTTCGCCGGGGTCGCCGGCCTGTTCGCGGGCGCCCTGTCCATGGGCGCCGGGGAGTTCGTCTCCGTGCGGTCCCAGCGGGAGCTGCTCGACGCCTCGCAGCCCACCCAGGTCACCTTGCACGTCGCCCCGAACCTGGACCTGGACACCAACGAGCTCGTGCTGATCTACCGCGCACGGGGCATGAGCGAGGAGGCCGCCGAGCACCGGGCCGCGGAGCGGCTGGGCTTCTTCGACTGCGACTGCGACCCGTCCCGCTCCTTCCAGGACCCGGCCGAGGACGAGCCCGAGCAGCGGGAGCACGTGGCGCTGGGCACCGACCTCGGGGCCGCGGGCTCCAGCTTCTGCTTCTTCGCCTCGGGTGCCGTGATCCCGATCCTGCCGTACCTGGTGGGCCTGACCGGCTTCACCGCGATGGCCCTGGCACTCGTGCTGGTCGGCCTCGCCCTGCTGGTGACCGGCGGGCTGGTGGGCCTGCTCTCCGGGGCGTCCCCGTGGAAGCGGGGACTCCGCCAGCTGGCCATCGGCTACGGCGCGGCCCTGGCCACCTACGGGCTCGGACTGGTGTTCAACACGACCGTGGCCTGAGACACGCCGTTCCCTGTCCCCATTTAGGCGGACGCCGGGCCGCGGTGCCGCCTCGCTCCTCGTCGGGGACCGTGCGCGGAGGTACTGGTCAGACCTGATTTCCCGGCGGTGCACGGCCTCCGGGACCCGTGCACCGGCACCGGCACGACCCCGCGGCGGGGGCCCCACCGGGCCTTCCTGACAATTTCCTGGGGAAAGCTGGTGCGGAGAGGGCACCGGGTCGGATAAAGTTGCGATCGTGGTGGAAACCACAGCAATGGGGGAAATTGCACGGGTCGGACCGATTCGGACGCACTGGGGGGTGCACCGTCTGCGGCACCCGTGTTCTGAAAGCCGCTCAGCCCACGGCTCTCCTCTGTTGAGGCGTGCAACGCCTGCCGATGGCCGCGGGTCCTCCGAGTGAGGCGCATCTCTCCCCGCGCCGGGCGGACTCCTACCGCCCGTTCCCGCGGCCATCGGTCTACACCGCACCGGCTCGGCACCGGACCCCGTGGCACGGACCCCGACGTCCCGCCGCCTCGGCCGGGCGGGCTAGGATCGTAGGGCCGCGCCGGACGTCGTCCACGCCCGACCGCGCGGCCCACCACCTGCCCAGCGCCGAGGAGCCCTCCCATGCCCGACCAGGTCCCGGGGACCGTCGAACACGTCCTGACCGTCCACTGCCCCGAGGCCCACGGGCTCGTCAGCGCCATCACGTCGAACCTCACGCAGCAGGGCTGCGACATCTTCGACGTGAAGCACTTCTCCGACCGCTTCACCGACGAGTTCTTCATCCGCTGCCACACCGTCAGCGAGGCCGGCGCGGCCACCGTCGAGTCCCTGACCGAGGGCTTCGCGCCCGTGGCGGAGCAGCACGACATGGACTTCCGCCTGGTCTCCATGGAGCACCGGACGCGGGTGCTCGTGATGGTCTCCCGGTTCTCCCACTGCCTCACCGATCTGCTGCACCGCACCCGGATCGGCGAGCTGCCCATCGAGATCGTGGCCGTGGTCTCCAACCACCTCGACCACAAGAGCCTCGTCGAGTGGCACGACGTCCCGTTCCACCACGTGCCCGTCACCGCGCAGACGAAGCCGCAGGCGGAGGCGAAGCTGCTCGAGCTGGTCGACCGCTACGACGCCGAGCTCGTGGTGCTGGCCCGCTACATGCAGGTCCTCTCGGACGAGCTGACCCGTGAGCTGTCGGGGCGGTGCATCAACATCCACCACTCGTTCCTGCCGTCCTTCAAGGGCGCCAAGCCCTACCACCAGGCCTACGCCCGCGGCGTGAAGATGGTGGGCGCCACGGCCCACTACGTCACCTCGGACCTGGACGAGGGCCCGATCATCGCCCAGCGCGTCATCCCCGTGGACCACGCGCACACGCCCGACGACCTCGTGGCGGTCGGCCGCGACGCCGAGATGCAGGCCCTCTCCCGCGCCGTGAGGTGGCACGCCGAGGGCCGCGTGGTGCTCTCCGGCAACCGCACCATCGTCCTGGTCTGACGTCCCGGCCGGGCGCCGGCCCGCCGGTGCGCGGCTCCGGCGCCGGCGGCTCCTACCGGGTCGTCCCGGCGGGCTCCACGGCCACCCGCACCGGGACACCGGTGCGCAGGGACTCCTGGGCGGCGTCGGCCACCCGCGCGGCGGCCACGGCGTCCTCGGGCGGACACGGATTGGGCCGGCGTCCGAGGACCAGTTCGACGAAGGCGATCATCTCGGCCCGGTAGGCCGGGGCGAAGCGCTCGGCGAAGGTCCGGTGCGGGGTGCCGGAGGGGAAGTCCACCCCGGGCTCGGCCGAGCGCACGGCGGTCCTCTCGTCCAGTCCGACCGTCAGGGACGACTCCGAGCCCTGGATCTCCAGGCGCACGTCGTGGCCGGCGCCGTTGTAGCGGCTCGCCGAGACGGTGCCCACGGTGCCGTCGTCGAAGGTGACCACGGCCAGGGCCGTGTCCACGTCCCCGACCGCGCCGATGGCGGGATCACCGTTGTTGGAGCCCCGGGCGTAGACCTCCACGATCTCGCGGCCGGTCAGCCAGCGCAGGACGTCGAAGTCGTGCACCGAGCAGTCGCGGAACAGCCCGCCGGACGCGGCGAGGAACTCCACCGGCGGCGGGGCCATGTCGCAGGTGACGGCGCGCAGGGAGTGGATCCAGCCCAGCTCCCCGGCCTCGAGAGCCGCCCGGGCCCGCAGGTAGCCGGCGTCGAAGCGTCGCTGGTGGCCGATCTGCACGGTCCCGCCCCGGGACCGGATGTGCTCCAGCACCGGCAGGGAGTCGGCCACGTCCAGGGCCACGGGCTTCTCGCAGAACACCGGGACGCCCGCGTCCACGCCCGCCCGGATGAGCTCCGGGTGCGTCGCGGTCCCCGTGGCGACGACCAGCCCGTCCACCCCGGACGCGAGCAGCTCCGCCACGGAGGGCACGAACCGGGCCCCCAGCCGCTCCGCCACCGCCCGGGCGTGCACGGCCGCGACGTCGGTCAGCACCAGCTGCACGTCGATTCCCCGGGGGTGCAGCTCCTCGTTGAGGGCCACGAGGTTCTCGGCGTGCATCACGCCGATCCGCCCGACCCCGACCAGGCCGAGGGTGAGGTGCTCCATGGTGCTCCTTGCGTAGGACACGGGCCGGATCCTGCCCGCACGACATGGTGGTGGGAGGCGGTCCCGTGCGCCGGCGCGCTCCGGGCGCCGGCTCGCTCAGTCCTGGCGGGGCGGGGCCGGGCTCTCGGCCATGTCCGCCTGGACCTGCTGCAGCTGGGAGGTGTGCCCGCCGAGCTGCTCGAGCTCGTGGGTGAGCTCCTCCAGCTCCGCGCCACCGGCCATCTGGGCGGTGAGATCTCCCAGCAGGATGTCCTGCTTCTCGTAGTAGCCGATGGACTTGCCGCGCTTGAGCAGCAGGAACCGGTCCCCCACCGGGTACGCGTGGTGCGGGTTGTGGGTGATGAACACCACGCCCAGACCGCGCTCCTTGGCCTGGAGGATGTAGCGCAGCACCACCCCGGACTGCTTCACGCCCAGGGCCGCGGTGGGCTCGTCGAGGATCAGCACCTTCGCCCCGAAGTGCACGGCCCGGGCGATGGCCACGCACTGGCGCTCACCGCCGGACAGCGTCCCGATGGGCTGGTCCACGTCGCGCAGGTCGATGCCCATGTCCGCGAGTTCCTGCTTGGTGATCTCCTTCATCTTCGCCACGTCCAGGCGCTTGAACGGGCCGAACCCGGTGGTGAGCTCGGAGCCGAGGAAGAAGTTGCGCCACACCGGCATCAGCGGGACCACGGCCAGGTCCTGGTACACGGTGGCGATGCCGGCGTCGAGGGCCTGGCGGGGGGAGCTGAAGGTGGTCTCCTGTCCGTTGACCCGCAGGGTCCCGTCGGTGTGCTGGTGGAGTCCGGCGATGATCTTGATCAAAGTGGACTTCCCGGCCCCGTTGTCGCCCAGGACGCAGGTGACCCTGCCGGCGTCGACGGTCATGGTGACCTCGCGCAGGGCGATGATGTTGCCGTAGCGCTTGCCGACGTTCTCCAGCTCCACCAGTGAGGCGGGGCCGTCGCCGGCAGCGGCGGGGTGGGCGCCGGCAGTGGTGTGCGGTTGCGTGGTCATGTCGGTCACCTATTTCCTCTCGACGCGCTTGCGCACGTACATGTTCACGATGGTGGCCAGCAGCAGCATCAGGCCCAGGAAGAACTTGAACCAGTCCGGGTTCCACTCGGCGTAGACGATCCCGCGGGAGGCGATCCCGAAGATCAGCGCGCCCAGGGCCCCGCCGATCGCGGAGCCGAAGCCACCGGTGAGCAGGCACCCGCCGATCACCGCGCCGATGATGTAGAGGAACTCGTTGCCCACGCCCTCCCCGGACTGCACGGAGTCGAAGGCGAAGAGGTTGTGCATGCCCAGCAACCAGCCGCACAGGCCCACGCCCATGAACAGCCCGATCTTGGTGCGCGCCACCGGCACGCCCACGGCGCGGGCGGCGTTCTCGTCCCCGCCCACGGCGAAGATCCAGTTGCCGATCTTGGTCTTGAGCAGGATGAACGTGGCGACGGCGACCAGGGCGATCCAGTAGAACACCGTGATCCGCACATCCACCCCGGCGATGGTCACCGAGGAGGCGAAGATCGCCTTGGCGGAGGCGAACCCGTCCATGGTGCTGATCGACGGGGAGGACACCGAGCCGCCGATCAGCCGGGTCAGGGCCAGGTTCAGGCCGGTGAGCATCAGGAACGTGGACAGGGTCACGATGAAGGACGGCAGCTTGGTGCGCATCAGCAGCCAGCCGTTGATCAGCCCGATCGCCAGGGAGGTCAGCAGGGCCACGCCCACCCCGACCCAGACGTTGACGCCGAAGAACCAGCTGAACATCGAGGCGGCCAGCGCGGAGGTGATCACCGCGACCCCGGTGGAGAGGTCGAACTCCCCGCCGATCATCAGCAGCGACACCCCGACCACCATGATCCCGATGGTCGAGGCCCCGTAGAGCACGGTGGAGATGGACTGGGCCTGGGTGATCGAGGGGGCGGCGATCGCGAAGAACAGCGCCACCACGATCGCCCCGACCAGGGCCCCGATCTCGGGGCGGGCCAGGAAGGTGCCCAGCAGGCCCTTGGTCTGGATCCGCTCGTCGGCCGGGGCCGCGGCGGTGGGCGTGGACGGAGCCCCGGAGGAGCCACGGTCCGGCGCGGGTGCGGCGGCCGGTGTGCGAGTGGAGGACATGGTCTTCTTCTCCTGGTTCGCGGGCCCGCTCAGCGGATGCCCTCGTTGGCGTATTCGAGGACGTCCTCGGCGTTCGACGAGTCCACGACGGCGGGACCGGTGAGCGTCGGCTGGCCGCCGCCGATCTTGAAGGCCCCGCGGTGGTTCTGCCACAGCGAGTCCACGGACATGTAGCCCTGCAGCCACGGCTGCTGGTCGATGGTGAACAGCACGTCGCCGTCGACGATCGCCTGCGCGAGATCGCCGTTCATGTCGAAGGACGCGACGGTTGCGTCGCTGCCAGCCGACTCCTTGGCCTCGAGCAGGGTCATCGTGTACGGCGCCCCCAGCCCGATGATCGAGTCGGCCTCCGCCGAGGTCTGCAGCTTGGCCGTGGCGGTGGAGGACACCTGGGTCATGTCGGTGCCCTGCACGTAGAGGATCTCCGTCTCCGGCAGCGCCTCCTTGACGCCGGCGCACCGGGCCTCGAGGCCCACGTGGCCCTGCTCCTGGATGACGCAGATCGGGTGCTGCAGTCCTTCCTCCTTGAGCCGTTCCCCGGCGGTCTCACCGGCCAGCTGCTCGTCGGACCCGAAGTGCGCGAAGGCGCCGAGCTCCTCGAACTCGTTCTCGCCCGCGTTGAGGGTCACCACCGGGATCCCGGCCTCCTCCGCCCGCTGCAGCACGTCGCGCAGGGCGTCGGGCTTGGCGAGGGTCACGGCGATCCCGTCGACGTCCTGGTCGATGTACTGCTGCACGAGCTGGGCCTGGCGCCCACCCTCGGGATCGGAGGCGTAGAGGAACTCCACGTTGTCCTTCGCCGAGGCCTCCTCCGCGCCCGCGCGGATCCGGTCCCAGAACGTGTCGCCGGGAGCCGCGTGCGTGATCATGGCGATCTTGATCTGCTCGGTCTGGGCCACCTGGCCGCCACCGCCCTCGCCCGCGGCCGTGGTCTCCCGGCCGCCCTCGGACGAGCAGCCGGCGAGCACCAGGGCCGGGGCGAGCAGTGCGGCGGCCGCCAGGAGACGTCGGGGCGCCCCCGGCCGCGGGGTCTCGGGGGAAACGCGTCGTGCAGTCATGGGAGTTCTCCTCGTGTCGCTGCGGGACCGCGCGCCTCCAGGCGCCGCCTCGGCCGTCCGCTTGGGGATCATCCTGGGTGACCCGGATCACAGATGTCAATAGAATGTATGGACATATTTACATCTCTGCGTTCACAATTGAGGAAGTCGGCGGTCCCGCCCGCTCGGTTCCACCCCTTGGAGGTCCACCATGTCCGGCCCACTCCGTCTCACGGTCGACAAGACCTCCCCCGTGCCCCTCTACCACCAGGTGGCGCAGGGGCTCGAGGACGCGATCCGCAGCGGTGAGCTGCCCCCGGGAACCAAGCTGGACAACGAGATCGACCTCGCCAACCGGCTCAACCTGTCCCGCCCCACCATGCGCAAGGCCATGGACCAGCTCGTCCGTGCCGGCCTGCTGGTGCGCAAGCGCGGCGTGGGCACCCAGGTGGTGGGCAGCCAGGTCCGCCGCTCGCTGGAGCTGACCAGTCTGCACGAGGACCTCCAGCGCAGCGGAGGCAGTCCCAGCACGGACGTGCTGGACTTCGCACGGGTCCCCGCCGACGACGAGGTGGCGCTGCTGCTCGGCATCGCGCCGGGCGACGAGGTCTACCACCTGATGCGCCTGCGCGGCACGGACGGCGAGCCGCTGGCCCTCATGGAGAACTGGATTCCCTGCTCGCTGTGCGAGCTCACGCGCGAGCAGCTCGAGCAGGAGGGGCTGTACTCCCTGATGCGCGGCCAGGGCGTCAACTTCCAGCTGGCCCACCAGCAGGTGGGCGCGGTGTCGGCCGACGCGTTCCAGGCGGAGCAGCTGGGCGTCGAGCCGGGTGCCGCGCTGGTCAGCATGCACCGCACCGCCATGGACGACCTCGGCCGGCAGGTGGAGACGGGCCGGCACGTGTACCGGGCCGACAAGTACACCATCGAGCTCACCCTCGTCCAGCGCTGAGCACAGGACCACCCCGACCCGAGACCACCGTACGACGACGACACCGGAAGGCACACCGATCCCATGCACACCGACAGCTCCCGCCCCGAATGGGTCCACCCCAAGGACTCGGCCGCCCAGGACGGCTGGTTCGTCTCGCTCGGCGGCCACGACTCCGCCACCGAGGTCCCCGGCTGGGCCCACACGGGGCTGCGCGTGGCCGACCTGGGCCCGGGCGAGCGGATCACCCTGGACGCCGCCGAGGAGGAGCGCATCGTGGTGCCCCTCGCGGGCAGCTTCACGGCCGAGGCGAATGGTGAGAGCTACGACCTCGCCGGCCGCCCGTCCGTCTTCGCCGGCCCCACCGACGTCCTCTACACCGGGATCCGCCGAGACCTGACCGTGTCCACCGCGACCGGCGGCCGGGTGGCTGTGGCGTCGGCGCCGGCTCGCGCTGAGCACCCGACGCGGCTCGTGAGCCGCGACGAGATCCCGGTGGAGCTGCGCGGGGCGGGCAGCTGCTCCCGGCAGGTGCACAACTTCGGCACGCCCGCCGCGCTCGAGGCCGACCGGTTCATCGTGTGCGAGGTGCTCACCCCCGCCGGCAACTGGTCCTCCTACCCCCCGCACAAGCACGACGAGGAGAAGGACGGGGAGACGGCGCTGGAGGAGATCTACTACTTCGAGACGCAGCTCGCCGAGGGCATGCCCGCCCCGGAGTCCGGCGGCACCGATCCCATGGGCTACCAGCGGGTCTACGCCTCGGACGACCGCCCCATCGACGTCAGTGCCGAGGTGCGCTCGGGCGACGTCGTCCTGGTGCCCTACGGCTGGCACGGCCCGGCCATGGCGACCCCCGGCTACGACATGTACTACCTCAACGTCATGGCCGGCCCCGGCCGGGTGCGCGAGTGGCTGATCAGCGACGACCCGCACCACGGCTGGATCCGCCGGACCTGGGACGAGTCGGCCGTCGACCCGCGGCTGCCCTTCGGCCGCTGAGCACCCTCGACACCGCCCGTGCGGAAGGGCCCGCCCCGAGGGGACGGGCCCTTCCGCACAGGCGGACGGTTCAGCGCAGCGCGCCGACGGACGCGGCGGCGTCCTTCAGGACGCCCGCGGCGATCTCGAGGCCCTCGATGCGGCCCAGGGAGACGTCCTCGTGCTCGATATTGACGGCCATGTCCGGGTCCACCTCGTGCAGGGCGGCGAGGAACTCGGCCCAGTACGCGGTGTCGTGGCCGCGGCCCAGGGCCACGAAGTCCCACGCGGAGTCCTTGGGCCACCCGTTGGCCCACTCGTCGCCGCCGAGGTTGGTGCGGTCCTCCTCGGACGAGAGGCGGCGGAAGCTGTTGTCCAGCACACCGTAGAGCGCGGCGTTCTCCTGGTTGATCCGCACGTCCTTCGCGGCCGCGTGGAAGATCAGCGGGCCGAGTTCGCGGACCACGGCGACCGGGTCCATCTGCTGCCAGAAAAGGTGCGACGCGTCGAGCTCGACACCCACGTGCGTGGCGCCGGTCAGGTCGATGAGCCTGCGGACATCGGCGGTGTTGAACACGACGTTCTGCGGGTGCAGCTCCAGCGCCACCTTGACGCCGTGATCGGCGGCCAGGCGGTCGGTCTCCCTCCAGAAGTCCGCCACGATCCCCCACTGGTAGTCCAGCACGTCCAGGGAGGCGGAGTTCCAGGCGTTGACGATCCAGTTGGGCACGGTGGCCCCGGGCTCCCCGCCGGGCAGCCCGGACATGGTGACCACCCGGTCCTGGCCCAGGCGGTGTGCCAGCCGGATGGAGCGGCGGATGTCCTCGGCGTGCCTCTCGCCGATTCCCCGCTTGGGGTGCAGCGGATTGCCGTTGCAGTTCAGACCGGCGATCGAGACACCGGTGCCCTCGAAGACGCCCAAGTAGTCGTCGCGGGCCGCGTCGCTGACCAGGATCTGGTCCATGTCCGGGACGTGGACGGCCGGGAGGAATCCACCCGTATTGATCTCGATGCCGGTCAGGCCGAGATCGGCGATGACCTTCAGCGCGTCGGGGAGTGGGCGGTCGTGCAGGATCGCGTTGTAGACGCCGAGCTTCACAGGGTGACCTTCTTTCCGTGGTCGGTGGCCGACTCCACAGCGGCCGCCAGGATCTCCATGTTGTGCACGCCCTCCGCGAAGGACGCGTTGCGCGGCAGCGAGACGGACTCGTCGAGGCCGGCGACCTCCTCGAGGAAGGCGCGGGCCTGGTAGCCGAAGGCGTCGTTCTGGCCGAAGCCGACGCCGGGGGCGTCCATGGCCAGTCCCTGCGAGAGGTAGGCGTGGCCGGGGCCGAGGTTGACGGTGCGGTAGCCGTTGGTGGCCTCGGACCCGTCGGTGAGGAAGAGCTCGATCTCTGCCGGGCACAGCTGGTTGAACCGCGCCGCGCCCTTCTCGCAGAACACCTCGAAGGTCAGGGTGTTGGGGTGCCCAGCGGCCACCCGGGAGACCTCGAGGCTGCCGGCGCCGGAGGCGAACTCCGCCGAGAACGCGGCGTAGTCGTCGTTCTCCACCGACTCGCATGCATCGCTGACCTCGACCAGGTGGTGCCCGGTCACCGCGCCCAGGGGCAGGGGGCGTTCGGTGATCGTGGTGGCCAGCTGTCCGCCGGACACGGAGGCGATGTCGCCGCAGAGGAACTCCGCGACGTAGGACAGGTGACTGCCGACATCGGCCAGGGCCCCGGAGCCGGGACCGCCCTGGTACCGCCAGCTCATCGGGGCCTTCGGGTTGAACCCGTAGTCGGTCCAGTAGCGGCCGCTGAAGTGCAGGACCCTCCCCAGGGTGCCGTCCTGGATGAGGTCGCGGATGGCGGCGATGCCGGGGGTACGGCGGAAGGTGAAGCCGATGCGGGCGATGGACTCGGCCTGCTCGGCGGCCCGGGCCATGGCCCGGGCGTCCTCGAGGGTGTCGCTGAGCGGCTTCTCGCACAGGACGTGCTTGCCGGCCTCCAGCAGGCCCTCGACCACCCGGCGGTGGAAGCGGTTGGCGATCACGACGCTGACCACGTCGATCTCCGGATCCTCCGCGATCGCCTCCCAGGACCCCACGGCCTTCTCGTAGCCGTAGCGGCGGGCGACGTGACCACCCAGTGTCTCGTTGACGTCGCCGATGGCGACGTGGCGCAGCGGGGGCAGGACGGGGTCGTAGAGCGTGGGGGCCACACGGTAGGCCGCCGCGTGGGCCTGTCCGGCCATGCCGGCGCCGATGACGGCGATGCCGATGCTGTCGGTCATGTCTGTCTCCTGGAATGACGACGAGTGGGGAAGGGAGGATCGAGAACGAAGTGCGACCGCCGAGTCGACCACTGTGGTGCCGATTCCGATTGGAGCGCTCCAACGAGCGTAAGATCTTCCGCGGACCGGGTCAAGAGATTTGTCAGGACAAATTTGGGGAGACAATGCTGTGATGAACGCACGACCGCCCACCATCTACGACGTCGCCAGGACCGCGGGGGTCTCCAAGTCCCTGGTGTCCCTCGTCCTGCGCGGCTCCCCCAGCGTGTCGGAGGCCCGGCGGTCCGCCGTCCTGGAGGCGGTGGAGCAGCTGGGCTACCGCCCCAGCCAGGCCGCCGCGGCGCTGGCCGGAGCGCCCACCCGCACGATCGGGGTGGTGATCGACGACTACCGGAATCTCTGGTTCGTGGAGCTGCTGCGCGGCCTGCAGGAGGGTCTGGCGCCGCACGGGCTGCGGATCGCGGTCGCGGACCACACGCTCAACGCCCACGTGGAAGCGCACCCGTTGGACGGGTTCCTGTCGATGCGCGTCGACGGGCTGGTGATCGCCACCGAGCCGACCGGGGCCATGCGCGTGCCCGAGGGGCTGCCCGTCGTGGTGGCCGGCCACCGGGAGGGCCGGGTCCCAGGGGCGGACGTCGTCGCGAACGACGACCGCCTCGGCGCGCGCCTGGCGACGGAGCACCTGATCGGCCTCGGCCACCGCCGGATCGGCCATCTCACGGGCGGTGGCGGAGCGGCCCGGCTGCGGGCGGAGGGCTTCGCGGAGGGGATGGTCGCGGCCGGTCTCGAGCCGCGCACCGTCCCGGGGCGAGGCGCCACCACGGAGGAGGACGGCTACGTCGCCGCGGTGCGCCTGCTCGACACCGCGCCGGAGACCACGGCGGTCTTCGCCGCCAACGACACCATGGCCATGGGGGCGCTCGCGGCGGCCGGCGAGCGCGGGCAGCGCGTGCCGCAGGACCTTTCCGTGGTCGGCTACGACGACTCCCCCATCGCCTCCACCCACCTCCTGCGGCTGACCACCGTCGACAGCCGCAACGCGGAGATCGGCGCGGCGGCCGCCGAGCGGCTGGTGGCACGGATCGCCGGGAGCCCGGGCGCGGGGGCGGCGGTCCTGCTCGAGCCGGAGCTGGTCGTCCGCGGGTCCACGGCGGCACCGCGCTCGACCGCCTGATGGAGCAGCTCGCCGAGCGGGTCGCCGGGGAACACGTCAGGGCGCGGCGGGGCAACCGCCCCACCGCGCCCTGACGCCGGTCCCGCCGCTCAGGCGCGGGCGGGAACCTGTGCCGTGCCGTAGAGCTCCGGCTTGGGCTCCATCCGCACGGGCACGATCTCCCCGCTCGCCTGGGCCTGGACGCCGGCCTCGCAGCAGGCGGCCGTGGCGTAGCCGTCCCACGCCGAGGGCCCGCCGATCTGCCCGCGCGCCGCGGCGTCGACCCACGCCTGGATCTCCCGGTCGTAGGCCTCGACGAAGCGTTCCTCGAAGCCCGGGGTGACGCTGCCGCCCCACGTGCCGGCGGTGCGGACGTAGGGCTCGGTGTCGCCGCCGATGCCCACGACACCGGTCTCGAAGGACGCCTGCGTGGCGACCTGGTAGCCGAACTGGGCGTTGACGTAGGCCTCGACCTGGGCGAGCACCCCGGACTCGGTCTCCATGAGCACCAGCTGCGGGTCCTTCTGGCCCTCCGGGGCGTTCCGGGTGGAGCGTCCGAACCGTACCTGGACCGAGGTGATCTCCTCCCCGGTGAAGAAGCGCACGGCGTCGAACTCGTGCACCACGGAGTCGTTGATGATCATCTCGTTGGTGAACCCGGGCGGGGTGGTCGGGTTGCGGTGCTGGTGGTGCAGGGTCAGCAGCTCGCCGTAGGTCTTCTCCTCGATCATCCGGCGCAGGGAGAGGTAGCCGGCGTCGAAGCGGCGCATGAAGCCGACCTGGATCAGCTGGCGGCCGGCGGCGACCTCCGCCTCGACCACGCGCCAGGAGGACTCCGCGTCCGGGGTCAGCGGCTTCTCGCACAGGGTGGGCAGCCCGTGCTCGATCGCGGACAGCAGCACCTGCTCGTGCAGGAATCCCGGGGTGGCGATCAGGGCGGCGTCGACGTCGTCCCGGTCGAGCACCTCCTGAAAGTCGGTGTGGGCGACCGCGCCGGGGATGTGGGCGACGGCGGCCTCGGCCCGGGCCCTGTCGATGTCGACGACGGCGGCGATCTCGGCGCCGTTGATACGGCGGTGGATCCGCTCGATGTGGTCGGCGCCCATGCGGCCTGCTCCGACGACGGCTACCCGCAGAGTCTTGGTCATGATGAATCTCCTTCCGCCCGCTGGGGGCGTGTGGACCGGATCGGTCCGGATGGTGGTGAGAGCTGCGTCGCTCCGTCCCTGCCGCACCTTCGCGGGCGGGGCAGGGACGAAGACCCGAGGTCCGGGCACAGCGGCTGGGAACCGCGGGCCGTGGGACGGGCTGGACTCAGTGGTCGGACGAGGACGGGAAGGCGAAGGACGCCCCGGACGCGTGGTGCGGCTCGGGCCAGCGCTCGGTGACGGCCTTGCCGCGGGTGTAGAAGCGCACCCCGTCGGGTCCGTAGATGTGGTGGTCACCGAACAGGGAGGCCTTCCAGCCGCCGAAGGAGTGCCACGCGACCGGCACCGGGATCGGGACGTTGACGCCGATCATGCCCACGGTGACGCGCCGCTTGAACTGGCGGGCGTAGGCGCCGGAGGACGTGAAGATCGCGGTGCCGTTGCCGTAGGGGTTGGCGTTGATGATCTCGATGCCCTCGTCGAGGCTGTCCACGCGCAGCACGACGAGGACGGGCCCGAAGATCTCCTCCTCGTAGGCCTCCATGTCCTGGCGGACCTTGTCCAGCACGGTCGGGCCCACGAAGAAGCCGTCCTCGTGGTCCTGCACGATCAGGTCGCGCCCGTCCACGACCACGGCCGCGCCGGCCTCCTCAGCGGCGGTCACGATCCGGACCACGCGGTCGCGCGAGGCCGGGGTGATGACCGGGCCCATGTCGGAGGAGGCGTCCATGCCGTTGCCCACCGTGATGTCCTTCGCCCGCTGGGCGAGCTTGTCCACGAGCAGGTCCGCGGCCTCGCCGACGGCCACGGCGACCGACACGGCCATGCAGCGCTCACCGGCGGAGCCGAAGGCCGCCGCCGTGAGGTTGTCCGCGGCCGAGTCCATGTCCGCGTCCGGCAGGATGATCGCGTGGTTCTTCGCCCCGCCCAGTGCCTGGACGCGCTTGCCGTGCTTGGTCGCGGTCTCGTGCACGTACTTCGCGATCGGGGTGGAGCCGACGAAGGAGATGCCGTCGACATCGGGGTGGGTCAGCAGGCCGTCCACGGCCTCCTTGCCGCCGTGCAGGACCTGGAAGACGCCGTCCGGCAGGCCGGCCTGCTGCCACAGCTCGGCGATCAGCAGGGACGGGGAGGGGTCGCGCTCCGAGGGCTTGAGGATGAACGCGTTGCCGGTGGCGATGGCGACGGGAGCCATCCACAGCGGCACCATCACCGGGAAGTTGAACGGGGTGATCCCGGCCACCACGCCCAGGGGCTGGCGGAAGGAGTAGACGTCGATGCCGGTGGAGAACTGGTCGGAGTACTCCCCCTTGAGCTGCTCGGCGATCCCGCAGGCGAACTCCACGACCTCCAGGCCACGGCCCACCTCGCCCTTGGCGTCGGAGAGCACCTTGCCGTGCTCGGCGGTGATCAGGGCGGCCAGCTCGTCCGTGTGGGCCGCCACGAGCTCACGGAACGTGAACAGCACGGCGGTGCGCCGTGCGGTGGACATGTCACCCCACGTGTCGGCCGCCGCCCGTGCGGCGGCGACGGTGGCCTGCAGGTCCTCGTCCGTGGTCAGGTGCAGGATGCCGGACACCTCACCGGTGGCGGGGTTGTAGATCTCCTGGGTGCGGTTCCCGGTGCCGGGGGTGCGCTTGCCGTCGATGAAGTGCTCGACGTGCTGGATCTGCTGCTGGGTCTGCTGTGTCATGGGATTCCTCCTTCAGTTCCCGAGCAGCGGACGCTGCCGGGACTTGTGCTGCTGGTAGACCTCGTAGGCCTCGTTCGTGGACGGCAGGGTGGCGGTGTCCGTGACGGGCACGTCCCACCAGGACTCGGAGCTGGGCGCGTCGATCAGCGGGTCCGACTCCACGTGCACGAGCACGGGACCGGCGCCCTCGGGCACGGCCTTGGCCTGCTCGACGGCCGCCTTCAGCCGGTCGATGACGCCCCCGCCGGGCTCGACGCGCAGCACGCGCACACCGAGGGACTCGGCGTTGGTGGCGAGGTCGATCGGCAGCGTCGAGCCGTCGTCGAAGCTGTGCCGCTCCTCGTCGAGGTAGCGGTACCTGGTGCCGAAGCGCTGGGACCCCAGCTGCTCCGACAGGGCACCGATCGACGCGTACCCGTGGTTCTGGATCAGCACGACCACGAGCTTGAGGCCCTCGGCCACGGCCGTCACGAGCTCGGTGTGCATCATCAGGTACGACCCGTCGCCGACCATGACGACGACGTCGCGCGCGTCCTCGGGAGCGCCCTCCCGCTCGGCCTCGGCCACGGCGGCCCGCTTGACGCCGAGACCGCCGGCGATCTCGTAGCCCATGCAGGAGAACGCGTACTCGACGTGGTAGCCGTAGGGGTCCTTGACCCGCCACATCTTGTGCAGGTCCCCGGGCAGGGAGCCCGCGGCGCACACGACGACGTCGCGGTCGTCCATGGCGTCGTTGACGGCCCCGATGATCTCGTTCTGGCTGGGCAGGGGTTCGTGCCGCTCGCCGAAGGCCTCGTCCACCGTGCTGTCCCAGCGCTGCTTCTCCGCCTCGACGACCTCGGCGAGATCCCCGCCGGCCCGGTACCCGCCGAGCGCCTGCGTCAGCGCGACGAGGGTCTTGCGGGCGTCCGCGACGACCGGCACGGCCGTGCCCTGCTTGTAGGCGTCGAACGCGGCGACGTTGATGTTGACGAAGCGCACGTCCGGGTGCTGGAACGCGGTGCGGGAGGCGGTCGTGAAGTCCTCGTAGCGGGTGCCGATGCCGATCACCAGGTCGGCGTCGGCGACCACCGCGTTGGAGGCGGTGGACCCGGTCGAGCCGACGGCGCCGAGGCACAGCGGGTGGTCCCAGTCCAGCACGCCCACGCCCGCCTGGGTGTAGGCGACGGGGATGCCGGTGGCCTCCGCGAACTCCCGCAGCGCCTCGGTCGCGAAGGCGTAGTGCACCCCGCCGCCGGCGATGACCACGGGCCGCTCGGCCGCCCGGATCGCCGCGACCGCGGCGCGGACGTCCTCCTCCTCCGGGGCGGGGCGGCGGATCCGCCACTCCCGGGGAGCCAGGAACTCCTCCGGCACCTCGAGCCTCTCGGCCTGGACGTCCTGGGGCAGGGCGATGGTCACCGCCCCGGTCTCGGCCGGGTCCGTGAGCACGCGCATGCCGTTGAGCAGCGCCGAGAAGAGCTGCTCGGGCCGCCACACCCGGTCGAAGTAGCGCGAGACGGGCCGGAAGACGTCGTTGACCGTGACGTCGTTCGCGTCCGGGCGCTCGAGCTGCTGCAGCACCGGGTCGGGCCGGCGGGACGCGAACTGGTCGGAGGGGAACAGCAGCGCGGGCAGGCGGTTCGTGGTGGCCAGCGCCGCACCGGTGACCATGTTCGTGGCCCCGGGACCGATGGAGGTGCTCACCGCGAAGGTCGCCCGGCGGCGGGTGTGCCGGGCGTAGCCGACGGCCTGGTGCACCTGGGCCTGCTCGTTGCGGCCCTGGTAGTAGGGCATGACCGTGGGGTCCTCGGCCTGGAACTGCTTCAGGGCCTGGCCCACCCCGGCCACGTTGCCGTGGCCGAAGATGCCGAACATGCCCGGGATCGTGCGCTGCCGGTACTCCTCGGCGCCGATCCGGTCCACGGTCCACTGGTTGGCCAGGAACGCGACGAGCGCCTGGGAGACGGACAGGGTGCGGGTGCTCATCGGGCGGCTCCTTCTTCGACGGGGTGCCCCTTCAGCAGGGAGGCGGCGGTGGCGACGGCTCCGGCGACGTCGCCGTCCTCCGGGTACAGCAGGGTGCGTCCGACCGTGAGGCCCTGGACGCCGGTCAGGGCCAGCGCGGCCTCCCAGGTCGCGAAGACCTCGTCCGGCCGGCCGCTCGGGTCCCCGCCCAGCAGCACGGTCGGCAGGGTCGTGGAGGCCATGACCCGCTCCATCTCCTCCACCACGGGCAGCTTCATCCACGTGTGCGACGACGTCCCGCCGAGGCCCTGGGCGATGGCCACGGACTGGATCACGGCGTCGGCGGAGAGGTCGTTGACGACCCCCCGGTCGGTGGTCCGGGAGATGAACGGCTCCACCATCGCGATGAGCCCGAGCTCGGCGAGGGAGTCCACCGCGCGGGCGGTGTTCTCCAGCACCGACGTGGTGTGCGGGTCCTCGAAGCAGATCCGGGTGAGCATCTTGCCGCCGTCGGCGCCGATCCTGTTCAGCGCCTCGGCGGTGTGCCCGGTGAAGCGGTCGTCGATCTCGTTGACCAGCCCGGGCAGGCCCCCGCGGTTCATGGAGCCGAAGACGAGCTTGCCCTCGAGGGCGCCGAGCAGCAGCAGGTCGTCGAGCACGTCCGGGGAGGCCAGCACGCCGTCCACCTTGGGGTTGGCCAGGGCGATCTGCAGCCGGTCGAGCAGGCTGCGCCGGTCGGCCATGGCGGTCGGGTCCTGACGCACCTTCAGGGCGCCGCGGGCCGCGTGGTCGGCGGCGACCACGAAGTTCTGCCGCCCGTGCACGAGGCCGGGGTGGCGGCGGCGGGAGTCGGCGGCACGCTGGACGGCCCGGGGGTCCTCGAGCCGGATCCGGCTGAGGTGCTCGTAGCGGCGCGGGTCGGCCGTGTCGAGCTCGGTGGGGGACGTGGTCGTCATCGGGTGGCTCCTTCGGGAACGGCGCGGCCGCGCTCGCGCAGCAGCTGGAAAACCTCGTCGGGGGTGGGCATGGCGTCCGAGCAGGAGATCTTCGACGCGACGATGGCGCCGGAGGCGTTGGCGTAGTCGAGCACCTGCTCGAGCGTCCAGCCCTGGTTGATGCCGTGGCAGAAGGCGCCGCCGAAGGAGTCCCCGGCCCCGAGGCCGTTGACGGTCTCCACCGGGACGGGGGCGGACACGACGCGCTCGTCCTCGGTCTTGGCCATCACGCCCTCCGGGCCGAGCTTGACCACGGCGATGCGCACGCCCGCCTCGAGCAGCCGGTCCGCCTGCTCGTCGGGGGTGCCCTCCCCCACGGCCACCGCGCACTCCTTGTCGTTGCCGATGGCGATGGTGACGTGCTGCAGCAGCGCGTGGACCTGCTCGCGGGCCTCCTCCTCGGACTCCCAGAACATCGGCCGGTAGTCGAGGTCGAGGATCGTGTGCTGGTCCTCGCGCAGCTGCTCGCGGGGGCGTGCCTCGTGCGCCGCCAGGTGGGCGGAGCGGCTGGGCTCCTGGCACAGCCCGGTGACCGTCGACCACAGGATGCGCGCCTCGCGCACGGCCTCGGTGTCGATCTCCTCGGCGCGGATACGGAGGTCCGGGGCCGTCGGGAAACGGCCGTAGAAGTACAGCGGGAAGTCCTCCGGCGGGCGGATCGCGCAGAACGTGGCGGGGGTCTGCAGCCCCGGCACGGCCGTGACGAACCGGTCGTCCACGCCGTAGCGGACCAGTTCGCGGTGCAGGTAGGTGCCGAACGGGTCGTCGCCGGTGCGGCTGATCAGCGCGGCGGACTCGCCGTGGCGGGCGGCGGCCACGGCGACGTTGGACGGGGAGCCGCCGAGGTACTTGCGGAACGTGGTCACGTCCTCGAGGCCGACCCCGACGTCGTCGGGGTAGATGTCGACGCTGATGCGTCCCAGGGTCACGACGTCGTAGCTCACGCCTTTACCTCCACCTTCCGCGCGGCGGCGGTGCGCTCGCGCATCTGTTCCAGCTGGTACCGGGAGACCTCCACGGCGTTCTCGTTCTCCGCGAAGACCGACGAGACCATCACGGTGTCCTCGCGGTCGAGGAAGCCGTTGGTAGCGAGCCCACCGAAGAACTCGCCCCAGTCGACGTCGCCGTCCCCGATCTTCAGGTGCTGGTGCACCCGGGCCGCGTTGCCCGGCGGGTTGGTGATGTAGCGCAGCCCGTGCGAGCGGTGGTGGTCCATGGTGTCGGCGACGTGGACCACGCGCAGCCGGTCCCCCACGGCGGCCATGATTTCCAGCGGCGCGTCCTCCATGTGGAAGGTGTGCGGCGCCACGTAGGCGAAGCCGAGGTTCGGGGAGTTCACGCCGCGGATGACGCGCCACGCCGCGAGACCCTGCTCGACGAAGTCGTCGGGGTGGGGGTCGATCGCGATGTGCACGCCCTCCCGCTCGATCATGGGGAGCAGCTCCTCCATGGAGCGGTAGAACGCGCGCTCGGACTCCTCGGCGCGCTCGGGCCGGCCCTGGAACTCGGTGTTCATCTGGGTCACGCCGAGGTCGACGGTCATCCGGATGGCGCGCCTCCAGTAGCGGACGGCGGCCTCCCGGGCGTCCGGGTCCGGGGCGGACCAGCGCAGCACCGGCAGCACGGAGGCGATCTCGACGCCGGCGTCGCGGCAGGCCCGGCGCAGCTGCGCGACGAGCTCGTCGTCGGCCTTGGGGTGGTTGAAGAAGGGCAGGAAGTCCGCGTGGGGCGTCAGCTGCAGGTACTCGTAGCCGAGCTCGGCGGCGAGTGCGGGGAACTCCAGCAGCGAGTGGGTGGAGTGGAACGGGGTGGGATCGAGAGCGATCTTCATGGACGGTTCTCCAGGTGTGCGGGACCGGGGCGGGTCAGCGGACGCTCGTGCGGGACCCGCAGCCCAGCAGGTAGGAGCGGGTGCGGGTGGCGATGGGCAGCGGGACGTCGAAGGAGGAGACGGGGTACATGTCCTGCTCGACGATGCCGAAGATCGGCCGGTCCAGCTTCTCGACCTCCGCGATCACCGCCGCGAGGTCCGGCAGGCCGGCCGGGGGCTCCACCATGACGCCGGCCAGGTTCGCGGCGGCCCAGGTCATGTTCTCCCGGCGCACTCGCTCGAGGACGACGGGGTCGATCTGCTTCAGGTGCAGGTAGCCGATCCGCTCGGGGTACTTGCGGATCAGGTCCACCGACGACGCCCCGCCGTACTCGGCGTGGCCGGTGTCCAGGCACAGGGTGACCAGCTCGGGGTCCGTGCGCTGCAGGAAGGTCTCGATGTCGGGCTGGCCGCAGACGTGGGAGTCCGCGTGGGAGTGGAACTGCTGCTGGAGGCCGTACTCCTCGCGGAGCACCTTCCCCAGACGGTCGTGGCCCGTGCACAGGGCGTGCCACTGCTCCTCGCTCAGGTGCTCGTTCTCGAGCGCCTCGCCCGTGACGTCGTCGCGCCACATGGCCGGGATGACCACGATGTGCTCGCCGCCCATGGCGGCCGTCAGCTCGGCGACCTTGCGGGCGGGCTCCCAGGCCTGCTGCCACTGGTCGGCGCCGCGGTGGAAGGCGGTGAAGACGGTGCCCGCCGAGACCTTCAGGTCGCGCTGGGCGAGCTCGTCGGCGAGCCGGGCCGGGTCGGTGGGCAGGTACCCGTAGGGGCCGAGCTCGATCCAGGAGTAGCCGGCCTCGGCGACCTCGTCGAGGAAGCGCTCCCAGGGGGTCTGCTGGGGGTCGTCCGGGAACCACACACCCCAGGAGTCCGGGGCCGTGCCGATGAGCACGGGGTTCTTCTGCTGCGCCGCCGCGCCGGCGGTCGTGGTGGTCGCGTTCTGCTGCTCCATGATGACCTGCTTCCTGGTTCTGGTCCCTGATCACCACCACGGTCCGTCGTCCGGGCGATCAGTGGTCGGGATCACAACCAGGATACTGAACTAGGTCAGTTTGTAAAGACATAACGTCCAATGCCCCAGGGGGCGGGTCGCCGATCGGCCGACCCCGGTCCGACCCGGGCCGTGCACCTGGCGGACGGGCGGAAGCACGAGCACTTCCCGCTTTGTCTTAATGTAATAACAATCATGCAGCACCGTGTGGTCTCGGCGACGTCCCCGTGGGGCGGGATCCGCTCCACGACGCCTCCGACCACCGGGAGGACACGGCGGCGGTCCCGTCGGCGCCCCGAACGAGAGGTCCGCACCATGCCCCTCGTGCGCATCGACGTCGTCGCAGGCCGCCGCACCCCCGAGCGGCTGCGTGCTCCGGCCGACCGGCTCGAGCAGCGCACCGGGCTGGACCCCCAGGACCTGATCGCCTCGGTCACGGAGAACACCCGCGAGCACTGGTCCTTCGGCCGGGGCGTCGCCCCGTTCCTCGAGGGACAGCTCCAGGGCTCCCGGTCGCCGACCACGGGGAAGGCCCCGGCCACGCGATGCGTGGCCGGGGCCTTCCCCGTGGTCGAGCATCGGGCCGGAGCCCGCCGGATCACTTGCTCTCGAAGACCTCCCGCATCAGCTGGGCGGTCTCGGACGGGGTCTTGCCGACCTTCACGCCCGCGGCCTCGAGGGCCTCCTTCTTGGCCTGTGCGGTGCCCGAGGACCCGGAGACGATGGCGCCGGCGTGGCCCATGGTCTTGCCCTCGGGAGCCGTGAAGCCCGCGACGTAGCCGACGACCGGCTTGCTCACGTTGGCCTTGATGAAGTCCGCGGCGCGCTCCTCGGCGTCGCCGCCGATCTCGCCGATCATCACGATGGCCTCGGTCTCGGGGTCCGCCTCGAACGCCTCGAGCGCGTCGATGTGAGTGGTCCCGATGACCGGGTCGCCGCCGATGCCGATGGCGGTGGTGAACCCGATGTCCCGCAGCTCGTACATCATCTGGTAGGTGAGGGTGCCGGACTTGGAGACCAGGCCGATCCTGCCCTTGCCGGTGATGTTCGCCGGGGTGATGCCCACCAGCGACTCGCCCGGGGTGATGATGCCGGGGCAGTTCGGGCCGATGATGCGGGTGGTCTGCTTGCCGTCGGCACCGGTCTTCGACTGCGCGTAGGCCCAGAACTCCGCGGAGTCCTGCACCGGGATGCCCTCGGTGATGACCACGACGAGCGGGACCTCGGCGTCGACGGCCTCGATCACGGCGTCCTTCGTGAAGGCCGGCGGCACGAAGACGATCGAGACGTCCGCGCCGGTCTTCTCGACGGCCTCGGCGACGGTGCCGAAGACCGGCAGCTCGACGTCGTTGCCGTCCTTGTCCTGGTGGGCCACCGTGGTGCCGGCCTTGCGGGCGTTCACGCCGCCCATGACCTGGGTCCCCGCCGCGAGCATGCGACCGGTGTGCTTGGTGCCCTCGCCGCCGGTGATGCCCTGAACGATGACCTTGGAGTCCTTGTTCAAAAAGATAGCCATTGCTGTTCGTTCCTTAGAAGTGTTCGTCCGGTCGGCGGGTTACTTGGCGGCGTGGGCGAGCTCGGCAGCCTTGTCCGCGCCCTCGTCCATCGTCTCGGCGAGGGTGACCAGCGGGTGGTCGGCGCCGGCGAGGATGCGCCGGCCCTCCTCGACGTTGTTGCCGTCCAGGCGGACCACGAGCGGCTTGTCCTCCTCGTCGCCGAGGATCTCGAGGGCCTTCACGATGCCGTTGGCCACGGCGTCGCACGCGGTGATCCCGCCGAAGACGTTGACGAACACGGACTTCACCTGCGGGTCGTTGAGGATCACGTCCAGGCCGGCGGCCATGATCTCGGCCGAGGCGCCGCCGCCGATGTCCAGGAAGTTGGCCGGCTTGACGTTGCCGTGCTTCTCGCCGGCGTAGGCGACGACGTCCAGGGTGGACATGACCAGGCCCGCGCCGTTGCCGATGATGCCGACCTCGCCGTCGAGCTTGACGTAGTTGAGGTCGTGCTCCTTGGCCTTCTCCTCGAGCGGGTCGGCGCTGGACTTGTCCGCGAGCGCGGCGTGGTCGGCCTGGCGGAACTCGGCGTTCTCGTCGAGGGTGACCTTGCCGTCGAGAGCGATGACCTGCCCGTCGCCGGTCTTGACCAGCGGGTTGACCTCCACCAGCGTGGCGTCCTCCTGCTTGAAGACGTCCCACAGCTTGACCAGGACCGGCACCACCTTGGCCGCGGTCTCCTCGTCGAACTTCGCCTGCTCCACGATCTCGCGGGCCTTGGCCTCGGTGATGCCCTCGGTGGGGACGACCTCGACGCGGGCGAGGGCCTCGGGCCGCTCGACGGCGAGCTGCTCGATCTCCACGCCACCCTCGACGGAGCACATGGCCAGGTACGAGCGGTTGGCGCGGTCCAGCAGGATCGAGAAGTAGTACTCCTCGGCGATGTCCGCGCCCTGGGCGATCATGACCCGGTGGACGGTGTGGCCCTTGATGTCCATGCCGAGGATCTGCTGGGCGTGGTCGTAGGCCTCGTCGGCGGTCTTGGCGACCTTCACGCCACCGGCCTTGCCGCGGCCCCCGACCTTGACCTGGGCCTTCACGACGGTGACTCCGCCGATCTTCTCGGCGGCGGCCTTTGCTTCTTCCGGGGTGGTCGCGACGATGCCCTGGAGCACGGGGACGCCGTGCTTCTCGAACAGGTCGCGTGCCTGGTATTCGAACAGGTCCACGGGTGAATGCCCTTCTTCGTCGAAGTCGTGGATCGGCGACGGCCCGGGCAGTAGACGGGTCGTCCTCCGACCTGATGGTGAACGGAGCACCGTGCATCCGGCCGGCCGAGGCCTGCCGGATGCGTCCAGCCCGTTCCGCGGAGCCGTTCCCGGGCGCGGGACGAACCGGAGCACTCCCTGTACGAGACTGTAGTCCATGCTGAATCGGCGGCGGCAACCGAGGGCGCGCACGAGTTCCCGGACGTTTCTTGATTGACTGATCCCATGAGCTCCGTAGACTCCCCCGAGAACCGGGCGTTCGCCCCCGCCGATCCCGGCTTCCTCGTCTCCATCGCGACCTTCGCCTTCGTGGCCCTCGGCCTGGAGGCCGTGGTCGACGGCACGGTGCTCACGCTCACCGGCGAGATCCCCGACGTCTACCCGCTGGGCTGGCAGGTCCTCACCTGGCTGTGCCTGGGCGCGGCCTGGGTCGGGATCCAGCGCGGACTGGTGGCGTGGCTGCGCCACCGCGCGGCCGATCCCGCGGCCCCCCCGCCCTCCGCCGCCGAGCTCTCCCCAGCGGTCGACCACCGGCGGACCACCACCGCTCTCGTGCTGTTCGTGGCCGCGGTGCTGCTGGGGGTGATCCTGCCGGTCTTCCTCGTGGGCCAGTGGCGGCTCCAGCCGATCCAGCTCTACCTCGACCTCTACGCCGACTACGGCGGGGGCGCGTGGCTGGGCATGGTCGGCTTCGCCGCCTACCACGTGGGCCGGTCCCTGCTCCTGGCGCTGGTGCTGACGTGCGTGCAGCGGGCCGCGGAGCTGCAGCGACCGGCCCCGTGGACCCGCGCGGCCCCGGTGGGCGGGCTCGTGCTGGGGGCCCTGCTGGCCCTGCCCGGGCTCGTCCTCGGCGGGTGGGCCTCCGTGGCCTCGGCCGTGGTGTGCTGCACGCTCCTCGGGATGGTGCACAACCTCACCGGCAAGTCGCTGCGCTGGACGGCCCCCGCCGCGGTCGTGGTGCTCCTGTTCGTCTAGACGGCAGGTGGTGACCGCCCGGGTCCGCCGGGAGTGCGGGCCCGGCGACCGCCGACGGGAACCGTTCGGCGGTCGCCCGGCGACGGCCGGACGTGATGGGCCGGCCTCGACAGGCGTCGCGGGCCCGGCCGCGGCTGGGCGGGACGGAAACACGCGGGCGCCGTCCGATCCGGGTCACTCCCGAGT
The DNA here is from genome assembly GCF_040981185.1 of Kocuria sabuli. Taxonomy (NCBI): domain Bacteria; kingdom Bacillati; phylum Actinomycetota; class Actinomycetes; order Micrococcales; family Micrococcaceae; genus Kocuria; species Kocuria sabuli. Next base: position 109,976 of record NZ_JAVHZE010000008.1, read on the forward strand.
GGCGCGGCGCACATAGGATCGTGGCCATCGAGGTGAGGAGCCGGCATGGGCATCGAGGACGAGCAGCGCTCCCGGGCCGATGCCATGGAGGCGGGCGGGCAGGAGTCGGTCCGGCGAGCGCCGCATGACCGCGAGGCCGGTCTGGAGCGGGCCGTGGAAGAGGTCCGGCAGGTCGCCGTCGAGGCGAGTGAACTGCTGCGCGCAGAGGGGCTGAAGCCGGCCGGACTCGTGTACGTCCCCCGGGGCGCGAGGTCGTACCCCCTGTTCGGCCATGCGTTCTCCGGGGTCGGGTGCGGTCACGGGTGGCACGTGATCCGCGGCCTGGTCGTCGGCACGGACGGCCGGCTGTGGGCTCGCAAGCGGGTCTCCGGCCCGACACCGCAGATGGACCTGGGTGCGTGGCGGCTGGAGGTGGAGCCGCCCGACGGGCGGCACCACCTGCCCCATCCCGTGGAGTACGACGGGATCTCCCTCCACACCGTCCGCAGGATCTCCGAGAGCGACTACGCGAAGGTCGACCTCATCGACCGGCTCACGGACGGCTACGCGCGCCTGCTGCTCCTCCATCATCGTCGGAGGACGTGAGGAACGAGGCCCGGCCGAGGTGGCAGCAGTCCTTCCGGGACGGTCGGGACGGGCACGGGGGGCGAGAGCAGCACAAGCGGGGACCCGAAGGCCCCCGAAGCCCTGACACCCGGACCCTTCGCCCGCCGCCCCGGCCCCCGCTGCTGCGGCGGTCACACGAAATTAGTTCCGCAGGGTTTCATCCCTCCCCCATATGTCCTAACATAAGGACATCATTACGAGTGAGACGTGGGTCACGTGCCGAGTGGCCCGTCGAACCGGCGAACCAACAGTGTGAAGAGCGCAGTTCTGCGCATGGACGAAGGAGCCTTCGATGGCCACATCAGCACCCCGGGAGGCAGCCGCCGCGCTGCCTCCCCTCACCCCCGGACCGCATCGCAAGTACCTCGGTCTGATCTCCATCGTCGCCTGCTTCGGCGGCCTGCTCTTCGGCTACGACACCGGTGTCATCAACGGCGCGCTGCGCCCGATGTCGGCCGAGCTCGGCCTCACCCCGTTCACCGAGGGCGTGGTCACCAGCTCGCTCGTCTTCGCGGCCGCCTTCGGGGCGCTCTCCGGCGGGCGCATCTCCGACGCCTGGGGGCGGCGGCGCACCATCCTCCTGCTGGCCGTCCTGTTCTTCATCGGCACGGCCATCGTCGTGTTCACCCCCAACTTCGAGATCCTGGTGGCCGGGCGCATCTGCCTGGGCCTGGCCGTCGGCGGGGCCTCGGCAGTGGTGCCCGTCTTCCTCGCGGAGATGGCACCGTATGAGATCCGCGGATCGATCGCCGGCCGCAACGAGGTGGCCATCGTGATCGGCCAGCTCTCGGCGTTCGTGATCAACGCGATCATCGGCAACGTCTCCGATGACCCGAGCGTCTGGCGGATCATGTTCGCGATCTCCGCGCTTCCGGCCGTGGCACTGTTCATCGGGATGCTGCGGATGCCGGAGTCCCCGCGGTGGCTCGTCGAGAAGGGCCGGCACGAGGACGCCCTCCAGGTGCTCAAGACGGTGCGCTCCGAGGACCGGGCGATCGCCGAGCTCGGCGAGGTCGAGCACATCACCGAGGAGGAGAGGGCCGAGAACCAGATCGGGCTGGGCACGATCCTGACCAACAAGAACCTGATCCGCATCATGCTGGTCGGCATCGGCCTGGGCGTGGCCCAGCAGCTCACCGGCATCAACTCGATCATGTACTACGGCCAGATCGTGCTCATCGAATCGGGCTTCGAGGCCGATGCGGCCCTGATCGCCAACATCGCCCCGGGGGTGATCGCCGTGATCGGCGGCCTGATCGCACTGTACCTGATGGACCGGCTCGACCGGCGGAAGACCTTCATGATCGGTCTGAGCCTCACGACCACCTTCCACCTGCTGATCGGGTTCTCCGCGATGACCCTGGAGCCGGGCAACCCGATGCGGCCCTGGGTGATCCTGGCCCTGGTGGTGGCCTTCGTCGGGTCGATGCAGACCTTCCTCAACGTCGCCGTGTGGGTCTACCTCTCCGAGGTGTTCCCGCTGCACATGCGCGGCTTCGGGATCGGGGTGTCCGTCTTCGCGCTGTGGATCGCCAACGGCATCCTCTCGCTCTACTTCCCCTCCCTGGTCAACGCCGTCGGGATCACCGGCACGTTCTTCCTCTTCGCCGGAGTCGGCGTGCTGGCGCTGATCTTCGTCTACACACAGGTCCCGGAGACCCGGGGACGCACGCTCGAGGCGCTCGAGGAGGACGTCTCGACCGGCGCGATCTACACGGTCAAGGCGAAGGACTCATAGGAGGCCGGGAACACCCTGGCACGAGGAGGGCCTCCGGGTGGGGCGTGGCGGATCGAAGGGCCACACCCCCACCCGGAGGCTCTCCCGTTCCCTGGACACTCCAGTGGACACGCGTGCGCAACCGTCCACGGCGGGGTCCTGCGGGGCGCCCGGGACCGCGGCGGCGGGGCTCAGCCCACCTTGGTGAGCGGGGCGTAGCGCAGCAGCAGCCGTTTCTCGTCCCCGCCGAAGCGCACCTTCGCCACGGTCTTGTCGCCGGCCCCCTCGACGGAGACCACGGTCCCCTTGCCGAACGCCTTGTGGTCCACGGTGTCGCCGACGGAGAGGCTGGGGATCTCCTTGTTGGGCTGCACCCGGCCCGCCGCCGTGGCCCGGGACGTGCCCATGCGCTCGAAGGCCGCGCCGGAGGAGGCCGCGGCACCCCAGTAGGAGCCCCGCATCGGGTCCCGCTGTGCGGCGCCGCCGTGCAGGGAGGATCCCCACGGGGCCGGGGCCGAGGACCCCTCCCGCTTCCAGTCGACGAGCTCCGCCGGGATCTCGTCGAGGAACGGGCTGGCCGGGTTGTACTGGGACTGGCCCCACATGGAGCGGAACTCGGAGCGGGTGAGGTACAGGCGCTCCCGGGCCCGCGTCAGGCCCACGTAGGCCAGTCGCCGCTCCTCCTCCATCTCCTTCTCGTCCGTGAGGGACCGCTGGTGGGGGAACAGCCCGTGCTCCATGCCGGTGAGGAAGACCACCGGGAACTCGAGGCCCTTGGCGGTGTGCAGGGTCATCAGCGTGACCACGCCCTGCGCCCGGGCCTCGGCGACCTCCGCCGCGATCTGCTCGGCGCTCGGCCCGTCCCCCGAGGCCCCCGCGGGCCGGTTCGGGATCTGGTCGGCGTCGGCCACGAGGGAGACGTGCTCGAGGAACTCGGGCAGCCCGGCGTCCGGGCGGTCCCGCTCGAACTCCCGCACCACGGCGACGAGCTCCGCCAGGTTCTCCACCCGCGACTCGTCCTGCGGGTCGGAGGACCCGCGCAGCGCGGCGAGGTAGCCCGACTGCTCGAGCACCGCCTCGAGCACCGAGGCGGCACCCGAGCCCTCGGCGACGGAGGCGAGGTCGTCCATGAGCTGGACGAACGCCTTGACCGCGTTCAGCGACCGGGTGGCCATCCCGGGGGCCTCGTCGGCGCGGCGCAGCGCGTCCATGAAGGAGATCCGCTCGCGCTCGGCGAGCGCGGCGGCGGCGCCCTCGGCGCGGTCCCCGATGCCGCGCCTGGGCTCGTTCACGATGCGGCGGACGGTGATGTCGTCGTCCGGGTTCACGATCGAGCGCAGGTAGGACAGGGCGTCCTTGATCTCCTTGCGCTCGTAGAAGCGGGTGCCGCCCACCACCTTGTAGGGCAGGCCCACGCGCATGAGGATCTCCTCGAGGGAGCGGGACTGGGCGTTGGTGCGGTAGAAGACGGCGACGTCGCCGGGACGGTAGCCGTCCTCGTCCTGGAGGCGGTCGATCTCCTCGGCGATGAACCGGGCCTCCTCGTGCTCGTTCTCGGCGGCGTAGCCGGTGATCTTCTCGCCGTCGCCGGACGCGGTCCACAGCCGCTTGTCCCGGCGCGCCTTGTTCTTGGCGATCACGGCGTTCGCGGCGGTGAGGATGTTCTGGGTGGACCGGTAGTTCTGCTCCAGCAGGATGGTCCGCGCCTGCGGGTAGTCCTGCTCGAAGTCGACGATGTTGCGGATGTCGGCCCCGCGGAACGCGTAGATCGACTGGTCGGAGTCGCCCACGACCGTCAGCTCGGCGGGCGGCACCGGACTCGCCCCGGGGCCGGGCTCCGCGCCCGTCCCGACGAGCTCGCGGACCAGCGCGTACTGCGCGTGGTTGGTGTCCTGGTACTCGTCGATGAGCACGTGCCGGTACCGGCGCCGGTAGTACTCGGCGACCTGCGGGAACGCCCGGAACATGTGCACGGTCTGGCCGATGAGGTCGTCGAAGTCCATCGCGTTGGCCGCGCGCAGCCGCTCGGTGTAGCCGCGGTAGACCTGGGCCACCGCGCTCTCGAAGGGATCCGTCTCGGAGACCCGGGCCAGGTACGTCTCGTCGTCGACGAGCTCGTTCTTCAGCGCGGAGATCCTGTGCTGGATGCTCTTGGGCGCGAAGCGCTTCGGGTCGAGGTCGTGCTGCTTGGCCACGAGGGTGATCAGGCGCAGGGAGTCGGCGGAGTCGTAGATGGAGAAGGTCGACTTCAGTCCCACGCTCGTGGCCTCGCGGCGCAGGACCCGCACGCAGAACGAGTGGAACGTGGAGATCGACATCGACTTCGCGGACTCCCCCACGAGCTCGACCACGCGCTCCCGCATCTCGGCGGCGGCCTTGTTCGTGAAGGTGATCGCCAGGATCTCGCCCTGGTGGGCCCGGCCCGTGGCCAGGAGGTGGGCGATCCGGTGGGTCAGCACGCGGGTCTTGCCGGATCCCGCGCCCGCGACGATCAGCAGCGGGGCGCCGGAGTGCTCGACGGCGGCCCGCTGCGGTTCGTTGAGACCCTCCACGAGGGCCTCCGCGGAGACGGCGCCCCGGCGTGGCGGGGCGCTCGCGCCGGGGCGCGCCACGGAGGCGGAGGGCAGGAGCGGGTTGTCGAAGAGGTAGTCCATCGTGGCCCCAGTCTACCGAGGCCCGGGGACGCCGGGGCCGGCCTCAGACGAAGTGCAGCTCGAGCCGGTGCCGCCCGTTGTCGTCGTCGACCCACAGCTCCGAGTCGGCCACGGTCACCCGCACGGGCCGCTTCAGCCGGATGTCGTCGTCGAACTCCACCGCCTCGGAGTCCTCTCCCCCGTAGACGGTGTCCAGTTCCCGGCTGGCCGGGTCGAGGTGGCGGATGGCGTCGTTGCCGGTGTCGGCGATCACGACCGAGCCGTCGTAGAGGATCTGCAGGTCCTCGGGGTGGTCGAGCTGGGCGGTGTCCGCCGGCCCGTCCGCGAAGCCCTCGCCGGCCCGGCCCACCACGGTGCAGACCAGCGGTCCGCCGTCGGGCTTGTCCGTGTCGATCTCGATGCAGCGCAGGGACGAGGAGTCGCGGTCGACGAGCCACAGGGTCCCGCTGCCGTCCTCGGTGATCGAGACGGTGGCCGCGAACTTGGCCTGCCCCGCCTTGCCGTCCCGCCGGCCGGGCTCCCCCGTGCCCGCGAACTCGTACAGCACGTCGGTGTACGGGTCCCAGCGGAACAGCCGGTGGAGCGACGGCACCGCGGCGATCACGGCCGAGAGCTTGTGCGACCACACCATGTCCGCGATGGGGGCGTCGCCGAGGACGGAGCAGTCCACCGTGCGGCGCACCGTCTCGTGGTCCTTCTCGAACAGCGTCAGCACATTGCCCTCGGTCAGCCGCATGAGCAGGCCGTCCGGGAGTCCGATGGACAGTTCCATGACCGGCACCTCCGTGTCGTCCTCGTCGAACGCCCGGTCGTGGGCGGCCGGGCCGTACCTCCGCCGGCCCGAGGCCGGTGCGGGTGGCCTCAGCCTACTCCTGGGCCCGTGCGTTCGGCGGTGGACGCGCGACCGGATAATGGGGGCATGGGACTGACACGGGCGCAGAAGGCACGCAAGCACGGCAGCACGGCCCTCCCGGGGCCGCCCCGGGGGACGCGCCTGCACGAGGCGCGCCCGGGCGAGCTGCGGCCGCGGCCCACGCGGTCCAGCTCCGGGCTGGTCGTGGGCGTGGCCATGGGCGTCTCCGCGCTCCTGTGGCTGTACGTGCACGCCTGGGTGCTCCCCCTGCTCGGCGCCTCCGCCGCGGACGGCCTGCTCCTGCCGGAGTGGATGCCGGGCGGCTTCGACCAGGCCCACGCGCAGCGGCTCGCCGCGGCCCTCGGCGAGCCGGGGCGCGCCCAGTACGAGGCCGTGCACCGCTCGTCCGGGCTGCTCGCCCCGCTGTTCGTGGGTCTGGCGTGGTTGCTGTTCGTCGCCCTCCACACGGCCTCGCGCGTCCGCCGCTGGCTCCGGTCCGCGGTCGTGCTCGGCTTCGCGGCCGTCTCCCTGGCGGGCAACGCGGCGATCGACGCCGCGCTCGCGGACCCCGGGGACGGCTCCGCCGTGGCCGCGGCGTCCGCCCTGGTCGTCGCCCGCTGGGTGCTGCTCGTGCTGCTGCTGGCCGTGACCGTGGCCACGGCGGTGGAGGCGCTGCGGCGCCGGGTGCAGGAGCCGCCGGCCGAGGACGCCCCGCGCTCCCGCAGCGGGTCCGGCCCGCGCCCCTGACCGCGGCCCCGGACGGAGGACGCCCCGGACCGGGTGGTCCGGGGCGTCCGTGCGTGCCCCCGATTGGATTCGAACCAACGACACCGGCTTTAGGAGAGCCGTGCTCTATCCCCTGAGCTACGAGGGCGACGCCGAACAGTCTAGGTGCTCCCCGGGGGCCCCGCGAACCTGTCGCGTCTAGGATCGGTCGCATGCCCGTCTACATCGATCCGCCGCTGTGGCCCGCCCACGGGACGCACTTCTCGCACCTGGTCTCCGACGCGTCGTACGAGGAGCTGCACGCCTTCGCCGACCGGCTGGGCGTGCCCCGTCGCGCGTTCGACCGGGACCACTACGACGTGCGGGGCAGCCTCTACGACGCGGCGGTCGCCGCGGGGGCCCGGCCCGTCGAGGGGCGTGAGCTCACGCGCGTGCTCCTGCGCAGCGGGCTGCGCGTGCCCGCACGGGCACGCCCGGAGCGGATCGCCCGGGTGCTGCGCCGGCGGTGGGACGGGCGGTTCCCCGCCCTGCCGCAGCTGGGGGCGGAGCTGGTCGAGCGGTGGGGCGAGCCCCACCGCCACTACCACGGCCGCTCGCACCTGCTGGCGGTGCTCGAGGCGCTCGGGCAGCTGGTCGCGGAGACCGGGGAGTCCCTGAGCCCGGAGCAGCACGACGCCCTCGTGCTCGCCGCCTGGTTCCACGACGCCGTCTACGCGGGCCGGCCCGGGCAGGACGAGCGGGACTCCGCCGCGCTGGCCCGGGACCGGCTGACCGGCGCCGGCCTCGCGCCCGGCGTGGTCGCCGAGGTGCAGCGGCTGGTCCTGCTGACCCTCGACCACGCGGCCGGGCCCGGAGACCTCCCCGGGGCGCTGCTGCTCGACGCGGACCTGGCGGTGCTGGGCTCGGCCCCCGGGACGTACGAGGCCTACACCGCCGGCGTGCGCCGCGAGTACGCCCACGTGCCCGACGACGACTTCGCGGCCGGGCGGCTGCGGGTGCTCGAAGGGCTGTGGCGGCAGCAGCCGCTCTACCGCACGCCGGCGGCGCAGCGGCGCTGGGGCGCCGGCGCGGCCCGGAACCTGGCGGACGAGATCCGCCGGCTGCGTGCGGCGGAGCGCCGCGCCTCCCCGGGGGCGACGGGCGACGTGGAGGTCCTCACCATCACGGCCGTGTGCCTGCACGACGACGACGGAGCCCTGCTCACGGTGCGCAAGCGGGGCACGGACCGCTTCATGCTGGTGGGCGGGAAGCTCGACCCCGGGGAGTCGCCGGCCGAGGCGGCCGTGCGGGAGACCGCCGAGGAGGTCGGGCTGCACCTGCACCCCGGACAGCTGCGGCTGCTGGGCGAGTTCGAGTCCCCCGCCGCGAACGAGCCCGGCACGTGGGTGCGCTGCACGGTGTTCACGGCGCCCCTGACCGGGCACCCGGTGGCACGCGCGGAGATCGAGGAGCTGCGCTGGCAGCCGCTGGACGACACCGCGCTCGCCGCGCTGCCGGACGACCTCGCCCCGCTGCTCCGCGAGCACGTCATTCCGGCGCTGCGCCGCTCCCCCGGTGGGCCGCGGCCTCGTCCGCGGAGCGGCGCCTCCGGTGGAGCAGAATCCCGGTGAGCAGGCCCAGCACGATGCCGACGCCGCCGAGGACGGACAGCCACATGGCGGCGTGGCCCACGAACGCGGCCACGACGAACCCGGCCACGATGCCGGGCACGGCCCCGCCGATCATGCCGTAGGCCATGTAGGCGTACTCGCGGTCGAGGCTCGTGCGGGCGTTGCGGCTGTAGTCGGTGGGCATGGGCCCATCCTATCGGCGTCCGCTCCCGCCGGCCGGGGCCCTCAGCACGGGTCCCGGCCGGCGAGCAGGTGGCCGAGGGGAACCGTTAAACAGCGGGTGCGCGGTTCCCGTCTGGCCGACCAGGAACCGCGCACCCGAAGCGGTGCTCGCGTGCGGTCAGCGCACGCGGACGAAGACGGGCCCGGAGCCCACGTTGACGCTGTCGACGACGGTCGTGCCGCCGTTCCAGCCGCCGTGGACGGCCTTGCCGCCACCGATGTAGACGCCGATGTGGGCCATGCCCATGCCGCCGTCGGCGTAGTAGACGAGGTCGCCCGGCTGGGCCTGGCCGGCGGAGACCTGGGTCCCGAGGCTCAGGTAGGAGGCCGGCCAGCCGTGGTGGTTGATGCCGGCGGCGCGCAGCGCGTTGGTGACCGCGGCCGTGCAGTCCTGGGCCACGCCGATCTGACCGAGGGCCGCCGAGGCGATGGTGGCGCCCTTGCCGGAGGCGGAGCTCTGCGGGGTGACGGTGCGCTCGGCGACCGGGGCCGGGGCGGGCTTCGGCGCCGGCGCGGCCACCGGGGCAGGCTTCGGTGCCGGGGCGGCCACCGGAGCGGCGACCGGGGCGGGCTTCGGCGCCGGCGCGGCCACCGGGGCCGGCTCGGGCGCCGGAGCGGCCTGGACCACGGGGGCCGCGGGCGCCTGGGCCACGGGGGCGGCGGCGGGAGCGGCCTGGGCCACGGGGGCCGCCTGCACGACCGGCTGTGAAGCGGGGGCGACGACGGGCTGGGGGGCCTCGGCCTTCTTCGCCGTCTCGGGCTCCGCCTTCTTCTCGGTCTTCGCCTCCACCTTCTTCTCGGCCTTGGTCACGTGGGCGACCGGCTCGAGGGACACGGTGGGGGCGGCGGAGGGGGTCGCGGCGGCGACGGCCGACAGCGGGGCGTCGGCGGCGGCCTCCTGGGCCGGGGCGGCCTGCACGGAGACGGTGGTGGCCAGGGCCAGGCCGGAGAAGGCCGCGACGGCGGCCGCGGTGCGGGCCTTGCCGGTGAGGAGCGAGCCGATGCCGTTCGAGGAGTTCAGATCACGAGTCATGAGGGGTTCAGGAGGCTTTCTGGAGGGCCGGGCGGATCTGCCGGAGCGGTGCGATGACAGCACGGACCACCCCGCGCGGTACGCGGGGTGCTGCGGTGTCCGGCAGCGCGGTGATCCGGATCAGGAGCACCGCGCACGGCGGGCGGAGGAGGAGCGGGGAGGTACGGCGTCCAGGAGGACGAGCGGCGCTGCACCCGGGGAGACGGGCGGCGCGGGTGGGACCCGGGAGCGCGGGTCCCGGCGGTCCGGAGCGGACCGGGGGCCCTCCGCGGCGACCGTGCGGTCACCGCGGAGGGCGGGCCGGATCAGCTGACCCGGTAGTAGCCGTCGAGCTGCATGGCGTTGACGGAGTGGATCTGGGTGCCCTGCGACGGGTTCAGGGCCGAGATCATCTTGCCGCCGCCGATGTAGATGCCCACGTGGCCCCCACCGTTCTGGGAGACGAGGTCGCCGGGCTGCGGGGCGGACACGGGGGTGGCCGCGGCGAACTGGGCCCAGGTGGTGCGGGGCAGGTCGATGCCGTGCTGGGCGAAGACCCACTTGGTGAAGCCGGAGCAGTCCCAGGCGCCGAAGGCGGTGCCGCCGTAGACGTAGGCGCTGCCGATGCCCTGGTGGGCGGTGCCGACGACCCCGCCGGCGGCGGGGGTGATCTCGGCCGTGGTGGTGGACTGCGGGGTGACGCTCGCGGCGGCGGCCTGCTGCGGGGCGGCGGCCGGGGCCTGGTAGGCCGGGGCCGCGGGCTGCGCGGCGACCGGGGCCTGGTAGCCGGACGAGGCGTAGGTGGCCAGCGAGGCGGCGGCCGGGGCCGCGTAGGAGGCCGCGGGGACCTCTGCGTAGGCCTGGGCCGGAGCGATGGAGCCGATGATCGCGGCGCCGGCGGCGGCGGCGATCGTGGTGTTGCGCACGGCGTTCGAGGTGGTCTCGGCGCGGTGGCGGGCAGTGTTCTGCTTGAAAAGCGACATGGGTGAGTTCCTCCCTTTGCCTACGAGGTGAGCTGTCGGATTCGGGTGGGAGACACCCGGCCGCAGAGCGCACGCGCTCTGAACGACTTAACCCCAAGGTCCCGGATCAACCGGGACCGAAAATGGTTCCCCCGCTTCTGCCAAGCAGTTTCTGTGCATTGGCCCCGAGCACCGGCAGAATTCGGCGATGTGCTCGAGGGCGCCGATCCGACCAGTGATCAGCACGAAGTGAACAGTACATGACCGGTTACGGAAGTGTCACGTTTTGATCACGGCCGATAACAGCTTTGCATCGTGGATCGGACAGATAGCCGCGCATTGTGTCCCGGGCGCGTATCAGTGGGGTGCGCCGGCCATCTGTGGAGTCCGGTTCCCGACCCCGGGATTCCGCCGCTCACCAGGCCTTTCGCCGCGGACGGGACCGGACCGGGCGCACTGGCCGAAAGTGGCTTGTGAAGGTGCCCACAACCGTGCTCGGGCGCCTCCGTCCAGGGCCCGAGCGGGGGTGCGGCAGCTCAGGGGGCGATGACGCGGATGGCCGCGGCGGTGCGCACGTCGATCTCCGCGGACCGGCCCGTGGCCGGCACCTCGATCCGCACCCGCTCGCCGTCCACGCGGGCCCGGACCACGGCCCCGGTAAGCACCCCCACGTCGCTCAGCACGCCCAGGAGGGCCGCGTCGGCCTGGACCACCTCCGGCAGCAGGGCCACGGTGTGCGTCCCGTCGGGGACCGTCCGGGCGGCGTCGAGCAGGGACGGGTGACCCGCCGCCGCGGGGCCCTCCTCGACGCCCAGCGCGCCCAGGCCCGGGATCGGCGTGCCGTAGGGCGAGTACCGGGGGCTGTGCAGCAGGTCCACCAGCCTCCGCTCGACCTGCTCGCTCATCACGTGCTCCCACCGGCACGCCTCGTCGTGGACCTGCGCCAGGTCCAGGCCGATGACGTCGGCGAGGAGCCGCTCCGCCAGGCGGTGCTTGCGCATCACCTGCACCGCCCGCTCGCGGCCCCGCTCGGTGAGGACCAGGGACCGGTCGGAGCCCACCGTCAGCAGGCCGTCGCGCTCCATCCGGGACACCGTCTGCGAGACGGTGGGACCCGAGTGGTCGAGTCGCTCGACGATCCGCGCCCGCATGGGCGTGATGCCCTCCTCCTCGAGCTCGAGCACCGTGCGCAGGTACATCTCCGTGGTGTCGATCAGGTCGCTCATGCCTCAGTCATCCTTCGTCCGGCCGTCCGGACCGGGGGTCCCGCCCGGGCCGGTCCTCCCGCACGAGCTTAGTCCGCGCGCCCCGGCGGCGGAGGGGCCCGCGCCCGGGTGGGGCAGAATGGGCCGGGGCCCCGGTCGCGCCCGCGCCCCCGCGCGGCGCCCGCGACCGCCGCCCGTCACCAGCCGCACGTCCGTCACGAGGGAGCGCCCGTTGCCCGCACACGTCACCATCCCCCAGCACCTGCTCCCCGCCGACGGCAGGTTCGGCGCGGGCCCCTCGAAGGTCCGCGCGGAGCAGGTCGAGGCCGTGGCCCGTGCCGGCGCGGCCCTGCTGGGCACCTCCCACCGCCAGGCACCGGTCAAGCAGCTCGTGGGCACGGTGCGGGAGGGGCTGGCGCAGTTCCTCGGCCTGCCCGCCGGCTACGAGGTGCTGCTGGGCCTCGGCGGGGCCACCGCGTTCTGGGACGCCGCCGCCTTCGGGCTGGTCGAGCGCCGGGCCCAGCACCTGACGTTCGGCGAGTTCGGGGCCAAGTTCGCCCAGGTCACGGACGCCGCGCCGTTCCTCGAGGCCTCCTCCGTCGTGCAGTCCCTGCCGGGCACCCGCCCGGAGCCGCGGGCGGAGGAGGGGGTGGACGTCTACGCGTGGCCCCAGAACGAGACGTCCACCGGCGTGGCCGCGCCCGTGCACCGGCCCGCGGGGATCGGGGAGGACGCGCTCGTGCTCGTCGACGCCACCTCGGCGGCGGGCGGAATGGCGGCGGACGTCTCCGCGACGGACGTGTACTACTTCTCCCCGCAGAAGAACCTCGGCTCGGACGGCGGGCTGTGGCTGGGCGCCTTCTCCCCCGCGGCGGTCGAGCGGATCGAGCGGATCGGCGGCTCCGGGCGCTGGATCCCCGACTTCCTGAAGCTCACGGCGGCCCTGGAGAACTCGCGCAAGGACCAGACCTACAACACCCCCGCGCTGGCCACGCTGGTGATGCTCGACGAGCAGCTGCGGTGGCTCAACGGGCAGGGCGGCATGGCGTGGGCCGCCGCCCGCACCAAGGAGTCCTCGGACCTGGTGTACGCGTGGGCGGAGGCCTCGGCCCACGCCGCCCCGTTCGTGCCCCGCCCGGAGGACCGCTCCACCGTCATCACCACGGTGGACTTCGACGGGACCGTGGACGCCGCCGCCGTGGCGGCGGTGCTGCGCGCCCACGGCGTGGTGGACGTCGAGCCCTACCGCAAGCTGGGGCGCAACCAGCTGCGGATCGCCACGTTCGTCTCGATCGAGCCCGACGACGTCGCCCGGCTGCTGCGCTGCATCGACCACGTCGTCGAGCAGCTGCGCGGGACGGGCGGCACCGGACGCTAGCGGGGCTCCTCCGGAGCGGGGTCCCCGGCCGCGGGGCCCTGCGCGCGCAGCCGCAGCCAGAACGGGGCGCCGACCAGGGCCCCGCCGAGCCCCGCCGCCACGGCGACGCCCATGCCCCACCGCGGCCCGAGGGCGTCCGTGATCCAGCCGACCACGGGCGCCCCCACGGGCGTGCCGCCCATGAAGATCGCCATGTAGAGGCTCATCACGCGGCCGCGCATCACCGGCGAGGTGGTCGACTGCACGTAGGCGTTGGCGGTCGTCATGATCGTCAGCGAGGACAGCCCGCACGGGACCAGCCACAGCGCGAACACCGCCAGGGTGGGCGCCGTGGCCGCCCCCAGGCAGCTCAGCGCGAAGACGGCGCTGCCGCCGTAGACGTAGCGCAGCCGGGCGCGGCGCCGCCGGGCCGAGAGGAGGGCGCCCGCCACCGTGCCGACCGCGAGGACTGAGTTGAGCGCCCCGAAGGTCTCCGAGCCGCGGCCGAACTCGGGACCGGCCATGGCCGCCAGGAACACGGCGAAGTTCAGCCCGAAGGTGCCGATGAGGAAGATGGTGACCAGCACCGCCACGATGTCGGGGCGGCTGCCGACGTAGGCGAGGCCCTCCCGGATCTGACCGCGCCCCCGCCCGGAGCGCGGCATCCCGCGCAGCTCCTCGGTGCGGATCGCCAGGATCGCGGCGAGCATGGCGCCGAAGGTGAGGGTGTTGAGCAGGAACACCCAGCCGGACCCGATCGAGGCCACGAGCACGCCGGCCGCGGCGGGCCCGATCATCCGGGCCGCGTTGAACGAGGTCGAGTTCAGCGCCACGGCGTTGGAGAGGTAGTCGTCGTCGACCATCTCGGAGACGAAGGTCTGGCGCACGGGCCCGTCGAGGGTGGAGGCGACGCCCAGGGCCAGCGCGAAGGCGTAGACGAGCCCCAGGCTCGCCACGCCGGAGAGCACGGCCACGCCCAGGCCCGCGGCGAGCGCGGCCATGGCCGTCTGCGTCCACAGCAGCAGGCGCCGCCGGTCCATCCGGTCGGCGAGCACCCCCGCCCAGGGCGCCAGGAAGAGCTGGGGCAGGAACTGCAGGGCGGTCACCACGCCCATGGCGGTGGCGTCGTGGTCCGAGAGCTCGTCGAAGACCAGCCACGACTGGGCCGTGCGCTGCATCCACGTGCCGATGTTGGACACGAGGGCGCCCAGGAACCAGACGCGGAAGTTGCGGAACCGGAACGAGCGGAACATGCCCCGGGCGGGCTCCGGCGGGCCCGCGGCGGCGGTGCTCCCCCGCGGGGCGCTCAGGACCGTTCGCCACCCCGCGACGGCGCGGTGCCGTCCTCGGCGGCGGGCGGCGTGCTGTGCTGCGTGCCGGGGGCCGGCTCCCCGGCGGCGGGTCCCGCGGTGTCCTCGGCCGCGGCCGCGGCGTCCTCCTCGGCGCGCTCCTGCTCCTCCTGGGCCTTCTCCTCGGGGCTCACGCGCTCGGACCAGGGCACCCACTCGGGTGCCAGCAGGGCGTCCTCCCCGGGCAGCAGACCGACCTCGCAGACGGTCACCGCCTTGCTGCGCGGGGCCCGGGCGAGGCTCGCGAACCAGTTCCAGCCGCGGTAGCCGGGCAGGGTGCACTCGAAGAGGTGGACGACCAGCCGGTCCTCCTCGACCGCCACGCGGTGCCCGGGACCGATCTGCGCGGGCCCCGCGATCTGCTCCACCCCGGCGCGGGCGGTCGCGACGTCGGCCACGAGCAGGGCGTCCTGCTTGGGTGCCCGGCGGCGGGGCGCCGGGGACTGGGGTGCTGCGGGCCCCTCGTCGGCGGGCGCGTCCTGGACGGTCTCCTCGGTCACTGCTGGTCTCCCTCGTGGTGGGTGCTCGAAGTCGGGGCCGGGGGTGGGAACCCCCGGCCCGGTGGGCTCAGACGTCCAGGTTGTCGGCCACGGTGCGCAGGATCGCGGCGATCTTCCGGCCGTGCGCGGAGTCCGGGTAGCGGCCCCGGTGCAGCCCGTCGGACATCTCGTCCAGGAGCTTGATGAGGTCCTCGGTGATGACGGCCATCTCCTCGGCGGGCTTGCGGACGTTCTTCGCGATCGACGGGGCCCGGTCCAGGATCCGCGCGGACAGCGCCTGCGCGCCGCGCCGCCCCTGGGCCACCCCGAACTCCATCCGCGTCCCCGGCTTCACCGTGCCGGCGCCGGCGGGCAGCGCCGAGGAGGGCAGGAACACCTCCTGGCCGTCGTCGGTCGCCAGGAAGCCGAAGCCCTTCTTGGAATCGAACCACTTCACCTTGCCGGTGGGCACGCTGTCTCCCTCGTCGTCGTCCTCGTGGAAGGGCGGCCCCGCCGTCCGTGCTGCCGGGCCACCCTGTGGAACCTCCCATTCTAGCCCCGCTCCGGGGCCGGGACGGCCGCCCCGGCGGACGCCGGTGCGGCCGCGGCGGGGCGCCGGGCTTGGTACTTTGGACCCATGCCTGCCCCCGACGACCGTGCCGCCACGCCCGCGGACCGCCCCGCCCGCCGCCCCGGGTTCGACGTCCTCGGCGCCGCCGCGGTCGGACTGGGCCTGGTCTGCGCGGTGTGCCTCGCGCTGCTGCTGGTGCTGAAGGCGCTCGGCGCGGACCCCTGGGACGGGCTGACGGCCATCCCGTGGTTCCTCTTCCCCGTGGCCTTCCTGCTGTTCTGCGCGAGCCTGGTGCGATCCGTGCTGCGCCGGCGCCGGGCCTGACCCGTGCTCCCGGACGGTCTGCTCCGGGACCTCGCGGCCCGCTCCCCCGAGGAGCTGGCCGCGCTGCTCGCCGCGCGGCCCGACGCGGTGCGCCCGGGCACGACGACGACCGCCGAGCTCGCGGAGGCCCTGCTCTCCCGGGCCGGGCTGCGCCGGGCCCTGGACGAGCTCTCCCGGCCCGAGCTGGACGCCCTCGAGCGGGCCGTGGTCCTCGGTCCGCCGGACGGGCCCGCCGGGCGCCTGCTGACCGGCCCGCCCTGGGACCGGCTGCACCGCCTGGTCCTGGTCCACCGGGACGGGGACGTGCTGCGCCTGGTGCCCGGGCTGACGGAGGCCCTGGGCCGGTACCCGGCCGGGCTGGGCCGCCCCCGGCCGGTGCTCGCGGCCCTCGCCGCAGGCCTGCGGGGCACGGGACCCACGGACCCGGGCGGCGCGGCGGCTCCCCCCGCGCCCGAGGATCTCGCGCAGTGGCCCCCGGCGGTGCGGGAGGTGCTCGAGCGGTTCCGGTCCCGGCCCGTGGGGCACCTGCCGGACGCGCTGCGCCGCCCCGACCCGGAGGCCGACCCCGCCGCCCGGCCCGTCGACTGGCTCCTGGCCCGCGGCGTGCTGCTGCCCGTGGACTCCCGCCACGTCGAGCTGCCCCGGGAGACCGGCCTGGCCCTGCGCGGGGGCGACCCCTGGGCCCGTGCCCCGCAGGAGGCGCCCGTGCCGCCCGCCACGCGCGTGCCCGACCGGCTCCGGGACAACGCCGCCGCGGCCGCGGTCGAGCAGCTGCTGCGCCGGCTCGCCGCGCTGCGCGCCGAGCTGCGGGCGCGCCCCCTGAGCACACTGCGCGCCGGCGGAGTCGGCGTGCGCGAGCTGCGCCGGCTGCGCGCCGCACTGGCCCTGGAGCACCCGGAGCTCGTCCGCCTCCTCGGCCTGGCCGAGCTGGCCGGGCTCGTGCTGCTCGACCCGGACACGTCCGCGTGGCGGCCGGCACCGGCGCCGTTCGAGGACGCGGACCGGGCCGGGCAGTGGCTGCACGTGGTGCGGTCGTGGCTCGCCTCCGACGTCGTGCCCTCCGCGGTCGGGCTGCCCCTGGCGGACGGATCGGTCGTGGGGGTCCTCACCCGCGGCGCGCACGCCCCGGAGGCGCCGCCGGTGCGCGGGGCGCTGCTGCGGGCCCACGCCGCGCTCGCCGAGCGCGCACCGGGCGGACACGGCCCGGAGGACGTCCTGGCGCTCGCCCGGTGGCAGCGCCCGCGCCTGGCCCGGTCCCTCGACCGCTGGGGGCCCGGCATGCTGGCGGAGGCGGCCGAGCTCGGGCTCGTGGGCGCCGACGCCCTCACCCCGCCGGGCCGGGAGCTCGCCGCGGGCCGGGCCGAGGAGGCCGCCCGGGCGGTGGCCGGGTGGCTGCCCGCGCCCTCGCGGACGGTGCTGCTGCAGGGCGACCTCACCGCCACGGCCACCGGCTACCTCGACCCGGCCGTGGCCCGCGCCCTGGGCGAGCTCGCGGACGAGGAGGGGCACGGGCCGGCGGCCCGGCACCGCTTCACCGAGCGCTCCCTGCACCGGGCCCTCGACGCCGGCTGGGACCCGGCGTCGATCCTGGCGTGGCTGGCCGAGCACAGCCGGGCTCCGGTGCCGCAGGCCCTGGCCTACCTGGTCGAGGAGGCCGGCCGGGACCACGGCCGGATCCGGATCACCCGGGCCGACTGGGTGCTCACGGGCGAGGAGGACCTGCTCGAGGCGCTCGCCCGGTCCCCGCGGCTGGCCGGGCGTCCGGTGCGCCGGCCCGCCCCGGGGGTGCTCGTGGTCGCCGGGGACCGGGAGCCGACCAGCCGGCGCCGGGAGGCCGGGACGCGCGACGCGGTGCTCGACGAGCTCGTGGCCGCCGTCCGGGCCTCGGGCACGGAACCGGCGGTGGACCCCGGGCGGCCGCAGCCCCCGCCGCGGACCGGCGACGCCGACCCGGTCCTGCTGCTGGAGGTCCCCGCCCCGCGCCACCGCACCCCGTCCCCCGAGGAGGTCGAGGACCTGCTGGTCCGCCTCACGGGCCCGTCCGACCGCACCGACCCCGGAGGAGACCGCGCATGGGACCACTGATCGTCCAGAGCGACCGCACCGTGCTGCTCGAGCTCGACCACGAGGACGCGGACGCGGCACGCCGCGAGCTGGCCGCCTTCGCCGAGCTCGAGCGCGCCCCCGAGCACGTGCACACGTACCGCATCACCCCGCTGGGCCTGTGGAACGCCCGGGCCGCGGGGCTGGACGCCGAGAAGGTGCTGGACGTCCTCCTGACCCGCTCCCGCTTCCCGGTGCCCCACGCGCTGCTCGTGGACATCGACGAGACGATGTCCCGCTACGGCCGGCTCGTGCTCGAGAAGGACCCCGTGCACGGGCTCGTGCTGCGCAGCTCCGACGCCCCCGTCCTCGAGGAGATCGCCCGGCACCGGAAGATCGCCCCGCTGCTGGGCCCGCGGATCGACGGGGCGACCACGGTGGTGCACGCGAGCGCCCGGGGCGAGCTCAAGCAGCTGCTGCTGACCGTGGGCTGGCCGGCCGAGGACCGGGCCGGGTACGTGGACGGCACCCCGCACCCCATCTCCCTGACGGAGACGGACCCCGCGACGGGCGGGGCCTGGGCGCTGCGGCCGTACCAGCGCCACGCGGTGGAGAACTTCTGGGCCGGCGGCAGCGGCGTCGTCGTCCTCCCGTGCGGCGCCGGCAAGACGCTGGTGGGCGCGGGCGTGATGGCCGCGAGCTCGACGACGACGCTCGTGCTGGTCACGAACACGGTCTCCGCACGGCAGTGGAAGGCCGAGCTGCTGCGCCGCACCACCCTCACGGCCGACGAGATCGGCGAGTACTCCGGGGCGGTCAAGGAGGTCCGCCCGGTGACCATCGCCACCTACCAGGTGCTCACCGCCCGCCGCGGCGGGATCCACCCCCACCTGGAGCTGCTCGACGGCCACGACTGGGGGCTCATCGTCTACGACGAGGTGCACCTGCTGCCCGCCCCGGTCTTCCGGATGACCGCCGAGCTGCAGGCCCGGCGCCGGCTGGGCCTGACCGCCACCCTGGTGCGCGAGGACCACCGGGAGGGCGAGGTGTTCTCCCTGATCGGCCCGAAGCGCTACGACGCCCCATGGCGGGAGATCGAGGCGCAGGGTCACATCGCCCCCGCGGACTGCGTCGAGGTCCGGGTGGAGCTGCCCGTCGGGGACCGGATGGCCTACGCCTCCGCGGAGGACGCCGACCGGCACCGCCTCGCCTCGTCCTCCGCGCACAAGCTCGACGTCGTGGCCCGGCTCGTGGCCCGCCACCGCGGGGAGCCGGTGCTCGTCATCGGGCAGTTCCTGGACCAGCTCGACGAGCTGGGCGCGCTGCTCGGCGCCCCGGTGCTCAAGGGCAGCACCGGCACCGCGCGCCGCGAACGGCTCTTCGCGGCGTTCCGGGCGGGCGAGCTGCCCGTGCTGGTGGTCTCCAAGGTGGCGAACTTCTCGGTCGACCTGCCGGAGGCCTCCGTGGCGGTCCAGGTCTCGGGGGCGTTCGGCTCGCGCCAGGAGGAGGCCCAGCGCCTGGGCCGGCTGCTGCGGCCCAAGCGGGACGGCCGCCCGGCCACGTTCTACACCGTGGTGGCCCGGGACACCGTGGACGCCGACTACGCCGCCAGGCGCCGCCGGTTCCTGGCGGAGCAGGGCTACGCCTACCGGATCCTCGACGCCGCCGACCTCGCCGCCCCCGGGGAACTCCCCGGGGACCGGTGAGCTCCGTTCAGTGGGTTCTCAGGGTCTTCCGAGAAACTGGGGTGGTGAAGAACGAGAACCCCGAAGCGAAACTGCTCGTCGTCGACGACGAGCCCAACATCCTCGAGCTGCTGGCCACGTCCCTGCGCTTCGCCGGCTTCGAGGTGGTCACCGCCACCAACGGCCGTGACGCCCTGGCCAAGGCGGAGTCCGAGAACCCGGACCTCGCCGTGCTCGACGTCATGCTCCCGGACCTGGACGGCTTCTCGGTCACCCGCAAGCTGCGCGCGGCCGGGCGGCACTTCCCGATCCTCTTCCTGACCGCCAAGGACGAGACGGAGGACAAGGTCACGGGCCTGACCGTGGGCGGCGACGACTACGTCACCAAGCCCTTCAGCCTCGACGAGGTGGTGGCCCGCATCCGCGCGGTGCTGCGCCGCACCCAGCCAGCCGAGGAGGACGACTCGCGCCTGCGCGTGGACGATCTCGTCCTCGACGACGACGCGCACGAGGTCTTCCGCGGCGAGCGCGAGATCGACCTGTCCCCCACCGAGTTCAAGCTGCTGCGCTACCTCATGCTCAACCCGAACCGGGTGCTGTCCAAGGCTCAGATCCTCGACCACGTCTGGGAGTACGACTTCAACGGGGACGCCTCCATCGTGGAGTCCTACATCTCCTACCTGCGGCGCAAGATCGACAACGACCCCGAGCTGCCCCCGCTGATCCACACCAAGCGCGGCGTCGGGTACCTCCTGCGGTCCTCGCAGAAGAACCACTGACCCGGTCCCGGGATGCAGACCCTGTCCTCCCGGTGGCGCTCGGCCTCGCTGCGCTCGCAGCTGATGGTCCTCACGGGCCTGCTCCTCGCGCTGTCCATCCTGGTGACCAGCTTCGTGGCGATCTCGGTGCTGCGCGGCTCGATGCTCAAGGACATCGACGAGGACCTGCACAAGTCCGTCCGGATGGTCTCCTCCGTGCTCGTGGCGGACCTGCAGGGCGAGAAGGCCGACCAAGTCCCGCACGTGGGCTACCTGCTGGACGCCGAGGGCACCGTGGTGGCCCGGGCGGTGAACACGCCCGACGGCGTGCAGACCCTGCGCCCCGACCTGTCGAAGGTCGACCTCGACTACGTGCAGGAGCATCCCTTCGAGCCGACGACCGTGGGCTCCGTGGGCGCCCCGGACCGCCGCTGGCGGGTGCTCGCCGCCAAGCCGCAGCAGCTGGACGTGGTCGTGGCCGTCGCGGAGCCGCTCGACGACACGGACGCCATGCTCAGCGCGGTGACCCTGCTGACCCTCAGCTTCGGGATGGCGACCCTCTTCGCGGCGATGGCCGTCGGCTGGGTGCTGGTCACGCGCGCGTTCGCGCCGCTGCACCAGGTCGAGCAGACCGCCGCCCGGATCGCCGAGGGCGACCTCTCCCAACGTATGGAGGGCTACAACCGGCAGACAGAGGTGGGCCAGCTCTCGGCGTCCCTCAACGCGATGCTCGGCCACATCGAGGACGCCTTCGAGGCCCGGACGCGCTCCGAGGGGAAGCTGCGCCGGTTCGTGGCCGACGCCTCCCACGAGCTGCGCACGCCCCTGGTCACCATCCGCGGGTACTCGGAGCTCTACCGGCACGGCGCCCTGCAGAACCCCGAGGACGTGGGCAGCGCGATGGCCCGGATCGAGTCCGAGGCCAAGCGGATGACGCAGCTCGTCGAGGACCTGCTGATGCTCGCCCGGCTCGACGAGCGGCGCCCCGCCGAGAACGTCGACGTGGACCTGCTCCACCTCGCCTTCGACGCCGCCGGGGACGCCCGCGCCTCCGCCCCCGAGCGGAGGATCGAGGTCGAGGGCCTGCGGGGCGGGGCGCCCACCTCGGCGTGGGTGCACGGCGACGAGTCACGGCTGCGCCAGGTCGTGGCCAACCTCGTGACCAACGCCCTGCGCTACACCCCGGACGGCAGCCCCATCGAGATCGCGGTGGGCGTGGAGCACAGCGTGGACGAGACGTCCAGCGCCGTCCTGCAGGTGCGCGACCACGGCCCCGGCATCCATGGCGAGGACGCGGAGCGCGTCTTCGAGCGCTTCTACCGCGCCGACTCCTCCCGCACCCGGGAGACCGGCGGCACGGGCCTGGGCCTGTCCATCGTGGCCGCGATCGTCCAGCAGCACGACGGCACGGTGCACCTGAGCGAGACGCCGGGCGGCGGGGCCACGATGACCGTGCGCCTCCCGGGCATCGAGCGCGCCGACGACGCCCCGGAGATCTGAGCGGGCCCCTCAGGCCTCGTCGGTGCCCTGGTGGAAGCGCAGCTGCCAGGGACCGAGCTCGGTGCGGGAGTCCTCCCGCACCCACAGGGAGCTGCGCAGGCTCGTGCGGTCCCCCGCGACGAGACGGTAGACCAGGTGCACGGCGGAGGAGCCGAGCTCGGTGGCCGACAGGACGTGCACGTCCACCGGGCCGAGCCCCGGCTCGCGGGGCATCCGCTCGAGGACCTCGTCCCGGGAGCACCACGCCCCGGAGGCCCCGACCTCGGCGAAGGACTCGTGCAGGAGCTGGCCCAGCCGGCCGGCGTCGGCGCGCACGTCCTGGCGCAGCAGGTCCCGCTCGAGGGCCTGGACCGTCTCCGCCGCCGACCGGCCGCGGGCGAGCTCCTCCTCGTGGGCGAGCAGCTCGCTCAGCAGGTCGGGGTCGTGGCGGTCCTCGAGCGCGTCGGGCTGGGGGACACGGCCGGGCGAGGGAGCCCGTCCCGATGAGGCGGACCGGGCCGGCTCCGGGACGGACGACGGGGCGCCGCCGGTCGCGGGTCCGTCGCCGGGAGCGGGGCCGCGGGCCGGGGTGCTCCCGGCCCCCGGGAAGCCGGGGCCCTCCGGCGCGGGCCGGCCGGTCTGGAACGCGGTGGCGACCGCGCGGGCGCGGACGTCGGCGGCCTCGTTGAGCTCGTGCCCGGCGTGGCCCTTGACCCACTCGAAGCGCACGTCCCGGCCGGCCATGGCGGCGTCCAGGGCCCGCATGAGCTCCACGTTGAGGACCGGCTTGCCGTCCTTCTTCTTCCAGCCCTTCTTCTTCCAGCCGGGCATCCACTTGGTGATCGAGTTGATGACGTACTGGCTGTCGCACAGGACCCGCAGGGGCTCGTCGGGGCGGTGGGCCGTGGACTCGAGCAGGTCCAGCACGGCCTTGAGCTCGCCCATGTTGTTGGTGCCGTGGGGCCAGCCGCCGGCCCGCCAGGTGTCGTCGTCGATGTACCAGGCCCACCCGGCGGGACCGGGATTGCCCAGGGCGGAGCCGTCGGCGGCAGCAGTGATCGTCATGGACTCCATCTTTTCACGGCCTCCGGAGCACCCCGGACCGCGCCGTGGACCGCGCCTCGGACCGCGCCGTGGACCGGTCAGTCGCCGGAATCGCCCTCGAGCCGCTGCTGGGAGACCTCGAGCACCCCGGCCACCGCGGAGAGCTGCACCGCGGCCGTGCGCAGGTCGGTCTTGCCCTCGAGCCGCAGCAGGAGGTCCACCTCGGGGGCCTCCGGTCCGTCGATCCGGCGGCTGGAGACGACCGAGGCGCTGAGCTGGAGCTCGTCGACGACGGCCAGCACCTCGCGCAGCACCCCGCGGCCGTCCGCGTAGCGCAGGCGCAGGCCCTGCGGAGCCACGATCCGGGGCAGCCGGCGGGACAGGGGGGTCAGGGCGACGGCGGAGAGCAGGTGCAGGCCGGTCGCGGCGACCGCAAGAGGCACCAGCCCGGCCCCGCAGGCCATTCCGATGGCGGCGGCGAGCCAGATGCTCGCGGCCGTGGTCAGTCCGTGCACCACGTCCCGGTTGGTGAAGATCACGCCCGCCCCCAGGAAGCCGATGCCGGTCACGATCTGGGCCGCCACGCGGGAGGGGTCCGGGCCGGCGTCGATGCCGGGCAGCGCCCCGAAGCCGTAGGCGGAGACCAGGGTGAAGACGGCCGAGCCCGTGCCGACGAGGGCGTGGGTGCGCAGCCCGGCGCTCTTGCGCCGCAGCCGCCGCTCCAGGCCCACGAGCGCGGTGAGCCCGAAGGCCGTGGAGACCAGGGCGAGCTGGACCGGGACCGGGCCCCAGTCGACGAAGTCCATGCCTCCTCCTTCACGCTGGTGAACCGATTGAACACCATGTCACCCGTGCGCGGAACGGCTCCACCGCGCGGACCGGGCGACGACGACGGGCCGGGCACCCCGCGAGGGGTGCCCGGCCCGTGCCGGATGCGTGGGTCGCACGCTCGACGGGTCAGCCGTCGATCACATCATGCCGCCCATGCCGCCCATGCCGTCGTCGGCACCGGCGCCGGCGCCCGCGGGCTCCGGCTTGTCGGCCACGACGGCCTCGGTGGTGAGGAACAGCCCGGCGATGGACGCCGCGTTCTGCAGCGCCGAGCGGGTGACCTTGACCGGGTCGTTGATGCCCGCGGCCATCAGGTCCTCGTACTCGCCGGTGGCGGCGTTGAGGCCGTGGCCCAGCGGCAGGCCGCGGACCTTGTCCACGACGACGCCGGCCTCGAGGCCCGAGTTGGTGGCGATCTGCTTGAGCGGGGCGTCGATGGCGACCTTGACGATGTTCGCGCCGGTCGCCTCGTCACCGGTGAGCTCCAGCTTCTCGAAGGCCTGCTTGCCGGCCTGGATCAGGGCGACGCCACCGCCGGCGACGATGCCCTCCTCCACGGCCGCCTTCGCGTTGCGCACGGCGTCCTCGATGCGGTGCTTGCGCTCCTTGAGCTCGACCTCCGTGGCGGCACCGGCCTTGAGCACGGCCACGCCGCCGGCCAGCTTGGCCAGGCGCTCCTGCAGCTTCTCGCGGTCGTAGTCCGAGTCCGAGTTGTTGATCTCGGCGCGGATCTGGGCCACGCGGCCCTCGATCTCCTCGGCGGTGCCGGCGCCGTCGACGATGGTGGTCTCGTCCTTGGTCACGACGACCTTGCGGGCCTGGCCCAGCAGGTCCACGGTGGCGGTCTCGAGGGAGAGCCCGACCTCCTCGGTGATGACCTGGCCGCCGGTGAGGATGGCGATGTCGGCCAGCTGCGCCTTGCGGCGGTCGCCGAAGCCGGGGGCCTTGACGGCCACGGACTTGATGGAGCCGCGCATCTTGTTGAGCACCAGCAGGGCCAGGGCCTCGCCCTCGACGTCCTCGGAGATGATCAGCAGCGGCTTGCCGGCCTGCATGACCTTCTCGAGCACGGGGACCAGGTCCTTGACCGCGGAGATCTTGGAGTTGACCACGAGGATGTAGGGGTCCTCGAGGACGGCCTCCTGGCGGTCCGCGTCGGTGACGAAGTAGCCGGAGAGGTAGCCCTTGTCGAAGCGCATGCCCTCGGTCAGCTCGAGGTCCAGCCCGAAGGTGTTGGACTCCTCGACCGTGATCACGCCCTCCTTGCCGACCTTCTCCATCGCCTGGGCGATGAGGCGGCCGATCTCGGGGTCACCGGCGGAGATCGACGCCGTGGCGGCGATCTGCTCCTCGGTCTCGACCTCCTTGGCGGAGGACAGCAGCTCCTCGGTCACCGCGGCGACGGCCTTCTCGATGCCGCGCTTGAGGCTCAGCGGGTCGGCGCCGGCGGCCACGTTGCGCAGGCCCTCCTTGACGAGCGCCTGGGCGAGGACGGTGGCGGTGGTGGTGCCGTCGCCGGCGATGTCGTCGGTCTTCTTGGCGACCTCCTTGACGAGCTCGGCGCCGATCTTCTCGTAGGGCTCCTCGAGCTCGATCTCCTTGGCGATGGAGACGCCGTCGTTGGTGATCGTGGGGGCGCCCCAGGCCTTCTCGAGGACCACGTTGCGCCCGCGCGGGCCGAGGGTGACCTTGACGGCGTCGGCCAGGGTGTTCAGACCCCGCTCGAGACCGCGGCGCGCCTCTTCGTCGAAAGCAATCATCTTTGCCATGTGACTTCGTCCCTCCTGGACGGTAGACAAACGGTCGACCTCCACGGTGCCCGCGACGGACGGCGCGCGCGGCGGCGGGCTCTTCCCGACGCCGCACGGCACCTCACCGTGGTGGTTGAGGTGTCACTCCTGTGCCGGTGGCTGCCCGGGCCGGGCCGGGGACCGACCCCTTAGCAGTCCACACGACTGAGTGCTAATCGCAATCTTGGCACTCGTCCGGGGAGAGTGCAAACCCCCTGAGCGGATGTCGCTCAGCTCTGCCACTCCTCGCGCAGCACGCCGTAGACCATGCGGTCGTAGTACTCGCCGCGGACCTTGCGGGCCCTGCGGATCCGGGCCTCCTCCGTGAAGCCCAGCTTCGTGGCCACGCGGCACATGCCCACGTTGCCGCTCCAGGTCTCGAGGTCGAGCCGGTGGGAGTCGGAGCGGGCGAAGAGGTGGTCGGTCCACAGCCGCACGGCCTCGGTGCCGTAGCCGCCGCTCCAGTGCTCCGGGGAGTAGACGGTGATGCCCAGGGAGCGCAGCGGCACCAGGTGCGTGCCGTCCCCGGGGTCCTCGGTCGGCTTCTCCGACCAGTACCAGGAGACCTGCCCGATGAACCGGCCGGTGGCGGCGTCCGCGATCACCATGGTCTCCCGCAGGTCCGGCCAGTCCTGGGCCGTCACGTGCTCGCGCAGGGTGGTGAGCCAGCGCTGGGCGCCCTCCGCGGTGAAGTTCGGGTAGAACGGCCCGTCGGTGCGCTGCCACTCGTGCTCGCCGCCGCCCTCGGGGGGCATGATCCACGTCTCGTACGCGGCGAGGTCCTCCTCGGTCCAGTCGCGGAGGTGGACTCTGCTGCCTTCGATCTGCACGGTGCTTCCTTCCGGGGGCGTCGGGGTCGGGGTGCGCGGGGCGCCGAGGGCGGGCCCCGTCAGGGCCCCGGGGAGGACACGGCCGGGGCCGGCGCGCGGTCCCCGGCTCCCTCGAGGAACGAGTACGCCCCCACGCCGAGGGTCAGCAGGCCGGCCACGACGATCGCGGTCAGCTCCCGGGTGCCCACCCGGACGGTCGGCCGCAGACCGCGGTGGGCGCCCTGGCGCGGGCCGTCCTCGGGGACGGCGTCGAACTCGTCGGGCGGGTACTGGCTCATCAGAGGTCTCCGCGCTGCCGGCGCAGCCGGGCGACGAGCATCGGGTCGTGCTCGAGGGCGGCGCGGGTGTCGATCAGGACGTTGAGCCGCTGGTAGTAGCGGGTGGGCGAGAGCCCCAGCCGGCGCCGGATCTCCATCTCCTTGGCCCCCTGGTACTTCCACTGCAGGTTCTCGATCGCCAGGATCTCCCGGTCGGTCTCGCCGAGCCCGGCGCCGGCCGGCCGCTCCTCCGGGGCCGCTCCCCCGCCGGGGGCCGGTTCCTCGCCGGGGGCCGGTTCCTCGCCGGGCACCGCGTCCTGATCGGGCACCGTTTCCTCCCCGCTCACCGCGTCTCGGCCCGGGGCCGCACCGAGACGGTGGTCAGCACCGCGTCCTCGCCGGCGTCCACGACCGCGCGCACCGCCGCCGCCACGGACTCCGGACGGATGTAGCGCTCGGGGACGTACTCGTTGCCCAGGCTCGCCTGGATGTCCCGCTGCATCTGCGTGTCCACCGGTCCGGGGTGCACCGAGCTCACCACGATCCCGTCCGCCTCCACCTCCTGGCGCAGGGAGTCGGCGAGCGCCCGCAGGGCGAACTTCGAGGCCGCGTAGACGGCGTCGCCGGCGCGGGCGGTGAACCCGGAGCCCGAGTTGAGGAACACGACCGTGCCGCGCGCCGCGCGCAGGGCGGGCAGCAGGAGCCGGGTCAGCTCCGCCGGGGCCACGACGTTGAGCTCCAGCTGGGCCTGCCAGTCGTCCACCGAGGCCGCGGCCACGGTGGTGCGCCCGGCGAGGGCCGCGGAGTGGACGAGGACGTCGACCCGGTCGAGGTCCTCCACCACGGCGGGCAGCCCGGCGAGGTCGGCGAGGTCCGCGGCGCGGACGGTGACGTGAGGCAGATCGGCCAGCTCGGCCAGCCGGCCGGGATCACGGCCCAGGGCCAGGACGTCGTGGTCCCGGGCCAGGTCCGCCACGCACGCGCGGCCGATGCCTCCGGTGGCCCCGGTGACGACGGCGCGGGGTCGGGTCTCGGTGCGGGAAGCGCTCATGCGCCCACTCTAGCCAGACCCCGGCCGGTCCCGCCCGCCCCGGACCGAACGGGCGGGGACGGTGACGGTCCCGGTATCCTGGCCCGCAGCCGACCACGCGGAGGAGCCCCATGGCAGCCGAACCCGAGACCTCGGGGATCCCCGGGGCGGACCCGGACAGCGCCGAGAAGCCGTCCTCGCCCGTGCAGATCACGAAGCCGTCCTGGAGCTACATCCTGCGCCGGACGGTCCACGAGTTCCGCCGCGACCAGTGCACCGACTCCGCGGCGGTGATGACGTTCTTCGCCGTGCTCTCGATCTTCCCGGGCCTGCTCACGGTGGTGTCCCTGCTCGGCGTCGTGGGCCAGGCCGACGCGACCACCGAGGCCCTGCTCCGCCTGCTCGACGAGTTCGACGCGCCCGAGGGGGCCGTCGCCGTGCTCGAGGGCCCGATCAGCGAGCTCACCGGCTTCCCCTCCGCCGGGCTGGCGCTCGTCACCGGTCTGGCCGGCGCCCTGTGGACGGCCTCCGGCTACGTCCGGGCCTTCGGCCGGTCCATGAACCGGATCTACGAGGTCGAGGAGGGACGGCCGTTCTGGAAGCTCTACCCCATGATGATCGGGGTCACCCTCTCGCTGGTGGTCCTGGTCGTGGGCATGATGCTGATCCTGCTGCTCTCCGGGCCGGTCGCCGAGCGGCTCGGAGAGCTGGTCGGCCTGCGCGGGACCACCCTGCAGCTGTGGCACGCGGTCCGGGTCCCGGTCCTGCTGGCGCTGCTCGCCTTCATGGTCGCCCTGCTCTACTACACGACCCCGAACATCCGGCAGCCGAAGTTCCGGTGGCTCAGCATCGGCTCGATGACGGCCATCGTGGTCATGGCGGCCGCCACGGCCGGTTTCAGCTTCTACGTGTCCAACTTCAACAACTACAACGCGACCTACGGCGCCATCGGCGGGGTGATCGTGCTCCTGCTGTGGATCTGGATCATGAACATCGTGCTGCTCGCCGGGGCGGAGTTCAACGCCGAGACCGAGCGCGGCCGCCAGCTCCAGGCGGGGATCGCCGCCGAGGAGAACCTGCGGCTGCCGCCGCGCGACGTCCGGGCCGCCCGGAAGCTGCGGGAGAAGGAGCAGGAGCTGGTGGACGAGGGCCGCGACATCCGCCGTCGGCACGCGGACATCGACTACCGGGGCCGCCACCGGGGCGGCGGCCCCGGGGCCCCGGCCTAGAGTGGTGCCGGCGGGAGGACGCGCCCCACGTCCCGAGCACCGTGCGCACGACCGCGACGGCCACCGCCGGAGCCACCGAGCCGAACGCCGGCACCGACACCGGCACCGACACCGGCACCGACACCGACACCGACACCGACACCGACACCGAGGAGCACCGTGAGCGAGCCGCAGCCCCTGGACAAGATCATGGCCGCCGACTGGGCCGAGGCCCTGGCCCCGGTGGAGCCGCAGATCCGGCAGATGGGCCGGTTCCTGCGCGAGGAGCACGCCGACGGGCACCGGACGCTCCCGCAGGGCGCGGCGGTCCTCCGGGCGTTCCAGGACCCGCTGGAGCAGGTCAAGGTGCTGGTCGTCGGCCAGGACCCCTACCCCACGCCCGGCCACGCCATGGGCCTGTCCTTCTCCGTGCAGCCCCACGTGCGCCCCGTGCCGCGCTCCCTGCAGAACATCTACAAGGAGCTGCGGGAGGACCTCGGCATCGACCCGCCCGAGCACGGGGACCTCTCCGCGTGGTCGCGGCAGGGCGTGATGCTCCTGAACAGGGTCCTCACCGTGCGCGAGGGCGCCCCGGCGTCCCACCGCGGCAAGGGTTGGGAGGCCGTGACGGAGCGGGCCATCCAGGTCCTCGCCGCCCGCGACCAGCCGCTCGTGGCGATCCTGTGGGGCAACGACGCCCGCAGCACCGCCAGGTGGCTGGACGGGTTCCCCACGGTCGAGTCCGCCCACCCGTCCCCGCTGTCCGCCTCCCGGGGCTTCTTCGGCTCCCGGCCGTTCTCCCGCACCGACCAGCTCCTGGAGCAGCAGGGCGCGGAGCCCGTCGACTGGCGGCTGTGACCCGGGCCCCGGCGGCCCTCCGTTAGGGTGGGCGGCATGAGCCAGAGCTCCGCGACCCCGACCGCACGGCCCCGCAGGCCGCAGCTGAACCTGACAGTGCGCGAGCGCCGGCTGCTGTCCCCGTCGATGGTCCGCGTGGTCCTGGGCATCGACGAGCCCGAGCGCTACGCGGACGTCGTCCCGCCCGAGAAGTACGTGAAGCTCGTGTTCCTCGACCCGGCCGGCGAGCACCCCTCCCCGGCGCCCGGGCGGAACCCGGACTACTGGGAGCTCAAAGAGTCCCTGCCGGGAGACCGGCAGCCCGTCACCCGGCACTTCACGATCCGCCGGTACCTGCCCGAGCGGGACGAGCTGTGGATGGACTTCGTGCTGCACGGCGACGAGGGCTTCGCGGGGCCCTGGGCGGCCCGTGCCGAGCCCGGGGACCGGATCGTCGCCCTGGGCCCGGGCGGCAAGTGGGCGCCGTCCGCGGAGGCGGCGTGGACCCTGGTCGCCGCCGACGACGCCGCGATCCCCGCCGCGCTCGCGGTGGTGGAGGCCCTGCCGGCCTCGGCGCGCGGCGAGGTGGTCCTCGAGGTGGGATCGCCCCGCGACGTCCTGGCCGTGACGGCTCCGGCCGGCATGGCGGTGCGCTGGGTGTTCCGCCGGGACGCGGCGCCCGGTGACACGCGCGCGCTCGTGCGGGCCGTGCAGGAGGCCGCCTGGCCCGCGGGCCCGGAGGGCGTGCAGGTCTTCGCCCACGGGGAGCGGGAGTCCATGAAGGCCCTGCGCGACGAGCTCTTCGGGCGCCGGGGCCTGGCGCGCGAGCAGGTCTCGCTGTCCGGCTACTGGGCGCAGGGCCGCACCGAGGACGTGTTCCAGGCCGAGAAGAAGCTGCCCGTCGGCCAGATCCTCTGAGCGGCCCGGGCGGCCGGGCCGGGTCTCAGCGGCGCCGGTTGCGGCGGGTGCTCGTGCCGTTGAGGTGGCCCACGAACGGGCGCATGAGGTACTTCCCGAGCACCACCCCGGAGGCCAGGGCCAGGATGGTGACCATGGCGTTGGCCAGGAGCACGATGCCCGCGGCGTAGGTCTCCGTCTCCACGGTGAGCATGTACATACCCCGGAAGATGGACAGCCCGGGCAGCAGGAACGTCATGGCCGGGATCGCCACGATCAGCTGGGGCACGCGGTGGTAGGCCGCGAGCAGGGTCGCCACGGAGGCACTGACCACGGCGGCGAGCGCGGTGTCCATGCGCCCGCCCAGTCCGACGGCGATCCCGGCGTGGTAGACCCCCAACCCGGCGAACGCGGAGACCGCGGTGGAGAGCACGTGCTGCGGCTTGGCGTGCACCGACAGGGCGATCAGGGCCGTGCCCACCAGCATGAAGACCGTGTTGACCACCGGGGAGGCGGGCACGAACGTGCCCTGGGCGACGTCGACGCGGGGCATCCCGAGGTAGCCGGCGAGCGACACGCCGCCGGCGATGCCCGCGACCAGGCCGAGGAAGGCCATGGCCGTGGACAGCAGCCGGCCGGCCGCCGTGACGGGGAAGCCGTTGATGGCGTCCTGCATCGTGGAGACCATCCGGTTGGTGGGCAGGAGCAGGATGATCCCGCCCGCGATCACCAGCGCCGGGGAGAGGTCCAGCCCCGCCCACGACAGCAGCAGCGCGAAGACGGTGACGATCCCGGACTGGGTCGCCAGGACGAAGAACTCGGGGATCCGCCAGGTCCGCAGACGGCCGACGGCCGACTGCACCACGATCCAGGTCACCCCGGCGACCGCCGCGCCCGTGGGGCTGCCGCCCATGCCGACGGTCAGGGCCATCACGGCCACGACGAGGGCGGTCGACACCATCCACCGCGGGTACGGCTTGGGCTTGGCGTTGATCGCGTCGAGGCGCCGCTCGGCCTCGGCGCGGGGCATCTCCCCGTCCGCGATCTCCGTGACCAGCTGGTGCGTCTCCCCCAGCCCGGCGTAGTTGTCGGTCCAGGAGCGCACCACCCGCATCACCGTGTGGCTGGAGGTGTCCGGGTCGTTGAAGACGTCCTCGCGGGTGCGGGTGTCCCCGCCCTCGTGGGAGTCCTCCACGTAGTTGATCGTCACGGCCTGGTTGGTGATGTCGACCTCGACGTTTTCGACCCCGTAGGTGGCGCACACCGCGATGATGGCGCTCTCCACGTCGAGGGCGTCCGCGCCGTAGTGGAACATGGTCTCCGCGAGCCGCAGCGCGAAGTTGAGGGTGCGCCGGGCCTCCCGGCCCGTGGACTCCCCGAACCGGCGCAGGTGGGCGAAGGGCGAGGCGTTGAGCCGTTCCACCACGCGCATGGGGGCCGTCGGGGCGGCCTCCCCCTGGAGCATGGAGCGCAGCCGGGAGCGTCCGCCGGGCCGGGCCCCCTGCGCCCGGGTGGAGGGATAGGTGCCGCGCTGCATCCGGTCGGCGCTCTTGCCGGGGGCCCGGACGGGACCGATCGTCGTCGTCTCCGGGCGGGAGACGGGGCCCGTGTCGGTGCGGCGGCGCCGGCGGGCCGGCGCCGACAGCGGGGCCGTCTGCGCGGCGGAGAGCAGCTCGCGCCGCGCCTCCGGCTCGGAGGTGCCCCCGTACGTCCGGATCAGGGACGTGCTGAGCACCGGCAGCGCCTGCGGGGCGTCGGGCACGACGTCCGGGTCGGCGCTGCCCGCCCGGCGCCGGGCCAGCAGCGCCTGCGCCTCCGTGGGCCGCACGGGCGGGGCCCCGGCGCCGTGGCGGGCGACCGGGCGGGCGGCCCCCGTGAGGGTCGTGTCCCCGCCGGGCCCGAACGGCTCGACGACGTAGGCCTCGGGCTCCTCACCCCCGTCGGACGAGGGGTAGGCGGCGAACGGGCGCAGAGGGGTGCGCTGGTCGAGCACCAAGCGGCGGTCCTCCTTCCAGGGGGGCGGGAACGGGGGCCCGGCGGACGGTCGCGGGTGGATCAGTAGAAGGGCTGGCCCGTGCGGCGGACCCACAGCTGGCGCTGGACCTTCTCGGCCA
Organism: Kocuria sabuli; assembly: GCF_040981185.1. Taxonomy (NCBI): domain Bacteria; kingdom Bacillati; phylum Actinomycetota; class Actinomycetes; order Micrococcales; family Micrococcaceae; genus Kocuria; species Kocuria sabuli. Next base: position 142,426 of record NZ_JAVHZE010000008.1, read on the forward strand.
CGTTGGTCCACACGGCGTACTTCGCCGGGCTCAGCACCTGGTCGTGGACGCCCACGAAGTCGACCACGGACTTGGTGAAGCTCGTCTTGAACAGGCCCAGCCCGTAGTAGGGGTGCTCCTTGTTCTTGAGCTGGTCGCTCGGCGGGGTGCCGCAGAAGTCGTACTCGACGATCTCGTGCTCGCGCATCAGGTCCGTGATCGCCGTCCACTGGAGCAGGTGGGAGTCGCCGTACTGGCGGCGGCGGGGCTTGGAGCCCCCGTCCTTGTACGTCCCCTTCGTGCCGTAGGCGATGACGTAGGCGCCCACGGAGGGCTCCCCGTCCTCGTAGGTGAAGTACATCCGGCCCTGCCCGGCCCGCTCGAAGGCGGTCCAGAACTTCGCGTAGTACTCGTAGGAGCGCAGGTTCACGTTCGCCTCGCCCTGGCCCACGGTGTCCATGAGCGCGTACATCCTGCGCATGTTCTGCTCGGTGAGCTCCACGCGCTCGACCGTGCACCCCTCGCGCAGGGCCCTGCGGACCGCGTTGCGTCCCCGGGAGTGCAGCGACTTCAGCACGGCCTCCTCGTCCCGGTCGGTGGCGAGGACCGCGGTCGAGTCGTTGGGCTGGATGTTGAAGGACTTCTTCAGCCCCGCGCGGGCGAGCACGCCCCGCGCGTAGTCGGAGTCCAGGACGTCCGGCTCGATCTTGATCGCGAACACGTTGAGCCGCTCCTCGCCCACGAACCGGGCGCTGGCCGCGGCGATCCCCGGGACGTCGTCGACGGACGCGACGTCGGGGCCCTTGATCATGTACCACAGGCGGCCGAGGGCCGGCACGGTCTTCTCGAGGACCAGGTTGTAGGAGGCCTTCCCGCCGTCGGCGGGCTCGTGCACGAGGTGCAGGGGGCGCCAGCCGTGGTCCGCCTTGACGTCCGCGAAGGACGCGGACTGCAGCAGGTTGCCGCCCTGGGGGTTCGCCGTGACATGGGCGTCCCAGTCGGCGATCTCCTGGGCGGTGGCGAAGCGTGCGGTGAACTCTCGCAAGGCTCTCTCAATCGTCGGGGTCGTCGGGGGTGTGCGGCCGGGATCGGCCGCGGGGCCGGCGGGGACCGGCCCGGGCCAGTCTAACCGTGCAGGCCTGAGCCCGATCTGAGCCGTGCCGCACACGGGGCGCCGCGCGCCGTGCGGCGGCGGCGAGCGGGACTACCGGGAGCGGTCGCCGCCCGCGGACCGCCGCGAGACGGGGCGCCGGTCCGGTCCGGGACGGAGGGGGTCCTCCACGCCGTGCCGGGCCACGAGGCCCCACCGGAGCGTGTCGGCGACGTCGGCCGCCAGGCCGCCGCGGCGCTCGGCGACGGCCCGCCGCAGGTCCCCGGCGAGCCAGGCGCAGCGCACCCCGCTCCGTGCGTCCGGCAGCCTCGGCACCGGCCGGCCCAGCGCCAGCCGGGCCCACGCGTCGGCCAGTCCCGGGCGGGCGGCCTCCGCCAGCGCCACGGCCCCGGAGAACCGGCCGCCGAGGCCGACGAGGTGGGGCCTCCCCTGCTCCCCCGGAACGAACTGCAGCTCCACGAGGCCCCACCAGCCCAGCCCGCGCAGCAGCGCCTCGGCGCGGGCCGCCAGTGCGTCGTCGACCGGCACCGTGCGGGCGCGCACCGGGACGCCGTCGGGCGGGGGCGAGAGCCGCGAGGTGACCAGCTGCACGCGACCGTGCAGCCGCCCGTCGTGGTGGACCCCGATCAGCGCGCCGGGCCGGCCGTGGACGGGCCGGCGGAGCACCGGTTCCGCCCCGGCGGCACGGATCCGGTGGACCCGGGCGGCGGCGGAGGCGGCGTCCGGGAAGAGTTCGGGCGCGAAGGGGCCGGGGCGCGTCCGCCCGGGCACCCAGCGGGCACGGCACCCGACCACGACCGGTCCCTCCCACGCGGCCAGCGACGCGTCCGTGCCCGGGAGCGTCCGCGGGACGTCGAGCCCGGCGCGGGACGCGCGCTCGGCCAGACGCACCTCGTCCAGCGCGGCGGCCAGGACCTCGGGGACGGGGTGGGCCACCGCCGCGGGAATGTGCCGGCGGTAGGCGGAGACGGCGGCCGTCCAGTCGTCGCCGGCGCCGAGGACGAGGTCGTAGGACCCCTCGGCGAGCGCCCGGCGGACGCCGTCGATGAAGTCGCTGCCGTCGCCGCGGGGGCACGGCACCTCGTGGCGGACCGCGGCCGCCCGGGCGGCCCCCAGCAGGCCCGGTCCGGCCGGGGCGCCGATGCCCACGGTCCAGCCGGCCTGTCCCAGGGCCCGCGCCCCGGCCTGCGCCCCCCGGTCCCCGGCCGGGCCCACGATCAGCGCCCGCCGCGGGGCCGGGTCGGGTGCGCCGGGGTCGAGCGGTGCTGGTGCGGGAGCCATCGGTCCTCCATCGAGGTCTGCGGGCACTGCCTCCACGGTAGTCGGTGCCCGGGGAGGCCTCCACGGCGTGGCCGGACACCACGGCGCCCGCCCACCGCGGGGGTGGACGGGCGCCGTGGGTGGCGTCGGCGGACCGGTCGCCTACTCGGCGTCGTGGTCCGTCTCGAGGATGCCCACGAGGTGTTCGAGCGCGGCCTCGGCGCCCTCGCCCTCGGCGCGGAGGACGACCTTGTCCCCCTGGCCGGCGCCGAGGGACATCAGCGACAGCACGCTCGAGGCGTCCATCGCCTCGTCCTCGGGCTCGCCCTCGGCGGCGATGGTGATCTCGAGGTCGTACTCCCCGGCCGCCTCGGCGAAGATCGCGGCGGGACGGGCGTGCAGGCCGACGGACGATGCGATGGTCGCGGTGCGTTCTGCCATGGTGGTTCTCCTTCGGGTTGCGGGGCCCTGGTTGGCGGTCCCCGGTGGTTGGTGTGGTGCGGACGGGTGCGGGACGCGGGTCAGAGTCCCAGCTCCGCGAGCACGGGCAGCTCGGCCCGCACGGCCGCGGCGGCCTCCTCCGCGCTGGCCTGCTCGACGGCGAGCGCGGCGAGGGACTGTGCCGTGCCGAGGTCGACGCTGCGCAGGACGGCGGCGACCGCGGACAGTCCCCGGGGGCTCATGGACAGGGTGTGCACCCCGAGGCCCACGAGGACCACGGCGAGCGCGGGATCGGCCGCGGCCTCCCCGCACACGCCCACGTTGCGCGGCCCGGCGCCCTCGGCCTCCGCCCGGCGGGCGCCCTCCACGGTGCTCTGCACCATGCGCAGCACGGCGGGCTGCCACGGGTTGTTGAGCTCCGCGAGGGAGCCCAGCATCCGGTCGGCCGCCATCGTGTACTGGGTGAGGTCGTTGGTGCCCAGGGACACGAAGTCGACGTGCCGCAGGATCTGGTCGGCGGTCACCGCGGCGGACGGCGTCTCGACCATGACCCCGGGCACGCGCAGCCCGGCGGCGGCCGTCATCTGCGCGAAGTCCCGGGCCTCGGACGTGGTGGCGATCATCGGGGCCATGACCCAGACCTGCGCGTCCGTGGCCTCCTCCGCCCGCGCGATCGCCTCGAGCTGCCGGGCGAGCACGCCCGGCACCGTGCGGTCCGTGCGGTAGCCGCGCACCCCGAGGGCCGGGTTGGGCTCGGCGATGTCGGTGAGGAAGGGCAGGGGCTTGTCGGCCCCGGCGTCGAGGGTGCGCACGACGACCTTCTTGCCGGCGAAGGACTCCAGGATCGCGGTGTACTGCTCGACCTGCTCCTCGACGGACGGCTCCTTGTCCCGGCCGAGGAAGCAGAACTCGGTGCGCAGCAGGCCCACGCCCTGGGCGCCGGCCGCGGCCGCCGCCCGGGCGTCCTCGGGGGTGCCCACGTTGGCGAGCAGCGGCACCTCGGTGCCGTCCGAGAGCACGCCCCGCCCGTCGAAGGCGCTGCGGGCCCCGGCGCTGCGCACCCAGGCGTCCACGAGCTCCTGCTCGCCGGCGCCGGGCTCGGTGCGGATCTCCCCGGTGGCCCCGTCCACGAAGACCGCGGTGCCGTCCGCGATGTCCGCGACGCCCCGGGCTGCCACGATCGCGGGCAGCCCGAGGTTGCGGGCGAGGATGGCCGTGTGGGACTGCGGCCCGCCGCCGGAGGTGACGAGCGCGAGCACCTTGGCAGGGTCCAGGGTGGCGGTGTCCGCCGGGGCGAGGTCCTCGGCGGTCAGCACGAAGGGCGTGTCCTGCTGCGGGATCCCCGGCATGGGCAGGCCCTGCAGCTGGGAGACGAGCCGGGCGCGGACGTCCTCGATGTCCGCGGCCCGCTCCGCCATGTACCCGCCGAGGGAGCGCATCTGCTCCGCGTAGTCGGTCGCAGCCTCCCAGAGCGCCCGTTCGGGGGCGAGCTGCTTGGCCGTGATGCGCTTCGCGGCGTTCTTCAGCAGCGCCTTGTCCCCCGCCATGAGCGCGGTGGACTTGAGCACGTCCGCGGCGTCCTTCTCGGTGGCCGCCTCGGCCCGTCGCTTCAGCTCCGCCTTGACGGCGGCCGCGGCCTCCTGCAGGCGTGCCACCGCCGCCTCGGGCTCCTCGTCCCGGAGGGTCAGACCCTCGGCCGGTTCGGACACGGGCTCCGGCATGCTCACGAGCTCGCCGATGACGCGGCCCGCGCACACCCCCACGCCTGTCAGTGTCTGCATGGTGCTCCTCTTCCTGGAATACGTGCTGGTCGGTCAGGGCCCGGCAGCGGGCCCGTGCGCGTCGCTCAGGCCGTGGTCGGCACAGCGGCGGCGTCCTCGCGCGAGCGGGTGGCGTCGGCCACCCGTCCGTGCGCTCCACCCACGTGCTTGAGGGCGACGACGAGCGCTGCTGTGACCACCGTACCGACAACCACCGAGAGCAGGAACATCAGCGGGTTGCCGATCACGGGCAGGATCCAGACCCCGCCGTGCGGCGCGGCGGAGGTGACACCCGTGGCCATGCTGACCGCGCCGGCCACCGCGCCGCCGATCATGGAAGCGGGCAGCACGCGCAGCGGGTCCGCCGCGGCGAACGGGATCGCGCCCTCGGAGATGAAGGACGCACCCAGCAGCCACGCGGCCTTGCCGTTCTCCTGCTCGGCCACCGTGAAGTAGCGCTTGGCCACCGTCGAGGCGAGGGCCATGGCCAGCGGAGGCACCATGCCGGCGGCGATCACGGCGGCCATGATCTCCTGCGGGGCGGTGTTCACGGCGGTCGCGGCACCGAGTCCCGCGGCGGCGAACGTGTAGGCGACCTTGTTGATCGGACCGCCCAGGTCCGCGCCCATCATGAGGCCCAGGATCGCGCCGAGCGCCAGCGCGCTGGCGCCGGTCATCCCGCTGAGGACCCCGGTGAGCCACGCCATGAAGGCGGCGATCGGTCCGCCCAGGACCATCAGCAGCAGGCCCGCTGCGAAGATCGTGGCGAGCAGCGGGATGATCACCACGGGCATCAGCGAGCCGAGCCACCGCGGCAGCCGGGGCTGCGCCAGCCAGTAGGCGGCGAGGCCGGCCAGCAGACCGCCCACGATGCCGCCGAGGAAGCCGGCGTCCATGAAGTTGGCGACCAGGCCCGCGGCGAAGCCGGGGGCGATGCCGGGACGGTCGGCCAGCCCGTAGGCGATGTAGCCCGCCAGGGCGGGCACGAGCAGGCTCATGGCCAGGTTGCCCATCTTGAACAGCACGGCCCCGATGTACTGGGCGAGGGTGAACTCGCCCAGGTTCCAGAGGGTCGAGCCCGTCAGCACGTCGTCGGCGACGTTGGCGATGTCCGCGCCGGCGATCATGAACCCGAAGGCCATGAGCAGACCGCCCGCGGCCACGAACGGGATCATGTAGCTCACGCCGGTCATCACGGCCTTGCGGATGCGGGTGCCCCAGCCCTCGAGGCCGCCCTCGGAGGCGGCCTCGTCGGCGGCGCCGCCGGCGGCGCCCTGCACGCGCTTGGCGTTCGGGTTCTCGGCGTTGGCGAGCGCCTCCTCGATCATGACCTTCGGCTCGTCGATGCCGCGCTTGACCGGCGAGGCGACGTAGGGCTTGCCCGCGAAGCGGGACCGGTCCCGGACGTCGACGTCGGTCGCGAAGATCACGGCGTCGGCCGCGGCGATGGTGGCCGGGTCGAGCTTGGTGAAGCCCGCGGAGCCCTGGGTCTCGACCTGGAGGTCGACCCCCATCTCCTCGGCCGCGTAGGTCAGCCCGTCCGCGGCCATGTAGGTGTGGGCGATGCCGGTGGGGCAGGCCGTGACGGCCACGATCCTGCGTCCCGCGCGCCCTCCGGCGCCCTCGGCCGGGGCCGGAGCGGCCGGCTGCGCATCGCCGGAGCGGGACTGCACGGACGCCGGCACCGCGGCGGCCGCCGTGGACCCGGCGGCGGTGCCGGCCGCGGGGGCCTCGCCGCCCTCGGGGGCCGGGCTCAGCCCCAGGGCGTCGTCGACGATGCGCACGACCTCCTGCTCGGAGCGCGCGGCGCGCAGGGCCGCCACGAAGTCCTTCTTCATGAGCGAGCGGGCGAGCTTGGCCAGCAGCTTCAGGTGCGTCTGGTCCGCGCCCTCCGGCGCCGCGATGAAGAAGATGATGTCGGCGGGACCGTCCTTCGCCCCGAAGTCCACGCCCTCCGCCAGGCGCGCCATGACCAGGGTCGGCTCGGTGACGGCCGCGGAGCGGCAGTGCGGGATGGCGATGCCGCCGGGGATGCCGGTGGCGGTCTTGTTCTCGCGGGCGATGGCGTCGGCCAGCAGCCCGTCCAGCTGCTCGGCGCGCCCGGTGCGCTGCACCAGGGCGGCCAGCTGGCCGATGACGGTTTCCTTGTCCCCGCCCAGGTCTCGGTCGAGCGAGACCAGGTCGGGTGTGATGAGCTCGGACACAGTGTCCTCCTTGAGCGGCCGGGTCGATGCCCGGGTGGTTCGGATGAGGTGGAGGTGAGAGGTGGTCAGTCGGCGACGGCGCGTGCGGGGAGCTCCCGCACGGTGACCGCCCCGGGTGTGGTCTCGGAGAGGGCCGGGACGCGGGTCCCCGGCAGGGCGGCGGCGGCGGAGCCGGAGGCCACGGCCTGCCGCAGGCACTCCGCCGGCGCGTCGCCGCGTTCCTGGGCGATGAGGTAGCCCGAGAGGGAGCTGTCACCGGCGCCCACGGTGGAGCGCACGGACACGGGTTCGTGGACGGCGTGCCAAGAGCCCTCCGCCACGGTGAGCACCGCCCCGCCGGCCCCGAGGGTGGTCAGCACCGCTCCCAGGCCGCGCTGCACGAGTGCGGCGGCGGTCGCGGCGGCGAGGTCCGGATCGGCCTCGAGCCGCTCGCCGTCGTGCGTCCCCACCAGCTCGGCGAGCTCCTCGCCGTTGGGCTTGATGAGGTCGGGCAGGGCGCCGTCGTCGGCGGTGGCCCCCTGGAGGGCGGCCCCGGACGTGTCCACGGCGAACCGGGGCGCACGCTCCCCCAGGGCCGACCGGACGCGGCGGACGATCTGCGCGTAGACGTCCCCGGGGGCGCCGGGCGGCAGGGAGCCGGCCAGGACCGCCCAGGAGGCGTCCGCCCCGCGCTGCACGAGGATCTCCACCACGGCGTCGACGTGCTCCGGGAGCAGCGGGGCGCCGGGGGCGTTGATCTTGGTGGTGGTGCCGTCCGGCTCGGTGATCGTGACGTTGGAGCGGATGGGCGCGCCCACGGGGACGGTCTCGCAGGGGACCTCCGCCGCGGCGAGCTCCGCCAGCAGCGGGTCCCCGGGATCCCCGGGCAGCACCGCCAGGGTCGGGACGCCGCTCACGCGCAGGGCCCGGGAGATGTTCACGCCCTTGCCGCCGGCGTCCTGACGGGCGCCCTCGGCGCGCTGGACCGCGCCCCGGCGCAGCGGGGACGGGAGCTCGACGGTGCGGTCGAGGGAGGGGTTGAGGGTGACGGTGAGGATCACGCGACGATCACCTCGACGTCGGCCTCCTCGAGGGCGGCGGCCAGCTCGGGACCGGGCGCCCGGTCGGTGATGAGGGTGTCGATGTCCTCGAGGGACGCGAAGCGCATGAGGGTCTCCTGATCGTGCTTGGCGGAGTCGCAGAGCACCACGACGCGCCGGGAGGTCTGGATGATGGCGGTCTTGACGACCGCCTCGATGGGGTCCGGGGTGCTCAGCCCGAACGCGGAGTGGATCCCGTTGCAGCCCACGAACGCGAGGTCGGGCCGCAGCCGGCTGTAGTGCTCGGCGGCCCGCCCGCCGGCGGCGGCCCAGGTCAGCTTGCGGACCCGCCCGCCCACGAGCTCGAGGCCGATGCCGGTGGCGTCGGCCAACTTGGCCGCGATGTGCAGGGCGTGGGTGATGATGAGCTGCTCCTGCCCGTCCGGCAGGCTGGAGTCGGTCCTGACGATGAGGTCGGCGAGCGCCTCGACGGTGCTGCCGGCGTCGAGCACGACCGCCCCCGCCCCGCTGTTGCGCAGGAGGGTGAACGCCGCCTCGGCGATGCGCCGCTTCTCGGGGGTGTTGAGGTGCTGGCGCGAGTGGATGGCCTTCTCGTCCGAGGTGGACTGGTCCACGGAGACGGCGCCCCCGTGCACCCGGCGGACCCGCCCGGCGGCCTCCAGGGCGGCGAGGTCGCGGCGGACCGTCTCCATGGTGACGTCGAAGCGGCGAGCCAGCTCGGCGCCGTTGACCCGGCGGGTGGTGCCCACGAGTTCGACGATCTCGGCCTGGCGTTCCTCTGCGAACATGGCATCCACCTCACGGACGACGTTGTGCTGGTCCTGCGTTCCTTTGAGTTTATGTGACTTCGTGTGGTTTTACCAGAGGAAGTCGTGACCCAGTTCACGAAGCGTCGCCGTCGCCCGTGCGACCCTCGTGGACCGCCTCGCGGCGACCGGACCTCGGCCGTCGTCGTGCACCGTTCCTCCGGCGTCCGGGGGCGCCGCTATCATCCTGGTGACGGAGGACGGCCGGATCGTCGAGCAGGGCCCCGCGAGGAGCTCCTCGCGGCCCGGGGCGCGCACACCGTGCCGGGCACGGACCGGTCCTCCGCCCCGGCGCACCCGACCCCCAGGAGAGCAGCACCCATGACGCCCCGTGAGCTCTACCGCCGCTCCGCCCTCGCGGAGGCCGTGACGTGGACCCTGCTGATCCTCGGCATGGTCCTGAAGTACACGGGGGTCTCCGAGGCCTTCGTCCCGGTCTTCGGGATGCTGCACGGCGTCGTGTTCCTCGCCTACTGCGTGGTGACGTGCTTCGTGTGGGTGGACCGGCAGTGGTCGGCGGGCTTCGGGGCGCTCGGTCTGGCCAGCGCCTTCGTCCCCTGGGCCACGATCTCCTTCGAGCGCCGCGCGCAGCGCTCCGGGCGGCTCACCGGCGGCTGGCGGCTGGCGCCCGGCGGCGAGCACCCGGTCACCGTGCTGGAACGGGTGCAGGCCTGGTCCCTGCGCAGCCCGGTCCTGGCCGTGCTCGCCGGTGCGGCCGGGGTCGCGGTCGTCGCCTCGGTGCTGCTCCACCTGGGCCCTCCGGTCCCCCGCGACTGAGCCGCGGCGCGGGCGGTACCGTGCCCCGGGGCGCCCGGTATAGCGTGGTCCCGGGACGGCACCGCCGACCGACGGCGGGCCACGAGGAGGAACCACGTGACCAATTTCGCCAATGTCGAGCGCCGGCACCTCGCCGCGCTCCTGCGCCGCCTGGGCCCCGACGCCCCTACCCTGTGCGAGGGCTGGACCACCCGCGACCTCGCCGTGCACCTCGTCCTGCGCGACGGACGGCCCGACGTGCTCGCCGGCAGGGCCCTGTCCCGGGTGCCCGGTCTGGGCGAGCGCGCCCGGCGCACCGAGGAGGTCGTGGCCGGCCAGCCATGGGAGGAGCTCGTGCGGAAGGTGGAGCACCCGCCGCTGTACTCCCCGGCGCGGCTCGGGCCGCTGGACAAGCGGATGAACACCGTGGAGTTCTTCGTCCACCACGAGGACGCCCGCCGCGCCCAGCCCGAGTGGCACGAGCGCCCGCTGCTGCACGACGAGGAGCAGGCCCTCTGGCAGGCCCTGAGCCTCATGGCCAAGGTCATGCTCAAGGACGAGGAGGACACCGTCGTGCTCATCGCCCCGTCCTACGGCGCCGTGCGCGGCGGCCGGGGCCGGACGGGCACCGTGCGCGTGCTGCGCGCCGTGCCCAGCGAGTTGCTGCTGTGGGCCTTCGGCCGGCGCGAGCAGGCCCGGGTGGAGGAGACGGTCGAGTAGACCGGTCCCCCCGCACCCGCACCCACGGCAGAGGGGCCGCGCACCGCGCGGCCCCTCTGCCGTCCGCCGCTCCGTCGGCGCCGCCGGATCAGCGGAACAGGTCCGCGCGGACGCCCATGATGATCCGGTCACCGGGCCGCGCGGTGCGCATGTACCGGGCGACCTCGTGCTCGTGCAGGGCGATGCACCCGGCGGTGGGCTTCTTGTTCGCGTGCAGGAAGATCGCGAAGCCGTTGCCCTGGACGATGGGCGAGTCGGGCGGGCGGTTGTAGTTGATCACCACGCCCAGCCGGTAGTCGCCGGACTGCGAGAAGTACCACATGTTCTCGTCCGGCCAGGTGTACCCGGTGGACTCGAAGTACTTGTTGTACAGGCTGCCCGGGCGCCCGCCCCACCTGGAGTTGGGGTTGAGCTGGCGGTAGGGCAGCGCGGTGCCGGGGTTGTAGACCCCGAAGGACTCGGTGACCGAGTACGAGCCCTGCGGCGAGTACAGGTACTGCGTGTGCCCGGAGGGGACGCCGGGGCGTTTGAACCCGCTCGCCCCCACGTAGGCCGACGTGCGCCACTCCTCGACGTAGCTGCCGGCGATCCGCACGCAGTTGACGAACGTGGCCTCGGACCGCCCGTAGCCCTCCGCGATGGTCAGGGACACGCGCCCCGCGTTGCGGGTCGGCTGCACCGACCGGCCCGTGTTGAGGTGGTGGCACTCACCGCGGAAGAGGTGGATCCTGGACCCCCCGGAGCGGCTCCAGGTGACGAGGCCGCGCTGGAACTTCTGGTGCACGGTCCCGGTCCCGGTCTCGTCCACGACGGGATAGCCCAGGGTTCCCCGCTCCCGTCCCGTGCCGATCCACCGCTGGCCGATGGCGCCGTTGGTCTTCACCGCACGCGCCCCGGTGCCGGGACTCCAGTAGACCGTGTGGGACTTCGAGAACGACTGCCGGCACCCGCCCCCGACCAGACCGCAGATCTCGTCGGTGACCGGATAGCCGTAGGCCCCGGACTCCCACCCCGACAGGATCCACTTGTGCCCGATGGCCCCCTTGGTCTTCACCGCACGCGCCCCGGTGCCGGGACTCCAGTAGACCGTGTGGGACTTCGAGAACGACTGCCGGCACCCGCCCCCGACCAGACCGCAGATCTCGTCGGTGACCGGATAGCCGTAGGCCCCGGACTCCCACCCCGACAGGATCCACTTGTGCCCGATGGCCCCCTTGGTCTTCACCGCACGCGCCCCGGTGCCGGGACTCCAGTAGACCGTGTGGGACTTCGAGAACGACTGCCGGCACCCGCCCCCGACCAGACCGCAGGACTCGTCCCCGAGGGGCCAGCCGAGCACGTCCACGTCTCCTGCGCGCAGCCACTTCTGGCCGATCGCGCCCCGCAGCTGCACCCAGTGCGCTCCGTGGGCCTCGTGCCACAGCACCACGCCGTACTGGTGGGGCCACTCCCAGCCGCCCTTCCACGGGCGCATACCGGCGGTCGGCTCCCCGGAGCGGGCCGCCACCCGGGCGGCGCTCGCCTCGAGGGCCCGGCGGACCTCGGCCGGGACGTCCGCGGTCGCCCCGGGGTCCGCCGCGGCCGCGCGGGCTCCCGCGGACGGCTCCGCCGCGAGCCCCTCCGTCGGCTCGGCCGCCGGCCCGGTCGTCGGCTCGGCCGCCGGGTCCTCGGTGGAGTCCGCGGTGGGCTCCCCGGCGGCGGACGGCTCCCCGGTGGACGGCCTGCCGGTGGAGGGCTCCGCCGCGGGTTCGGACGCAGACTCCCCGGAGGGTTCCGGGGAGGCCGTGCCCGTGGGCTCCGGTGTCAGGGTGAGCACGGCGCGCGCCTCGGCGCCCGCGGCGTCCCGCACGGCGTAGCCGACCTCGACGGCGCCGGCCGGCGCCTCCGTGTCCGGCAGCAGCACGAGCACGGGGTGCTCGGGCGCCTGCCAGCCCTCGGGCAGCTCCTGCGGCGCGGTGTCCGGGGAGATCACGCGCAGCGAGCCGAGCTCCGTGCGCAGCTCCTCCCCGAGCTCGTCCTCGGCGCGGGGAGCGGCCGGGTCCACGAGCAGCAGTCGCACCTGCGCGGGGTCCACGAGACCGTCGTTGGCCAGGACGTCGACGGCCACCGCCCGTCCGGTGCCGGGCAGGGTGAGGTCGTCGTCGACCGGTTCGATCCGCTGCGCCGCCGCGGCGGCGTCCGGGCCGGACGCGGCGTCCGACGTCGGCGCGGCCGGGACACCGGGAACGGGGGCCGACGGGGCCGCGGCCGCGCCGGGGGCGCCGGCGAGGACGACGGCGAAGCAGGCCGCGAGCGCGGCGGGGGTGCGCAGAGCTGAGATCTTCATGGTGGTCCCTCGCTGGGGGGTCAGTCGGTGAACTCGACGTAGTGGTCGGGGGTGGTGTTGTCGAAGACGCGCACGGCGAGGTCGGCGTCGTGCGCCGCGCTGTAGGCGACCTCGAGCGAGGCGGACCCACCGGGGGCGATGGTCGGGAAGGTCTCCATCCGCACGCCCAGGGACTCGTCGTAGGCGGGAACGGCCGGCTCGTCGCCGGCGACGGCGACCGGGAAGGACCAGGGCGCCGCGTCGACCGGGGTGCTGCCCGTGTTGGTGAGGGTCAGGGTGAACACCTGCACCGGGGTCCCGGGGGCGGCTCGGACGGGGCGCTCCCCCGTGGTCGCCGGCCGCGGCCCGTCGACCGTCCCCTCGAGGGAGTCGGTGAGCTGCTGGGTCGAGCCGAAGGCCGCAGAGGCGTCCCGGGTGGCGGTGTCGTCGTAGGGAGCCACGTCGTTGCCGGAGGGCGCCGGGCTCTCCGGTGCCGCGGATCCGGCGCCCGGGGTCCCCGTCGGCGCCGGGGCGGTGCTCGCGGTCCCGGTGGGCACCGCTTCGGAGACCGCTGCCGGGGAGGCCGGTCCACCGGCGTCCGGACCCTCCGTGCACCCGGTGATGGCGAGGGCGAGCAGGGCCGCGCAGACGGGCCCGAGGCGCCGGCCGTACGACGGGGAAAACAGGACTGTCATCGGTGACTCCTCGTCACGGTCCAGGGGAGGGACCCGACCGGGCCGGTCGTTGGGGGTCACGCTACACCGCGATTTGCAATAGTGATCCGCATGACGTGGTGTGGCGCGGGCCGTGCTCCGGACCCCCGGCGGGCACCGTCGCGGACCGCCCGGGATTCCCGCGGACGGCCCTCAGCGGGGGACGATCCCGAACAGGAACCGGGTCCGGACCATGACCCACAGCAGGCCCAGGACACCGACGTAGGCGAGGGTGTTGACCAGCACGTCGCCCTGCTGGAGCACCGGGACGTTGGCCACGGCCAGGATCAGGAAGACGTGCATGATGAAGACGTACAGGGTGGCCCGGCCCAGGGGGATGAGGAACCAGCCCAGGGCGCGCCGGAACACCGCCCAGTAGGCGCTGAGCAGGGCGTAGCCGGCGACGACGACCAGGAGCACGTTCAGCAGCCGGCCGATCCCCAGGTACGTCCGGCCGAAGAAGGCGTCGTAGACGGTGTGGAAGGCGGCGTCCGGCAGCAGGGCCAGCCGGACGTCGTAGGCGCTGCTGGCATAGGGACTGGACCAGGAGAACAGCGCGAAGGCGACCGCGAGCAGCAGGCAGGCGACGAGCACCGGCCGGCGGCGCCGGTCGGAGAACCACGCCACGACCTGCTGCCGGTAGAACCCCGCGACCAGGCCGAGCACGAACAGCACCTGCCACACGAGCAGGGGGAACGAGTCCTCGAACTGCGAGGGCAGCAGCCGGATCCGCAGGAGCGCGCCCGCGGCGTAGAGGGCGGCGCTGACCGCCAGGACGAGCCAGGCCCAGCCGCGGGCGAGAGCGGCAAGCACCAGGGGGCTCACCAGGAGCAGGACCACGTACAGCCCCATGATGTTGAACTGCCACGGGCCCACCTGCAGCAGCAGCAGGGCGGGGACCAGGTGGGCCGGGACGGGGAACTCGAAGAGCCCCTCCATGCCCGCGTAGAGGTCGTACGTGCTCCCCGCGGCGCCCGCCCCCGCCGCGCCGGTGCCCTGGTCCGTGAAGGTGGTGACGGCGCCCGAGTCGAGGAAGGGCAACCGGCTCAGGGCGTAGACGAGCAGCACGACGACCAGCGCGGTCACGTAGAGCTTCCACGCCCGCGCGGTGGTGCGGTCCACGACGGCCCCGAGATCGCCGGTCACCCGCGGCCCGTAGACCATGCCCAGCACAGCCCCGGAGAGCAGGACGAACAGCTCGGCGCCGGAGACGACGCCCACGGTCTCCTGGGTCAGCAGCTGGAACAGCGAGGTGAGGCCCACGTGGTTGACGACGACGAACACGATCGCGACCCCCCGCAGCATGTCGATGCGGCTGTCCCGGGACGCGGACTCCGCGTAGCCCCACGACCGCGCGCGCTGCAGGCCGGGCAGCAGGCACAGGAGCAGCCCCGCCCCGAGGACGGCCGCGGCCAGGACCCACGCCGCGGTCCCCTGCACGACGGCCCCGGAGGCGGAGGACGACGCACCTGGCAGGGCGGACCGCTCGGTGACCGGGCCGGTCACCAGGGACGAGGCCTCCACCCGGTCCCGGAAGGCCGTGGCGAGCCCGGGCTCCGCGGTGGACCGCCAGTCGACCGCGACCGCCCCGTCCGAGCGTTCCTCGGTCGTCTCGTTCCACACGACCGCGCCGATGCGGTCGTAGTCCCCGGAGGAGGCCGCCGCGAGCACCTGGTCCCACCAGGGGGCCTTGACGTCGAGGGCCGACGGCCCGTCCGCCCCGGGGCTGTGGAAGGAGCCCGTCTCCACCATCAGCGGTCTGTCGTGGCCGGCGGCGTACGTGGCGTAGAAGCCGTCGGCCGCGGCGCCGGACCCGCCCGGCGCGCCCAGCAGCGTGCCGAACGCGTCCGGGCCGGGAACGGTGTTGCGGGCCTCCCCGCTGCCGGTCTCGTCGTGGTAGGCGGACAGACCCACCCAGTCCACGACGTCGTCGCCCGGGTAGTAGGGGCTGTAGGCGTCGTCGTCCCCGTCCCAGACCCCGCTGCCGTCGGTGTCCAGTGCCGCGAGGTCCACCCCCTCCGGGGCGACGGACGTGGGGGCGCGGAACGGGTAGTCGGTGCCGGCCGTGGGCGACCACACCATCACCGGGTCCTCGAGCTCGGCGCCCAGCGCGTCGGCCACGGCCCGGAACGCCTCGGTGTAGGCCTCCGGCTGCTGCCCCCAGGGCACCCACGAGGCGTTCATCTGCGGGGCGAACCGGACGAACACCGTGCCCTCGAAGCCCTCGAGGGCGTCGGCCAGCTGCCCGGCCAGGACCGAGGCCCGCGCCTCGTCCACCCGGTCCAGCGCGATCCCGGGGCGGATCGTGAGCAGGGCGTGCGCACCCTGCTCGGAGGTCTGGGACAGGTAGCCCCGCAGGTGGCCCTGCTCCCGGTCGTCCATCGGCAGCGGCACGGTCCGTCCGTAGATCGCAGCCGGCGCGCCGAGGCGGTCGGCGTGCCCGGCGGCGGAGTCGGCGCCCCAGTCCAGCAGCGCGCCCAGGTACGGCGCACCGGATGCTGGGGTCTCGGCCGCCCGCGCGGGGCCGGACGGGAGGAGGACGAGCGCGAGCAGCACCAGCATCGCGGCGGCAGCGGTGGGCAGGCTCGTGCGGCGTCGGACGACGGATCTCACAGGGGCGCTCCGAGGGGGGTCGGTGGGGGCCGGTCGGACCCAGTGTCGCCGCGGACGCCGCGCGGGGACGCGAACCCGGCGGCGACTCGCCGGAGCGGCCCGCCGCCGGACCCTGGAAGGGCGCCGCCGGCGCCCTGGCGCGGCGCCCTTCCCCCCGCCGCCCCGGGCCGCGTGACCCGGCCCGGGTGCGCCGCGAGGGGTCCGTGCGCCGGGGCCGGGCGGTGGAGGCGCTCGGTCACTGCCCGCGGGGCGGTCCGCACCGGGACCTCGTCCCGCCTCATGACCGGTCGCCCCGGGGACGACCGCGTGCTGTGGAGCCCCCTACCGGATTCGAACCGGTGACCCCCTGTTTACAAGACAGGTGCTCTGGCCAGCTGAGCTAAGGAGGCGTGCGGCCACCGGGGCCCCGCGCGTGCGCGGGCCGGGCGACCGGTTCCCCAGGATATCGGACCCGTCCGGGGTCCCCGAAATCCCGGGGTCCACACGCACCGGCGGCGCCGCAGACCCTCCGTGGGGTTGCGGCGCCGCCGGTGCGGGCGGAGCCGGGCAGGTCCTAGTCCTTGGCCGCCACGGCCTCGTCGAGGGCGTCCTGGAAGGTCTCGTTGCCGAGCCGCTCACCGTCGATGAAGACCGTCGGGGTCCCGGAGACGCCGTTGGCCAGGGACTCCTGCGAGACCACGTTGACCATGGGCCGCCAGGTGTTCTCCTCCAGCGCGGTCGCGATGTCCGCACCATGGGTGTCCGCGATCTGCACGAGCTGCTCGTCGTCGAGCCCGCCGGAGCCCTGGTGCGAGAACACCTCCTCGACGAAGGCGAGGTACTGCTCGGTGGAGACCTGGTTGCCCACCTCGTAGGCCGCGGCCGCCGCGCGGGAGGAGTACATGGTGGGCGTCGCACGGTCGAGGAAGTTGAGGTTGCGGTACTCCAGGGTGATGTCCCCGGAGGTCACGGCCTCCTCGAGGGCCTCGCCGTTCTCGGTCTCGAAGTCGGCGCAGTGCACGCACTCGAAGTCCTGGAAGATGACGACCTGCACGGGCTCGTCCTCCGCGGAGGCCTCGACGCCCGGCGGGACCGCGCTCTCGTCCGGGGTCTCGGGCGCCTCGGGGACCTCGGCGAGATCGCGCTGCTCCACCTCGGACTCACCCGTGCGGATGCCGTCCGCGGTCAGGACGGTGCCGCCCCACTGGTTGGCGCTGGCGGGGACGGGGCCTGCCTCGGGGATCTGCTGGGCACGGTTCTGCGCCACGACCACGCCGATGACCGCGAGGATCACCAGGACCAGGGCGAGGATGCCGAACTGCAGCAGCCGGCGGCGGCGCTTGTCCTGGCGTGCGTGCTGGTCCGCGACCTGCCGGGCCCGCTCGCGGGCGGCGTCGCGGGTGCTGGAGTCGGGGCTCGTGCTGCTGCTGGATGCCATGGGTCCTCTTCGAAAGATCCTCGGGGGCGGATGCGGACGTGTCGTCGCCCAGATTATCGGACCCCCTCGCGGCCCGCCGACTCAGGCAATCCCCAGGCGGAAACGTGAGCACACTGACGAATAGACTGGGGCGTAGGACGACGACGACCCACCGGAAGGACCCTTTCGTGAGTGCAGAGCAGAATCCCACCGCTTCCTCGGCCGACCTGGAGCAGGTGCCGGAGCCCCGGACGGACATGGCGCAGGAGGCCGGCTACGACTTCGTCGTGGTCTCCAACCGGCTGCCGGTCGAGCGCGTCGTCGAGCACGGCGAGTCCTCGTGGCGCCGCTCCCCCGGCGGCCTCGTGGCGGCGCTGTCCCCGGTGATGGCCCGCAACGCCGGGGCCTGGGTGGGCTGGCACGGCGCCGCGGACGAGATCCTCGAGCGCTTCGACCACGACGTCTTCCACCTCGCGCCCGTCCCGCTCTCGGCCCAGGAGGTGGAGGACTACTACGAGGGGTTCTCCAACGCCGCCCTGTGGCCGCTGTACCACGACGTCATCGCGCCCCCGGAGTTCCACCGCACCTGGTGGAACTCCTACCGGCGGGTCAACCGCCGCTTCGCGGAGCGGACCGCCGAGGTCGCCGCCGAGAACGCGACCGTGTGGGTGCAGGACTACCAGCTGCAGCTGGTCCCCAAGCTCCTGCGGGACCTGCGCCCGGACCTGACCATCGGGTTCTTCAACCACATCCCCTTCCCCCCGCTCGAGATCTTCGCGCAGCTGCCCTGGCGGCGCGCGGTCCTGGAGGGTCTCTCCGGCGCCGATCTCATCGGCTTCCAGCGCCCGGGCGACGCCCAGAACTTCCAGCGCTGCGTGCGCCGGTTCCTGGACGTGCCCTTCCGGCAGGGCCGGGCCCGGTTCGGCGCGGACGACAGCGCGTGGACCGTGCGCGCGCACTCCTACCCCATCTCGATCGACGCCGAGGCGATCCAGGAGCTGGCCTCGCGCCCGGAGATCAAGGAGCGCGCCCAGGAGATCCGGCAGGAGCTCGGTGACCCGGAGACCGTGTTCCTCGGGGTCGACCGGCTCGACTACACCAAGGGCATCCTGCACCGCATCAAGGCCTACGGGGAGCTGCTGGAGGACGGGAAGCTGACGGTCGGCCCGTCGGTGCTGGTCCAGGTGGCCAACCCCTCGCGAGAGCGGGTGGAGTCCTACGTCCAGCTGCGCGAGGACGTGGAGGGCCTCGTGGGACACCTCAACGGCCAGCACGACACCATCTCCCACACCGCGATCCGCTACCTCCACCACGGCTATCCGTTCGAGGAGATGGTGGCCCTGTACCTCGCCACCGACGTGATGCTGGTGACCTCCCTGCGGGACGGGATGAACCTCGTGGCCAAGGAGTACGTCGCGGCGAAGACCGACGGGTCCGGGACGCTGGTGCTCTCCGAGTTCACCGGTGCCGCCGAGCAGCTCAAGCAGGCGCTCCTGATCAATCCGCACGACATCGACGGGCTCAAGGACGCGATGCTGCGGGCCAAGGACATGCCCGCGGCCGAGGCGAAGAAGCGGATGCGGGCCATGCGGCGCCAGGTGCTGGGCAACGACGTCACCGACTGGTCGGAGACGTTCCTCCGGGACCTCGCCGGCACCCGCTCCGGCGGCACCACCGAGGAGGAGCTGTGACGGACACCCCCGACACCCGGGCGGCGCTCGAGGAGGCCCTCGGCCGGGCCGCGGGCGCCGGGACCCTGCTGGTCGCCCTGGACTTCGACGGCACGCTGGCCCCCTTCACCGACGACCCCGGCGACAGCCGGGCGCTGCCGGAGGCACAGGCCGCGCTCGAGGAGCTGCTGGCGACGGACCGCACCTACGTGGCGGTCATCTCGGGACGGCCCATGCGGTTCCTGCGCTCCGTGGTGGACCCGGAGGGCCGGATGCTGCTCTCCGGCTCGCACGGGGCCGAGCTGCTCCTCGACGCCCTCGGGGACGCCGCGGCGGACTCCGAGCTGCGGCTCTCGCCGGCGCAGCAGGAGCTGCTGGACCGGGCCACCGCGCTCGTCGAGGCGCAGGTGGCCCGGTACCCGGGGTCCAAGCTCGAGCTGAAGCCCACGGGCGCGGCGTTCCACACCCGCACGATGGTGGACCAGTCGCTGTCCGCACGCGCCGAGCAGGAGATGCTGGAGGCCTTCGAGCGGCTCGAGGGCCTGAAGATCACCCCCGGGCAGCACGTGGTCGAGTCCTCGGTGCACACGGCCACGAAGGGCGAGGGGATCACGGCCTTCATGCAGGCCACCGGGGCCGACGTCACGCTCTTCGCCGGCGACGACGTCACGGACGAGAACGCCGTGCGGGAGCTCGGCCCCGGCGACCTGGGCATCAAGGTCGGCACCGGGCAGACGGCCGCGGCGCACCGGGTCGCCTCCCCCGCCGAGCTGGCCGGAGTGCTCGCCCGGCTGGCCGAGCTGCGCAGGCACGCACTGGCGTGACGGGGCGACGTCGCTGCGGAGCAGCACCGTGGCGGCGTGCGGGCGTGTCGATGCCCACGGGGGCCGCAGTGATTAGGATCACTGTGGCCCCCGTCACCTGCGGGGGGTGCTCTTCTCCTTCGGATCGTCCGGCACGTGCCTGCCGGGAAAGAGGCCTGAACCATGTCTGCTGTGAGCTATGC
>NZ_JAVHZE010000086.1:0-580 GCF_040981185.1 Kocuria sabuli
CCTAAGCCAAAAATTACTCACATAATAAAGAACAACCCAGTAGGTATAATTTATGCATTACTTTCCCCTCAACTATAGCTTATAATAATTGTTTTAACATGTTTGTATATGACCATTAGAAATACATCAATTGCCATTTTTTCATTAGGATAAAATTTATGAATTGGGATTTAGGTCAGTTAGAATGTGATTTTTGCAAGGATGTTTTTAATTGCAGCATAGGGTTATCAAACAAAAACACACCACAAGTGTTCGGCTTTTGCTGCCCGCACTGTAGTGGTGTTCTCTCAATTGAGATTGATCCAATACGGTCTACAAATCGAATATTGAAAAATGTCACTGCAGTCGGGCGAAAAAATAAAGATATATTTAATGTAAAATCAATTAGGTTACATTTGGATTTCCCAGCATTACTAACTAATGGCTGGTCTCCTTTAACTCCTTTCAATATTGCATGTCTTGGATTAAAAGAAGGTTATAACATTGAACATTTCAAGGTTGTAACCAGTGAACTTAACTTCTACAGTGAACATATTTTAGTACTTCAGAGCCTTTTCAATTTCTATAAAAACAGCAAGAC
>NZ_JAVHZE010000087.1:0-580 GCF_040981185.1 Kocuria sabuli
AATATGTTTTGCATAGTTGCTGCCCACGCAGACCACTTTGCTGACGGGATAATCCAGTAATGCACCTTGCCAGTTATGATGTTGATACATGGTCGACCCCTAATCGGTTGATGAGTTGTTCCCGGAAGGACCCGGGCTTATTTCTTTCCGCTCACCTCAAGATGCTGTTTTAATAAATTCTCCGGTGGCGGCGGAAGCTGTAAATAATAGCCCTGCTCGGTTAACGCCTTTTTGACTTTCTCCAGATCGGCGTTCACCAGCTTCTTACGGCCGTCCAGCGGCAGCAGCATCGCCAGCTGCGGTCGGCCAAAGCTTTTCATTAATTCTTCAGGCACGCGGGAAAAATCGTCTTTCTTTTCGACATAAAGGTAGGTCTGGTCGCGGCTGGTACTTCTGTAGATCACACAAAACATGTTTTTACTCTGAATTAACGGGTGGTTGCTTGCCTCAATATACTCCTGACTATAACATGCCTGATACTCTTCGGAATATCGCGGCGATGTGTTGCGGTTAATAGCAAATTGAGTAAGGCCAGGATGTCAAATACGCCCATCGAGCTTAAAGGCAGTAGCTTCACCTT
>NZ_JAVHZE010000088.1:0-579 GCF_040981185.1 Kocuria sabuli
TTCAACAAAAACAGGATGCCGCTCTGTGAAACTCCCTGCCGTTTGCCGTAATGCCTTTCTTTTAACAGGACTTTTTGTTTTAGGACTAACCTCAGCGACGGCCGCCGACTGGCCGCGTCAGGTCACAGACAGCCGCGGCGTACATACGCTTGAGAGCAAACCGACGCGCATTGTCTCCACCAGCGTGACCCTAACCGGCTCCCTGCTGGCCATTGACGCCCCGGTTATTGCCAGCGGAGCCACCACGCCAAACAACCGCGTGGCGGATGCACAGGGCTTTTTACGTCAGTGGGGCGATATCGCGAAACAGCGTAAGGTTGCCCGGCTGTACATCGGCGAGCCGAGCGCCGAAGCGGTCGCGGCCCAGATGCCGGACCTGATTTTGATCAGCGCCACCGGCGGGGATTCCGCGCTGGCGCTCTACGATCAGCTTTCCGCCATCGCCCCGACGCTTATCATTAACTACGACGACAAAAGCTGGCAGGAACTGCTGACCCAGCTGGGGACGATCACCGGGCAGGAAACACAGGCCGCAGAGCGCATCGCTGCCTTCGATAAACAGCTCGCCCAGGTGAAGCA
>NZ_JAVHZE010000089.1:0-577 GCF_040981185.1 Kocuria sabuli
CGCATGGGCGTCTACATGGCGCATCCCGCAGTTTAAACCGATTGGTCTCCCTACGATGGGCGCTTACCGCGAACTGCGCAAGCTGCCGCGAGGCGTGAGTATCGCCAGTGAGTTTGACGACCGTGTCGAGGCTGTCCGGGCTGCTGCTGATGAAGGTGAATTTGACCTGTATATCATCGCGCAGGGAGGAGCAAACATTAAGCGTGATGCTCAGGCCGTCAGGGTCGCCCGTAAGGTGACGGATGAGGTCAACGAATACGAGGAAAATATCGAGAGGGTGGTCGGTATTTACGCTCCTCACCTTGGGGCTGACCGTGTGCGTGTAACCCGTACAGCCGAATGGCGCATCGTTCCAAAGGTTTTGGCCGTTGAGCCTTTGACCTTAAAAAGCGGCTTCGCCGCGCCTCGGAGTCCTGTCAATAACTGTGGAAAGCTCACCGGCGGTGACGATCCAGTTATGACCCCTACACCGTCTGAGCAAGCCGCAGCGGTGTTAAATCTGATTGATCGCGGGGTTATCGGCTGGAATGAGCCAGACGTCGTGAAGGTGCTTAACGGTGCGTTAAAAGCTGGCGCA
>NZ_JAVHZE010000090.1:0-575 GCF_040981185.1 Kocuria sabuli
CCGAGAACAGCCTGGAACAGACCTGCCCGCTTACTTCCTCGTATTACCGGAATAATTCTCAGCTCATCACCCGGCCCCAGGAGTTCAAACTCTTCGTGTCCGATATTGCGGCGATCCCGGAAAATAACAAAATCCAGCCCCTTTGCCCGAGCCTCACGCAGGTAAGCATCAAAGCCATCAATGGTGTTAGATAGCGCCCTGAATACTTCATTGGCAGACGTTAACGCGCGGCGATGTGTCCTGCCAAATCGCTGAGCCATTGAGCCGCTGAGTTTTATCGTGGTTTTCATAGTAGTTAATACCTGTTGCATATTACCCCCTGTCAGATACCGTTAAATGTCGCCAACCGTTGTTTGTGGTTGTCGCTCATATCGAAAGCAAAATCCTCATGCTCGGCCTGGAAGGTGCCGAACGCCATCAGCGCAGATACCGCCGGGTCTATCTTGTTTGAGGATTTCTTTTTGTTGGGCTTAATGTTGGCGTTAGCGTCGGACTCCATCACCACGTTTCCAATCGCCCAGGCCAGAACCGGATCGCCACGATGGCGCACCACCTTACGGTTAACGAACACCTCG
>NZ_JAVHZE010000049.1:0-1152 GCF_040981185.1 Kocuria sabuli
AAGGAGTTCGAGTTGTCGACCAATGTTGTCTCGGAGAGTCTGATCTCCACCCTGCCCGGTTCCACCTACGTGGACGAGGCCGTGTTCGCCGCCGAGCAGGAACGCATCTTCGAGCAGATGTGGTTCTGCGCCGTGCGCGCGGGCGACCTCGACAAGCCCGGAGCCTTCCGCACCGTGCAGATCGGGCGGGAGTCGATCATCATCACCCGCAACCGCAAGCACGGCATCCGCGCGTTCTACAACATCTGCCGCCACCGCGGGGTGAAGCTGTGCATGGAGGAGACCGGCGAGGCCGCCCGCTCCTTCCAGTGCCCCTACCACGCCTGGACCTATGACTTCGACGGCAAGCTCATCGCCGCCCCCAACCTCACCAAGATGCCCGACATCGACCGCCAGGAATACGGCCTGGCCACCGTGGCCGTGCGGGAGTACCTCGGCTACGTCTGGGTCTGCCTGGCCGAGAACCCCCCCTCCTTCGAGGAGGACGTCATGGGCGACATCGAGGAACGCCTCGGCGACACCCAGGCCATCGAGGGCTACGACGTGGCCAACCTCTCCCTGGGCCGGCGGATCACCTACGACGTGAAGGCCAACTGGAAGCTCATCATCGAGAACTTCATGGAGTGCTACCACTGCGCCACCATCCACCCCGAGCTCACCGAGGTGCTGCCCGAGTTCGCCGACGGACTGGCCGCCCAGTACTTCGTCGGCCACGGCGCGGAGTTCGGCGACAACGTCCAGGGCTTCACCGTCGACGGCTCCGAAGGACTGGACAAGCTGCCCGGGGTGGACGAGGAGCACGACCGCCGCTACTACGCGATCACCGTCAAGCCCACCGTGTTCGTCAACCTCGTGCCCGACCACGTGATCATCCACCGCATGTTCCCCATGGCCGCCGACCGCACCATCGTGGAGTGCGACTGGCTCTACCTGCCCTCGGTGGTGGAGTCCGGCAAGGACGTCTCGGCCTCGGTGGAGCTCTTCCACCGGGTCAACCAGCAGGACTTCGACGCCTGCGAACGCTGCCAGCCCGCCATGGGCTCCAAGGTCTACGCCAACGGCGGCGTCCTGGTCCCCTCCGAGCACCACATCGGGGCCTTCCACGACTGGATCACCGAAAAAGTCGGCGACACCATCCCCACCGCCGGCGCC
>NZ_JAVHZE010000091.1:0-572 GCF_040981185.1 Kocuria sabuli
CTGATGGCCGGGCAACGTTGCGCCGCCCGGCAGTGATGTTACTGAATCCCGCCGCCCAGCGACTGCCACAGCGTGATGCGGTTTTCCAGGTCGGTTTGCTGCAAGGCAATCAGTGATTCCTGCGCCGACCACAGCGACCGCTGCGCGGTGAGCACCGTCAGATAATCGCCCGTGCCAGCCTTGTAACTGCGCGTCGCCACATCCAGCGTTTTTTGCTCCGCCGCCACGTATTCACGCTGGGCATCAAGCTGTTCACTCAACGTTTCGCGCCGGGCCAGCGCGTCGGCCACGTCCTTGAACGCGCTCTGGATGGTTTTCTCATAGGTCGCAATTAACCCTTTTTTCTCGGCTTCCGCATAGCGCAGCTGCGCCATATTGTTGCCGCCGCTGAACAGCGGCAGGGTGATGGAAGGTGCAAACGACCAGACCTTCATCCCGTGGCTGAACAGGGACGACAGCGAATCGCTGCCGACGCCCGCGCTGGCGGTGAGCGAGATGGTCGGGAAGAAGTTGGCGCGCGCCGCGCCGATGTTGGCGTTGGCGCTCAGCAGGTTATGTTCCGCCTCCTGAAT
>NZ_JAVHZE010000092.1:0-571 GCF_040981185.1 Kocuria sabuli
GTTTCTCTGTTTCGATAATTTTCTTTGAACTCGTTCTTTCTTTAAGGGAGAGAGGTAGTCAATAATGAGTTTTCCTGTTAGATGATCCATTTCATGCTGGATACAGATAGCAAGAAGTCCATCCGCGTGAATTTCCTGGGTTTTCCCATATTTATCCATGTATTTGATCTTCACTACCTCTGAACGCTCAATATCGCAGTAAATACCCGGCAACGAAAGACAGCCTTCTGTTCCTTTAGAAATATTGTCGCTAGCCCAAACTATTTCAGGATTGATGATTACCATTGGCTGATCGCGCGTCTCAGACACGTCAATCACGACGACGCGCTCATGGGTATTTACTTGGGTAGCAGCAAGACCAATCCCGTTTGCATCATACATTGTTGCTAACATATTTTGAGCAAGAAAATGAACCTGCTCATCTATACATAGAACCGTCTTTGCTTCGGTACGTAATCGAGGGTCGGGAAACTGAAGGATAGGTAATATACTCATAGGAAAATCCCAATAAGCGAATGGACTAGGCCGCCATTGTCAGCATTAAGCTGACTATGGATTTAAGGTTGGTAGG
>NZ_JAVHZE010000050.1:0-1115 GCF_040981185.1 Kocuria sabuli
ATCACGTCGTGTGTGAGAAATTCCTTTAAACAATATTATGCTATTGAAATAAAACGATTATTTTGTAAATTGGCTTTCCCTCCGGATTTGAATTGGTACCATCATAGTGCAGTTAAATTCAAACCGGAGGGTGTTATGGTCTGTCCTGAATGTGGTTCAACCGCTATCGGAAAAGAGGTTACTCGCAGAGGGTGGAGTGGCGACTATGTTTGCCATCAATGCGGATGCAACAATGCAAAAGACGCATTTGAAAGTGAGAATAAATCGAAGGAGAAAGCGCCAACATTGAAGTTAAAAAAGAAAGCTTCACCCATTTGATTTTGTAAAATCATCCAGCCATAATCATGTCATCGGAGCCTGAACAACTCCGGTGACTTCTGCGCATTTAAGGGGACTTAAATGCGACCACAATCTGAACTCCTCACCTTGCCACAGATGCAGAAATGCACCTGCGATTTTCTGCATTCTGCGTTACCTCTCGGAGGTGGCGCATGAAGCAGAACTTTTGCATCGTTAACGACACTGTTAAACACAACCTCATTGAATACATTCGAAATCTTCCGGTAAATCCTCGCGCGCCGATGGTTGTCGAGATCAGGGAAGAGACACGCACAGACAAACAGAACCGTCTGATGTGGCCGCTTCTGAAAGATCTCTCTGTCCAAGTCGTCTGGCACGGAGAAAGGCTTGAACCGAAGGAATGGAAGGACTTGATCACTGTTCTGGTTAGCCAGATACAGGACCCGGAGAGCGAGCAGAAATCCGCGCCGGGCATCAACGGCGGCCGCGTTTATTTCGGCGTCCGCACATCCAAATCCAGCAAGCGCTACATGGTCGACGTGATCGAGGCGATTTACTGGTTCGGCACCGACCGCGGTGTGAGGTTCTCCGAAGCATCCAGTAAGCGCATCGCCTGGGCGCAAGAGTGGAGGACTTCCCATGGGTAATCCTCTCGCACGCGTCATCACAAACGAAATCTTCCGCGTTCCGACTCGCCGTCAGCGCAAGCCAGCGGTTAAGCCGTCCGACATCCCGACCCTGAAGGACTGCACCGCCCGTCTGGTCGATAAGCAATGGCTGCGTCTAGCGGCTCGGAGGAATCATGCGTAAACCAT
>NZ_JAVHZE010000093.1:0-564 GCF_040981185.1 Kocuria sabuli
GAAAACGGAAGCGGCGCACGGCTATGCCAATGAGGGAGAAAAAGTGCTGCGCTTTACCATGACGGTAGCGGAGTTTCACCGCTAGTGTCGGTCCGCTGCCAGGATACCCCCGCGAGCAATTATTTCACCGTGCGGGCGATCGAGGGCAATATCCGCCCCTCGTCGCTCAGCGACTGCCAGGTGAGCTGGCACCTGACAGTCCCTTTACACCAGTCCGTTCGTCGCTGGCTCAGAGGGGCGACAACGCCGGCGTTATCCACCCGCGTTCCGTTAACGGAAAGCTGATACAGCGTAACGTAATAAGGCGACGGGTTTTCAACCGTCAGCCCGTCGGCGGTCAGCTGCCAGCGTAGCTGACGATAGGCCAGCGCCGGTTCGCCCTGAATCCCCTCCGGGCGATAGATAAACTTCATGCTGGAACGTACCGCCATCTGAACGTTATCGCTGTGACGCTGGCTGGCCGGAATGGAGGCAATGCTTAGCGTGAAAAGCGTTTCGCGATCGGCAGGAAGCGGCGCATCGGCGCGAAACAGACGGATCTTATTCTCACGTCCGGGCTGGAGT
>NZ_JAVHZE010000094.1:0-564 GCF_040981185.1 Kocuria sabuli
TACCTGAATGTTTTCGTCTGAAAATGTCGCTGGTTTCGGAAGGCGGAAAAAATTCCGCAGAATGTTGATTACATCTCCCGCAGTAAAGCTCCCCGCCACAGGGATCCGAAACACGGAATCCTGTCGACTGGAATACAAAAAAATATCAAAAGGTGAATCTTCCAGTTGTTGCCGGAGCTCTTCGGTATAGCGTACTGAAAAGGTATTACTAATGGCTGAAACAAATCTGTTTTGAGGAACATCGAGAAGCTTTCTGAAATTACGTTCAACGTCAAGGGGATGCTTTTCACACAGAGACAACCATACCGATTCGCTCATGACATCAATGTCAGGCAGGACCTCTTTCAGCCTCTTTTCCGCCCCCCCGGTAACAGGGACGTTGACGCACAAAACATACTTTTCCCAGCCCAGCACATGCCGGGCCGCTTTGGCTGATATGACTGACTCAATAGCTTTTGTAACATTGAAATCACCAGCCTTACCGGATTCCACACACTTGCACTGATAAGCTATTCGGGCGGAGGGATACCAGAGATCAATCCCCTGCTCAGGAGGATTTCGGAC
>NZ_JAVHZE010000009.1:0-151862 GCF_040981185.1 Kocuria sabuli
AGATGGCCGACGTCGTCGAGGACCTCAAGGAAGCCGGTCTGCGCGTGAGCAGGCGCATGGGGTACGTCCCCTTCGCCGACTCCTAGCAGGAGGTTCCGCACCGCGGATGCGTGACGTCAGGTGAGAACCAGCGCCCACGACCGCCGTCGCCCCGGACCCACCGAGGTCCGTCCCACGGGCGGAGCGGGACCGTGGCGGCTCCCGGCGCCGGGGAAGGAGTGATCGACATGGTGAGAACGCCAGGGGCGGCCCCGCGACTGGCCGGGATGCTGGGCATCCTGCTGGGCACGGACCGGATCCCGGTCCGGTTGCGCGCCTGGGACGGCTCGGAGGCCGGGCCGCCCGGTGCACCGGTCGTCGAGATCCGCTCGCGCAGGGCACTGCGCCGGATCCTCTGGTCGCCCGGGCAGCTCGGTCTGGGCCGCGCCTACGTGGCGGGCGAGCTCGAGCTCCCGGGCGACGTCTTCGCCGCCGTCGCCGCCCTGACCTCCACCGGGAGACTCACCGAGCCCGTTCCCCTGACGGCGCGCGAACGGTGGAGCCTGCTCCGGAGCACCGCCGCGCTGGGCGCCCTGGGGCCTGAGCCGGCCCCGCCCCCGGAGGAGGTGGACCTGCGCGGTGCCGGAGGGCGGCACTCCAAGGACCGCGACGCCGCGGCCGTCTCGCACCACTACGACGTCGGCAACGACTTCTACGCCCTGGTCCTCGGCCCCTCCCTGGTCTACTCCTGCGCCGTCTGGGACGACCCGCCCGCCGGCCTGGAGGCGGCGCAGGAGGCCAAGCACGACCTGGTCTGCCGCAAGCTGGGCCTGCGGCCCGGCATGCGGGTGCTGGACGTGGGCTGCGGCTGGGGCAGCTTCGCCCTGCACGCCGCTCAGCGCTACGGGGCCGACGTCCTCGGGGTCACCCTCTCCCCCGAGCAGGCCGCCCTGGGCCGCGAGCGCGTGCTCGCGGCCGGGCTGGCCGACCGGATCGAGATCCGGGTCCAGGACTACCGGGACGTCGACGACGGGCCCTTCGACGCCATCTCCTCGATCGGCATGTCCGAGCACGTCGGCGACGACCAGATCGACGGCTACGCCGCGCACCTGCACGGGCTGCTGCGCCCCGGCGCCCGCCTGCTCAACCATGCGATCGCCCGGCACACCGGGGACCTCCGGGGGACCGGCGGGCCCCGGGACGATTCCGACACGTTCATGGACCGCTACGTCTTCCCCGACTCCCAGGTGCTCAGCCTCACCCGGATGATCGGCGTGCTGGAGACGAACGGCCTGGAGGTCCTCGACGTCGAGGCTCTGCGCCCCCACTACGCGCTGACGCTGCGGGCCTGGGCGCAGCGCCTCGAGGAGCACTGGGCGGAGGCCGTCCAGCTCGTCGGGGAGGGGCGGGCCCGCGCGTGGCGGCTCTACATGGCCGCCGCCGTCTGGACGTTCGAGTCGGGCCGGCAGGGCGTCAACCAGGTGCTCGCGCAGCGCCCCGGTGGCCCGCCGCCGCTCGCGCGCCCCTGGCGGGCACCTGCTGGACGCTAGGCGCGGAACGAGGCGATCATCGCCTCGATCTGCCGATGCTCTTCCGACGCGGCGTACTCCCGGGCGGCCTCGAGCGTGGGGAAGTCGTGGATCGAGCTGAAGATGACCGTCCGGTAGGTGATGCCGTTGGGGGCGACCACGCCGGCCTCGACCTGACCCAGGCCGTACATGACGTGCGGCAGCATCGCGGTGGGCGGAGGGTCGTCCGCATCGGTCAGCGACGTCACGAGCCGCACGGCGTCCGACCAGCCGTACGCGTTGCGCAGTTCGGGCGCGGCGCTCAGGTCCATGGCCACGGAGCGCACCACGAACTCCCCGCTGCTGGACAGCGGCACACCGCCCGGGACGTCCCCGAGGTGGACCACCGGCGGCATCGAGCAGTCGGGGCCGCACTCGGCGCCCCACGCGATGAGGACCGACAGGTCGCCGAGGGGGGCGCCGTCCGGGCCGAGCACCGTCACCGTGCCGCCGACGTCGGAGAACTCCCCGTCCACCGACCACGTGGCGGGCAGCTCGAAGGCGAACGCCGCGTCGGCGGCGGTGCCCGAGTACGTGACGAGCTCCACGGGAGCGGCCGTCGGGGAGGTCGTCGGGGTCGCGGACGGACTCCCCGACGGCACCCCGGTCGGGGCCTCCGATGCCGTCGGCCTCCCCGTGGGAGCCCCCGACTCCGTCGGGGCGGCGGTCGGCTCCCCGGTTGCGGTCGGACTCCCCGTCGGCTCCCCTGTCGGTTCCTCCGTCGGCTCCTCCGTCGGCTCCTCCGAGGCGGGGGGCGGGCTCGACGGGGACTCGGCCCCGGTGGCCGTCGCGCCGGCTGCCGGACTTGTGCCCTCCCCCGCCGGCCCTTCGCCGGTCGGGGTTCCGCAGGAGACCAGGAGCAGGAGAGCCGCTGCCGCGGCGCTCAGCGCCCGGGTCGTTCGTGACGTGGTCGAAGACATGTTCCGGACCCCCGTTCGTGGGACCCGTGCGTCGCGGGCGGTCGCCCGGCACGGCCCCGAGGACTGCAATCTACGCAGGTCAGCGCTCCACCGGCAACGGTCCGGAGGCCTCGGGGGCCGATCGTTGCCGAACTGCAAATCTCCGGGTCCGGCCGGTCGGCCCGGCGGCAGCCCCGGCTCTGGGCGGTGTCCGCGCGGCTCGGTACGCTCGGGTCACGGCCCCGGTCCGGGACCCGCGAGAGGGCAGGAGATCGACCATGGACCTGAACGGCGCGAGGATCCTCGTGGTGGGCGCGACCGGCGTCCTGGGGCAGCGACTGTGCGAACGGTTGGGCGAGCACACCACCGAGATCGTGGTGACCGGCCGCTCCGCCGCGGACGCGGAGCGGCTGCGCGAACGGCTCGGGCTCCGCGCCGCCCACGCCCTGGACCTGGTGGACCACGACCAGGCCGTCGCGGTGGTGCGCACGGCGGCCGAGGAGCTCGGCGGGTTCGACGCCGTGCTGGTCGCCACGGGGGTCGCCGCCTTCGGCCCCGCCGCCGAGGAGGACGAGGCGGTCGTGGAGGAGCTCTTCGAGGTCAATGCCCTCGGTCCCATGGCCGTGCTCCGCGCCGCGCTGCCGCACCTCGCGGACGGCGGCGCGGTGGCGGTCCTCACCGGCGTGGTCGCGGAGCTGCCGGTGGCCGGGATGGCCGCCTACGCCGCGAGCAAGGCCGCGATGGCCTCTTGGCTCGGCTCGCTGCGGCGGGAGCTGCGGCGCCGCCGGATCGCCGTGGTGGACGCGCGCCTGCCCCACATGGACACGGGACTCGTCGACCGCGCGCTGGCCGGGCCGCCGCCCACGCTGCCCCCCGGGCACAACATCGACGACGCCGTCGCGGCAGTGGAACTGGGGCTGGAGCACGGGGTGCGCGAGGTCAGGCTCGACTGAGCAGAGCCCGGTCCGGGACCGTCACAGCACCAGCCGCGGCCAGCCCTTCGTGTCCCGCTGCAGCTGACGGTCGTGGGTGGTCAGCACCACCGCCGCGGCCGTCGCGGCGAGCGCCGCGGTCAGTTCGTCCACCAGGACCATGGACAGGTGGTTCGTGGGCTCGTCCAGCAGCAGCACGTGGGGCCGGGCGGCGAGCACCAGGGCGAGGTCCAGGCGGCGCCGCTGCCCCGCGGAGAGCTCCGCCAGCGGGCGCCGCCGGTCCTGCGCGGCCAGCAGGCCCAGCTCGGACAGCGGCAGCACCTCGGACTCGTCCAGCCGGCCCGCCAGCACGAGCCGGACCAGCTCCTGCTCGTACACCTCCTGCGCGCACCGGTTCCCGGGCCGCGACCCCTCCTGCGCCAGCAGGCCGATCCGCACCCCGGGGGCCGCGTCGCGGGAGCCCGTGTCGGGGGCCAGCGCGCCGGCCAGGACCTGCAGCAGGGTGGACTTGCCCACCCCGTTGGGCCCGCGGACCGCCAGCCGGTCCCCGGACCCCAGCCCGACGTCCACGGGCCGCGGCAGCCGCCCCGTCACCGTGACGCCCTCCGCCCGCACCAGCTCGGCGTCCGGCAGGGCCGGGAGCTCCGGCACGGACAGGGCCAGGGGCGGTTCCGGGACGTCGAGCCGGTGCCGTTCCAGGTCCTCCTGCCGGCGGTGCACCGAGCGCACGATCCCGGGGGCGCGCGTGGCCCGGGTGTGCTTGCCCGTGCCCTTCTCCGGGCGCC
Source organism: Kocuria sabuli (assembly GCF_040981185.1). Taxonomy (NCBI): domain Bacteria; kingdom Bacillati; phylum Actinomycetota; class Actinomycetes; order Micrococcales; family Micrococcaceae; genus Kocuria; species Kocuria sabuli. The sequence goes on from NZ_JAVHZE010000009.1 coordinate 4,164, forward strand.
ATCCGTCCACCAGCCGGGACCGGGCGCGGGCCAGGTCGTCGCCGAGGCGGGCGTGCTCGGCCAGCTGCTCCTGGTGGTCGTGGATCCAGCGCGACCGCTCGGCGGTCCGCCCGGCTCGCCAGCCCGCCATCCCGCCGCCGTACCACCGCGGGCGGCCGTCCCGGCTGGGGTCGAGGTCCAGGACGGTGTCGACCACCTGGCCCAGCAGCCGCCGGTCGTGGCTGACCAGGACCACTCCGCCGCGGAACTCCCGCAGCGCCGTCCCCAGGTGCGCCAGCCCCGCGGCGTCGAGGTGGTTGGTGGGCTCGTCGAGCAGGAGGAGGTCGTGGACGGTGCCCAGCAGGCAGGCCAGGCGCACCCGGTAGCGCTGGCCCACGGAGAGGGTGCTGAGCACCCGGGAGCGGTCGGTGACCGCGCCCAGTGCCTGGAGGGCCAGGTCCACCCGGCGGTCGGCGTCCCAGGCGTCGAGTGCCTGGGCGGTCGTCAGGGCCCGGGCGTAGTCCTCGTCGGCGCCGGGCGCTCCCGCGGCCAGGGCCCGGGCCGCGTCCTGCACGTGCGCCACCGCGGCGTGCTCGGCGGCGAGCTCCACGTCGAGGAGATCGCCCACGGTGGCCTCGACGGGCACGGGCAGCTCCTGGTCCACCACCGCGAGCGTCCCGGTGCGGCGCACCGTGCCGGCGTCCGGGTGGAGGGCGCCGGAGAGCACGCCCAGCAACGAGGTCTTGCCGCGGCCGTTCTCCCCCACCACCCCCAGGCGGGTGGTGGGCGTGACGGTGAGGTCGAGGCCGTCGAGCACGGTCCGGGTGCCGCGGATCAGGCGGATGCCCGTGGCGACCAGCTGGGCGCGCTCTCCCTCGGGCACGGCGGGACGGTGGGCGGGGGCGGTGGACATGCTTCCTCCGGGGTGGGGAGCCGTGCGCGGGGGGACGGGGCTCCTGGCGAGGGGACGGGTGGGCTGGACGAGGACCCGCCGCGGCGGATGTGCTGCGCGGCGGGACAGGGACCCGTCAGAGGAAGAAGTGGTGGAACATGGTGGACCCAGGATAGCCCCGGATCACCGGCTCCTGTCCGCCCCGTTGCCGGATCCCCGGCGAGCCGGGCGCGCTCGGCGGGGACCCGGCGCTCGAGAAGGCCGAGTGGCGGATCAGGGCGCCCGGCGCTCCCGCAGCGCACCGGCCGTCAGGGCGGCGACCAGCGCGAAGACCGGCACCACGACCAGCGCGGCACGCAGCCCCGCGGCGTCGGACAGGACGCCGACGGCCGGGGACAGGCTGAGGAAGCTGATCCGCATCAGCCAGCTGACCAGGGCCAGACCCGTCCCGGTCCTCAGGCCGGGGATGTCGTCCGCGGCGTGGAAGGCGGCGGGCACGAGGGTCGCGCAGCCGAAGCCGGCCACCGCGAAGCCGGCCACCGCCACGACCGGGACCGGGGCCAGGACCACGAGCAGCATGCCGGCCGCGCTCAGCACGGCGCCGGCACGGGCCACGGCGACCCGGCCCCAGCGGTCGGCCATGGGGTCCCCGAGCAGCCGGCCCACGAACTGCGCCGCCATCAGCGCCACGAGCCCGAGGCCGGCGGTCGTCAGCGGGGCGCCGAGCTCGGCGTTGAGGTAGACCGCGGACCAGTTCATCCCCACGTCCTCCACCATGACCCCCGCCATCGCGATCACGGCCACGGGCAGGAGGCTGACGACGACGATGCGCGCGGCCGAGCGGTGCCCGCTCCCGGCGCGCGCTGAGCCCGGTTCCGGGCGGGGGCCGGCCGCGCCCGGGTCCGGCGTCGTCGCGCCCTCCGGCAGCGGGTCGTCGGGGCCGATCGTGCGCAGCCCCCGGCCCTCCGCCGGGCTCAGTGCGGAGCGCAGCGCCACGAGGGCGACCGCGCTCCACACGAGCCCGCTCAGCGGCAGGTGCCATCCCAGCGGAACGCCGAGGGCGAGCGCCGCAGCCCCCATCAGCCCGCCGAGCACGGCGCCCAGGCTCCACAGGGCGTGCAGGGAGTTGATGATGGAGCGGCCGCGGGCCCGCTGGACCTCCATCCCCTGGGCGTTCTGGGCGGTGTCCACGTGGGCGTCCAGCGCGCCGCCCAGCAGCATCGCCGCGAGGAAGACGACCACCCCGGCCTGCGTTCCGGCCCCCAGGCCCGCACCTGCTCCGGCGGCCGCGAGGCACACGGCGAGCAGCACGGTGCCCAGCGCCGCGACGCGGCCGGAGCCGAAGCGGCGGATGGCCCGCGCAGGGAGGGCGCCCACGAGGATCGCCCCGAGCGGGAACGCCACGACCACCAGGCCGTAGAGGGTGTTGGAGAGCCCGAACGCGTCCTTGACCTCCGGCAGTCGGGGCAGCAGGTTCGCGTAGAGGGCGCCGTTGGTGAGGAAGAACGCGGACACCGCGATCCGGGCGCGCCGGACCCGTGCGGGGGCGAGGGCGGTGGTCTGGACGGTCACGCACCCGACTCTAGGGGCTGGTCCCGCCCGTCACCGCACCTCGTCCCCCGGCGGGCCGGGCTCCGGCCGGTGGCAGCGGGCGCGGAGCAGGGACAGCATCCGGAGCCCCGCGACGCAGGATCCGACATGTCCCGCAATCTGCGCCCGGCGGCGGAGGGCACAGGACCTGTTCGCCTTCTACCGTGGACCCATGAGCACCCCACCCATCATCAGTGCCCGCGGGCTGAGCAAGAGCTTCCGCGGGCCCGGCGGCCGGACCGTCGAAGCGGTGAACGACCTGACCATGGACGTGGCACCCGGCACGCTGACCGCGTTCCTCGGGCCCAACGGCGCGGGCAAGTCCACGTCGCTGCGCATGCTCACCACGCTGCTGCGGCCCACGGGCGGCAGCGCCACCGTGTGCGGGTTCGACGTCGCCCGGCAACCGGCCGAGGTGCGCGCCCGGATCGGCTACATCGGCCAGAAGAACGGCGCCGGGCAGTACCAGCGGGTCCGCGACGAGCTGCTCAGCCAGGGCGCCCTCTACGGGCTGGGCCGCGCGGAGACCCGGCGCCGCGTGGACGAGCTCGTGGAGGCGCTCGGCCTCGGGGAGCTCGTGCGCCGCCCCACCATGAAGCTCTCCGGCGGTCAGCGCCGCCGCGTGGACATCGCCCTCGGCCTGATCCCCGGGCCCCAGCTGCTCTTCCTCGACGAGCCCACGACCGGGCTGGACCCGCAGTCCCGCGCGCACCTGTGGGAACACATCCTCGAGCTGCGCCGGCGCTACGGGACGACCCTGTTCCTCACCACCCACTACCTCGACGAGGCGGACCAGTTCGCCGAGCGGGTCATGGTCGTGGACCGGGGCCGGATCATCGCCGACGACACGGCGTCCCGGCTGAAGTCGGACCTGGCCGGCGACCGGATCACCCTGACCGTGGACGCCGACCCGGCCGCCGCGGTGGCGGCCGTCCGCGGCGCGGCCGACGCCGCGGGGATCACGGGCACCGTGCCGGAGGCGGACCCGGCCGGGGAGGGCGCCCGCGTCGTCGTCGCGGTCGACCACGGCGAGCGCGTGCTGCCCGTTCTGCTGCGCGCGCTCGACCGCGGCGGACACACCGTGCGGACCGCCGAGCTGACCCGCCCGACCCTGGACGACGTCTTCCTCCGGCTCACCGGCCGGAGCCTGCGCGAGGAGAACCCGAGCGCGCCCGAGACCGGCCCGGCCCCCGAGGCCACGAGCGTGGGAGTGCCCCGATGACCACCGTTCCGACCACGCGCGAGTCGCCCGGAGGGACTCCCGGCGGCCCCGCCCAGGCACGCCCGGCCGGGGTCCTGCACGACTGCGTCAGCGTCTTCGTCCGGGAGCTGCGGCCGGTGCTCCGGGACCCCTTCAGCCTGGTGTTCTCGCTCATGCAGCCGCTGATGTTCCTCGCCTTCTTCGGCCCGCTCCTGGGCGGGATGACCGGGCTGCCCATCGACCGGGCGTTCCAGTGGTTCGTGCCGGGCATCGTGGTGATGATCGCGCTGTTCGGCACCGCGATGACCGGTTCGAACCTGCTGTTCGAGATCCAGTCCGGGGCGCACGAGCGGATGCTCGTGGCCCCGGTGACCCGCTCGGCGCTCATGGTGGGACGCGCGTGCAAGGAGATGGTGCCGCTCGTCCTGCAGGCCCTGGTGATCTCGGGGGTGGCCGCGTTCTTCGGCTTCCGTCCGTCCCTGCCCGGCATGGTGGTGGGCCTGGTGGTCCTCGCGGTCTTCGGGGTGGGGTTGGGGGCGTTGAGCTACGCCCTGGCCATCGTCTCCCGGAACCGGGACTGGATGTTCTGGACCGTGCAGCAGGGACTGCTGTTCCCGCTCATGCTGCTGTCCGGGATGCTCCTGCCGCTCGAGGCCGGTCCGGGGTGGATGCAGGTGCTCTCGCGGTTCAACCCGCTCACCTACATGGTCGACGCGGAGCGGGCCCTGTTCAACGGCCAGTTCGGCGACCCGTCCGTGGCGGCCGGCGCCGTCGCGGCTGTCGTCGTGGCCGCCCTGGGGCTGACCGTGGGGATCCGGGCGATGCGCAACAGCATCTGAGCGCTCCGCCGGGGCGGTCGACCGGTGTCGCTCACAGCCACTTCTTCCACTTGAACACCCCGTAGAGGACCACGCCCATGCCGAGCATGGCCAGCAGCGCGAACGGGTAGCCCAGCGACCACGCGAGCTCCGGCATGTGCTCGAAGTTCATCCCGTACACCGTGCCCACCAGGGTCGGGGCGAAGAGGATGGCCGCCCAGGCGGAGATCCGCTTGACCTCCTCGTTCTGCGCCAGGGCGGACTCGGTGAGCCGCTGCATCTCGTCGTTCTGCCGCTGCCCCACGAGGGTGGCGTGCACCGTGAGGGCGTTCTGCAGCAGCGCCCGGAAGGAGTCGGCGCGGTCCGCGGCGCGGATGGCGTGGTCCTGCACGTCCCGCAGCCGGGTCTGCAGCTCCCCGTCCAGCTGGTACTTCTCGGAGCCCCGCTGCAGGGCGTCGAGCATGTGCACCAGCGGGTGCACGGCGCGCTGGAACTCGATCACCTCGCGGGAGAGCTCGTAGATGCGGCGGGAGACGTCCTCGTCCGCGGCGAAGATCTCGTCCTCGATCTCGTCGATGTCGTTCTCCAGCCCCGCCAGGACGGGCAGGTAGCCGTCGACCACCTCGTCGAGGATCCCGTACAGCACGGCCTGCGGCCCCATCCGCAGCAGCTCCGCCGACGACTCCAGCCGGTTCCGCACCGCCGCGAGGTCGGGCGACTCGGCGTGCCGGACGGTGACCACGAAGTCGGCTCCCACGAAGACGTGCAGCTCCCCGAACTCGACCTTCTCGACGTCGTCGAGGTACCGGGCCGGGCGCAGGACCACGAAGAGGGTGTGCCCGAAGCGCTCCAGCTTGGCGCGCTGGTGGCCCTTGAGGGCGTCCTCGACAGCGAGGGGGTGCAGGCCGAACTCGCGAGCCACGGACTGCACCTCGGCGGCCCCGGGGCGGTAGAGACCGATCCACGCCATGCCGCCGCGAGCGCGCATGACCTCGTAGGTCTCGTCGAGGTCGCGCGGGGTCGACGTCCGCACCCCGCTCACGTACACCGCGTTGTCCACCAGCGTCATCGCGCACCACCTTCCGTCCGGTCCAGGAGAGATCCCGCCCCATCATGACAGGACCCGCCCGCGCGGCCGCACCGGTTCCGCCCTGGGCCGGAGCTCGGTGCCGGCGGCCCGGGCCGGAGCCGGTGGGACCGGCGAGGCGGGGAGGGACCGGCGGATCAGCGGGACGGGCGGCGCGGACCGGTGCGCTCGCGGGCCGGCGAGGGCACCGGTCAGGCCACCGTGAAGGTCCGCTCGTGCCACCCGGAGGCCCCGTCCGGGGCCGGCGCCGCCCGGTCGGCGGTCTGGACGGTCCCGTCCCGGTCCACCGCACGCACCCGTGCGGTGTGCTGACCGCCGGCCAGCTCGGTGCGCAGCACCCACTGCCGCCACGTGTCGTCGGAGGGCACCTCGCCCAGGTCGGCCTCCTGCCACGGGCCCTCGTCCACGCTGACCTGCACGGCGGCGATGCCGGTGTCCTGGGCCCAGGCGGTGCCGGCGACGACGACCTCTCCGCCGTCCACGCGGGCCCCGGGGCGGGGGACCTCGATCCGGGAGGCGGTCTTGATCGGCCCGCGCGCCGACCAGCCGCGGGGGGTCCAGTAGCCCTCGTCGCGGTCGAAGCGGGTGACCTTCAGGTCCACCAGCCACTTGGTGGCGGACACGTAGCCGTAGAGCCCGGAGACGACCATGCGCACCGGGTAGCCGTGCTCGAACGGCAGCGGCTCCCCGTTCATGGTCACCGCGAGCAGGGCGTCCCGGCCCGGGTCCAGCAGCGCGTCGAGCGGGGTCCCTGCGGTGAAGCCGTCCTGGGAGGTCGAGAGCACCATGTCGGCGCCGGGCTGCACGCCCGCCTCGGCGAGCAGCTCCCGGATCGGGACACCGGTCCACACCGCGTTGCCCACGAGGTCCCCGCCCACGGGATTGGACACGCACGCCAGCGTCACGGCCCGCTCGAGCAGGGCCCGGTCGGTGAGGTCGTCGAAGCGCAGCGTCAGCTCCCGGTCGACCATGCCGTGGATCCGCAGCTCCCACTCGTCCACGTCGATGCGCGGGACGGTCAGGGCGGTGTCGATGCGGTAGAAGTCGTCGGCGGGGGTGAGCCAGGGCTCCACGCCCTCGATCCCGAGGTCCACACCGGCGGGGATCGTCTCCCGGACCGCCGGGGCGGGGATCTTCAGCCCCTCCCGCGCCGCGGGCACGCGGGCGGCCGCGGAGGACACCCAGCGCCCGGCCACCCCGGCGGCGGCGCCCAGCACGGCCACGGCGGCGGAGGCCCGGACGAAGCCCCGCCGGTCCAGGCTCCCGGCGGCGTCCGCCGGCGCCTCGGCCCGGCGGGTGAGCACCGCCAGGCACAGCGCCCCGGCGGCCGTGCCGGCGACGACGGGGACCGCGTCCGCCACGGTCACCCCCGGCCGGGTCAGCACCGCCAGCAGCCCGAGGAGCCCCAGGACACCGAGCAGCACCGCCCCCATCGGCCGGTTGGCGCGCTGGGCGGTCCCGATGCCGGCGCCGATCCCCACCAGCCCGGCCGCCATCACGAGCAGGAGCACGAGCTTGTCCGCGGTGCCGAACAGCGCGATCACGGCGTCCTTCACGGGGGCGGGGACCGCGTCCACGATCACCCCGCCCACGGCGTTGAGCGGGGAGCCGACCGGACCGGTCACCCAGGCCAGCAGCTCGGCCAGGCCCACCGCGAGGGCCGTCGCGGCGACGCCGGCGAGGACCCACGGGCCGGCACCGGCGGAGCGTCGTCGTCCTGGTCCGGCGTCCGGCCGGGCTGAGGTGGTGGTCATGGGGACCAGGCTGTCAGCCGGCCCTGTGATCCGCCTGGACGAGCGCGGCCCCGAAGCTCTCGAGCGCCCGCTCGCCCACCACGTCCCCCGGCAGCAGCGGGACCTGCAGCAGCGGGATCCCCGGCAGGGCTGCACGCAGGGTGGCCAGGTGCGCCTCCTCCAGGGCGCGGCGCTCGGCCAGGAAGTCCCCGGCGTCCGCCGGGGAGCGCTTGTTGACCACCAGCGCCCCCACGTGCACCCCGGCGCGGACCAGCTGCTCGTGCAGCTCGACCGTCTCCAGGACGGGCAGCCGCTCGGCGGCGAGGACGATCACGAAGGCGCAGCGCCGTGGGTCCACGAGGACCTCGCGCAGCGCCTCGAAGCGTGCGCGCCGGCGCAGCAGGATCCGCCGGATCTCGAGGTCCCGCTCCTCCCGGGGGTCCCGGGGCCGCTCGGTGCCCACGATGCTCTCGCTCGCGGCGTCCCGGTCCTCGAGCCCGCGCAGGGCGGCGCCGAACCGCTCGGCCCGGACCCGGCGCCGCAGCAGGCCCTCGGTCCAGGCGGACATGATCTCGGGCAGGGCCATGAGCCGGGCGGTGTGCCCGGACGGCGCGGTGTCGAAGACGACGAGGTCGTAGTCGTCCAGGCCCGTGCCGACGAGCTCGGCGATCCGCTCCAGCACGGCGGACTCGTGCGTGCCGGGCGAGTCGCGGGCCAGCCGCATGTGCTTGTCGACCTCCCCGGCGAGGTGCTCGGGCATGAGCCGGCGGACGGTGGCGCCCACGGCGGCGAGGTGGGCGTCCGTCGTGGCGACCGGGTCCACCTCGATGCCGTCGAGGAGCCCGCCGCCGGATTCGCCGCCGTCTTCGGGCTCGTCGAGGTCCCGGGCCAGCGGGGTGATCCGGTCCCCCACCGGGCGCTCCCACAGGTGCCCGAGGTTGTGGGCGGGGTCGGTCGAGACCACCAGCACCCGCCGCCCGGCCCGGGCCTGGGCCAGGGCCGTGGCGGAGGCCACGGCGGTCTTGCCGACGCCGCCCTTGCCGCCCACGAACAGGACCCGGCGGGTCGCGGCGAGCTCTAGCAGCACGAGACGTGCTCCAGGGGCGAGCGGTCCATGCCCATCCGCCGGTGCCAGTCGTGGAACCGGTCGTAGACCACGGGCAGCAGCTCCACGGTGTAGTAGCTGGCGGGGTTGGGCACCCCCAGCGCCTCGGAGAGCACGAGCATCATGAACAGGTCCTCCTCGTCGCGCTGGGCGCGGGCGAAGGTGCGGCGGTAGGGGGCCACGTAGAACTCGTGCAGGCCCGCGCTCAGGCGGGCCTGCACGGTGCGCAGCCGGTCGAGGACCGTCACCGGCTCACCGGGAGGACCGCTTCCCCGGCGCCGCGCCCACCCGGGCGTCCTCGTCGAGCTCCGGCGGGTTCTTGCGGGCCTGGGACATCGCGATCGCGGACTCGAAGATCACCCACACGGCCGCGATCAGGATGATGACGTCGAGGACGAGCAGGAACCAGTTCTCGGCGGCGTAGAACTGCCCCAGCTGCACGATCAGCGCGTAGACCGACATCACCAGCAGGAACACGAGCGGGACCAGCACGGGCAGCACCGGGCGGCCCTTGCGCAGCAGGATCACCGCGATCATCGACAGCGTCAGGCCGGCCAGCAGCTGGTTCGAGGTGCCGAACAATGGCCAGATGAGCATGCCGCCCGAGCCGTCCGCACCGGCGCTGAAGGTCAGTCCCATGGCCACGGCGAGGACGATGACGGTGGCGAGCGCCTTGCCGATGCTGACGCCCATGATGTGGCCCGCCTCCTGCACCACGAAGCGCTGCAGGCGGATGCCGGTGTCCATGGTCGTGGCCGCGAAGAGCACGGCCATGGTCGCGAGGATGGTCGCGCTCAGCGACGGGGGGATGCCGAGGCCGGTGTTGACGACCGAGGCGCCGCCCTGGACGAAGGCGGCCACGCCGCCCTGGCCGAACGCGGTGTACACGGCCTCCCAGTCGGCGATCGTGCGGAAGCCGGCGGTCGTGGCGATGATCGCGCCGAGCGCCAGCAGGCCCTCGCCGACGGCGCCGAAGTAGCCGACGAAGCGGGCGTCCGTCTCCTTGTCCAGCTGCTTGGAGGACGTCCCCGAGGCCACGATGCCGTGGAACCCGGAGATCGCCCCGCACGCGATGGTCACGAACAGCAGGGGCACGAGGCTCGGTGTGCCCTCGGGCACGGAGTCGTTGAAGGCCGGGGCGACGACGGTCGGGGAGGAGATCAGCACCGCGCCGTAGAGGATGCCCAGGGCGATGAACAGCTGCAGGCCGTTGATGTAGTCGCGCGGCTGCAGCAGCATCCACACCGGCAGCACCGAGGCCACACCGGCGTAGAGGAACAGGACCACGATCCAGAACGCGTTGGCCGGCAGGCCCAGGACCGTCTCCGGCAGGACCACCGGGAACCGGTCGCCGACCAGGATGAGGGCGTAGAGCGCCACGACGCCGACGACGGACACGACGGCGAGGTTCCACTTGTAGCGGTAGACCGCCTGGCCGATGAGCAGCGCGACGACGATGGCGCCCCACGTGGGGATGACGGCGGTGGGCGTGCCGACCAGCAGGTTGGAGATCACCACGGCGAACGCGGCGTTGACCATGAGCAGGACGAGGAAGATCACGACCAGGAACAGGTTCCGGCCGCGGTGGCCGATGTACTGCCCGGACAGCGACCCGATGGACTTGCCCTTGTGCCGGTTGGACGCCCACAGGGCGCCGAGGTCGTGGACGCCGGCGAAGAAGACGGTGCCGAGGGTCACCCAGAGGAACGCGGGCAGCCAGCCCCAGATGACGGCGATGGCCGGGCCGACGATGGGCGCGGCACCGGCCACGGAGGTGAAGTGGTGGCCCCACAGCACGTACTTGTTGGTGGGGACGTAGTCCACGCCGTCGCTCAGCTCGTGGGCCGGGGTGACGAAGGACTCCTGGAGTTTGTAGATCCGGCGGGCCACGAACTTCGAGTACAGGAGGTACCCGAGGAGCATCATGGCCACACCGACGACGGCGAGGACGATGGAGTTCATCTCGCTCCCAATCTGTGTGGAGGTGGCGGTGGGTGTCTGCTGGATCACAATCCTAGCGCCGACCCGCTCCCGGTTACCGGGTCCGGCCCTGCGCCGGCGCCCCCGGGGCCATGATCGCGAAGGACTCCCGGTCCGGGCCCGCCACCACGGCGAGCCGGCCGTACGAGGAGTCGAACGGGTCCTCCACGACCGAGCCACCGGCGTCGCGCACCCGCTGGACGACGGCGTCGACGCCGTCCACCCGGAAGCACACGGCCCAGACCGCGGGCGCGTCCTGCGCGGAGGGGTCCGTCCCGCCGATGCCACCGGCCGGGCCGTTCCCCTGCGGCACCGTGAACACGGTGTAGGGGACGCCCTCACCGCCCATGTCCTCGTAGCTGTAGCCGAAGACCTGCGCGTAGAAGTCCCGGGCGGCACGGTGGTCGGGCGTCGTGAGTTCGCACCACGCCACGGCGCCGGGCACGTCGACGACGCCGAAGCCGGTGTGCTCACCGGGCTGCCACATCCCGAAGACGGCTCCGGTGGGGTCCTGCCAGGCGCCCGTCACGCCGAGCGGGCCGAGGTCCGTGGGCTCCACCAGCTGCGTGCCGCCGGCGTCCAGGACCCGTCGCGCGCCCAGCTCGATCCGGTCCGTGGCCAGGTGGACCTGCCACACGTGGGGCACTCCCGCCAGGTCGGGGGCCGCCGGCGCGAGCCCGGCCACGGGAGCGCCGTCGAGGAGGGCGGTGCAGTAGCCGCCGTGCTCGGGCCGGGGCTCGTCGTACTGCCAGCCGAGGACCTGCCGGTAGAACTCCTGCGTCCGGCCCAGGTCGGAGGTCACGAGGTCCGCCCAGCAGGGTGTTCCCGCCGGCCACGGTTCGCTGCGCTGCGTCATGAGGGACTCCTTCCGACACGGCCAGGGTACGCCGGGCCCGGCGTACCCGACCGGCCCGGCCGGGGATCGTTACCCACCCTTCTCCCCGCGCATTCCACGGGGCCGCGGAGGAGCGCCACGCGCCTGCCGGCGGGGGCGCTCACCGCGCCCTCGGTGCCGTGAGCAGGTCCGGCGTCACCGGGGAGGGCCCGCAGTGATCCACTCGCCCCGCCGCATCACGGCCGCCGGTTCGAGGTCCTCGTCCACGACCACGAGGTCTGCGAGCGCCCCCGGCCGCAGGCTCCCGACCTCGCCGGCCAGGCCCAGGACGCGCGCCGGGACCACGGTCGCCGATCGCAGCGCGTCGCCGAAGGGCACCCCCGCCGCGGTCGTCTCGCGCAGCACGTCGAGCATCGTCGCCGTGCCGCCGGCGATCGTGCCGTTGGACACCAGGGTGGCCACCCCGTCCCGCACCCGGACATCGGCCGGTCCCAGTTGGTACGTGCCGTCCGAGAGCCCGGTGGCGGCCATCCCGTCCGTGACCAGCGCGATGTTGTCGGCGCCCGCCAGCTCGAACGCCCACAGCACGATGCAGGGGTCCAGGTGGGTCCCGTCGGCGATGAGTTCCACGACGGCACGGCCCGCCGCGGCGGCACGCAGGCAGGCGGGCACCGGACCGGGTGCGCGGTGGTGGATGGCCGGCATGGCGTTGAACAGGTGCGTCACCGTGGGCCTCCGGGGCGCGCCGTCCCCGGAGGCGTCGCGGAGCAGCGCCTGCAGGTGGTGCAGGGCGGTGTCGACGGTCGTGGTGTCCGCGTCGGTGTGCCCGAGGGACGGGACCACGCCGTGGGCGACCAGCAGCTCGGCCAGCTCCCGGGCGCCGGGCAGCTCCGGGGCGAAGGTCATGGTCCGGAGCGTCCCCGCCGCGGCGGCGACGAGCTCGGCGGCCAGCCCGGGGTCCGGTTCCCGCATCCACGCGGGGTCCTGCGCCCCGCACCGGGAGGTGGACAGGAACGGGCCCTCGAGGTGGATCCCGGCGACCAGTCCCTCCCCGGTGAGCGCCGCCAGCAGCGGCTCGGCGGCCAGCAGCTCCTCCCGCGAGGCGGTGACCAGGCTGGCCACGAGCGTCGTGGTGCCCTGGCGGTGGAAGGCCTCGAGGGTGGCGCGGATCGGGCCCTCCTCCGAGGAGGAGAAGTCCGCGCCGAAACCGCCGTGGCAGTGCACGTCCACGAGCCCCGGCAGCACCATCTGCCCGGGGGCCAGGACGTGGTGCTCCCCCGGGTCGCCGCCGCGGTGCCCGGAGCGCGGCCCGGCGTGGACGACGCGATCGCCCTCGACGACCACCAGGCCGTCCTGGTGCTCGGCGTACCCGGTGTGCACGCGGCCCGAGAGGATCGTCCTGCGCGGGGACTCCTCGGAGACCAAGGGCCTCACCTCCTTCTGGCCGTACGGGCGTCGTGCGGGGCGGCCGGATCGGCTCGGGGTTACCGGACCAGCCCGTTCGGGGACCGGGGGATCCCGAGGTCGGCGACGATCGGCAGGTGGTCCGACGCGGAGGTGCGCACCACGTGCGCGGCCTGCGGCCGCACGCCCTCGGACACGAGGACGTAGTCGATGCGCAGGCTCGCGTCCTCGACCGGGGCGCCGTCCGGGGCGAAGGTGTAGGCGTCGTCCTGGCCCAGGGCCGCGAAGGTGTCCGTGAACACCTCGAAGAGGCCCTGCAGCTCCGGGGCGCCGGGCTCGGCGTTGAGATCCCCGACGACCACCGCCGGGCGCCGGCTCTCACCCGTGATCTGCAGGATCTCCCGGGCGTGCAGTTCACGCTGCTCGGCACGCTGGTGGTCGAGGTGGGTGCTGTAGAACCCGACGTGGTGACCCCTCACGTTGATCACCGCTTCCAGCAGACCGCGCTGCTCGGTGGGCTGCTCCGTGTACTCGATGCTGGTCAGCAGGTGGTTCTCGGCGTCGATGATCGGGTACTCGCTGAGGATCGCGTTGCCGTACCGGCTGTTTCCGGTCCGGCCCTCGGCGGGTGCCACGTCCAGGTTCGCGCCGTACACGTAGTGCATGCCCAGGAGCTCCGCGAGGCGGGCGGCCTGGTCCTCGAAGTCGCTGCGCGAGGACCACGCGTCGTCGACCTCCTGCAGGCCGATCACCTCCGCGCCCGACGCCTCGATCACGGCGGCGGTGCGCTCCAGGTCCAGCACGTCGTCCCCGTCCGCGCCGTGGTGGATGTTGAAGGACATGACGCGGAGGTCGGTGCTCCGGTCCGGACCGCGGTCCGGGGCCGCTGCCGCGGGGGTCGCGCCGAGCACGCCGGCGGTCACGAGCAGGGCAGCCGCGGAGCCCGCGGCGATCAGCTTCTTCATCATGAGGTGCTCCTTGTGCAGGGGGTGGGGATGGGTGATCGTTCGTGGAGGGGGAAGAGCCGGCCCTCCGTCAGCAGGTCCGTCAGCGGCACCGGGCTCGCGATCTCGCCGACGAAGCTCCCGTCCACGCTGTTCTGGAAACCGAACACGACCCACTGGCCGTCACGCTTGCGGAACAGCTGGGCGGCGTAGACGCCGGGCACGAAGAAGCTGGAGCTCCGCTGGAGCTCCCACGGCCCGAGCCGGCCGGGGCCGGGGGCGATCCAGGTCCCGGTGCTCGCCTCCGAGAACGGGATGCCGGGGGCCAGCCGCGGGAGGCAGGAGAAGATCAGCACTCCGGTCCCGTCCACGACCTGCGACTGGACGACCTCCATCTCCCCGAAGCCGGCGGGCGCGCTCAGCGGGGGACGGACGGACCAGTGCTCCAGGTCGTCGCTCACCGCGTGGCCGACCACGCCGCGGGCGTCCGGGTCCCCGATGGCGGCGCGTGCCGTGACGAGCATCTGCCACTGCCGGGTGTGGTCGTCGTAGAAGACGAACGGGTCCCGCCACGCCTCGTCCGGCCAGGTGCCCTCGCCGAGCTTCTCGTACCAGCGGGGGTCCGCCTCGAGCGGGCTCGCGCCGGTGCGCTCCCAGGTGATCAGGTCGTCCGAGACGGCCGAGCCGATGCGCTGCCGCAGCCCGTCCTCGGCGCGGCCGATGCCGGTGTAGAAGAGGTGCCACCGGCCGTCGTGGCCCCGGACGGTGCTGCCCGTCCAGGTCGCCAGGTCGTCCCAGGACGGTTCGTCGCCGGCCACGAGGGCGTCCGGCAGCAGGGTCCAGGTCTCGAGGTCGGACGAGACGGCGTGCCCGATCGAGGCCCGGCGGTGGCGGCGGTCGGGGTCCCGCAGGGCGCGGCTGGCCCGCAGGAAGAACAGGTGGTAGTCCTGTCCGTCGTCGGCCAGCCAGCTGTCCCAGACCCAGTGGTCCGCGAGGCGGAACGTCATCGGTCCTCCTGGCGCAGCCGGTGCCCGGCCTCGGCCACGACCCGGTAGTAGTCGGTCAGGACGAGCCGGCTCGCCGCCGCCTCGTCCACCACGACCGTGACCGCCCGGTGGAACTGCAGGACCGACCCCGGGCACATGGCGGACACGGGCCCCTCCACGGCGGCCGCCACGGCGTCGGCCTTGCGCTCGCCCTGGGCGACCAGGAGCACCCGGCGGGCGTCGAGGATCGTGCCCAGCCCCTGGGTGACGCAGTGGGTGGGGACGTCGTCGGGGTCCTCGAAGAACCGGGCGTTGTCGGCACGGGTCCGCGCGGACAGCGCCTTGACCCGGGTGCGCGAGGACAGCGAGGACCCCGGCTCGTTGAAGCCGATGTGGCCGTTGGCCCCGATGCCCAGGAGCTGGAGATCGATGCCGCCGGCGCGGGCGACGGCCTCCTCGTGGTCGCGGCAGGCCGCCTCGAGATCGTCCCGGGACCCGTCCGGCACCCGCACCCGCGAGGGCGCCAGGCCGAAGGGCCGGGCGAGCTCGCGCTCCAGGACGGCGGCGTAGCCGGCCGGGTGGCCGGCGGGCAGCCCGACGTACTCGTCGAGGGCGAAGCAGCGGAGCCGCGAGAGGTCCAACGACCCCTCGGCCTGGCGGCGGGCGAGCTCCCGGTACGCCCCCCGGGGGGACGAGCCCGTGGCCACTCCCAGCACGGTGTCCGGCCGACGCGAGACCTGGTCGGCGACGACGTCGGCCGCCCGCGCATCGACGTCGTCGGGCGTGGGCAGGACGAGCACTTCCATGAGAGGTCCTTCCGGACGACGGGTGGAGGCGGACGGTGACGGGACGGGCCGGTTCAGCCCTTGACGGCCGAGCTCGCCACGCCCTCGATGAACCAGCGCTGGAAGACGAGGAACACGACGACCACGGGCACGACCAGGAGCACCCCGAAGGCCATGACCTCCCCCCACGCCGGAGGGAGCTGACCCGCGAAGACGCTGACCTGGAGGGGCAGGGGACGCAGGTTCGGCTCGGAGATCATCAGCACCGGCCACAGGAACGCGCCCCACTGCGTCAGGAAGGTCAGCACCGCCACCGACGCGTAGGCGGGCTTGCTCATGGGCGCGATGATCTGCCAGAACACCCGCAGCGGTCCGGCGCCGTCCATCCGGGCGGCCTCGTCGATGCTGCGGGGGATCCCGGAAAAGAACGAGTAGAAGAGGAAGATCGACAGTGCGTTGCCGACGAAGGGGGCGATCTGGATCCACAGCGTGTTCCGGGCGTCGTTGTAGAGGTAGAACATGGGCACGGCCACGGCCTCGAACGGGACGATGAGCAGCAGCAGGATGCCCAGGAGCACCAGGTTCCTGCCCCGCCAGTGCAGCCGCGACAGGGCGAAGGCCGCCATCGAGTTGACCACGAGCCCGAGCCCCACCACGGAGACCGTGACGGTGATGGACACGAAGAAGAACCGCCACAGGTGCCCGGTGCTGTCCGAGGACAGGCTCGAGGCCACCCCGGTGTAGTTGTGCAGGCCCCACCCGCGCGGGTCGAAGACCTCGAAGCCGGCGAGCGTCCGGGAGGCGGGGGCCAGCGAGGCTGCCGCCATGTAGGCGACCGGGGCGAAGAACAAGAGGCTCGTGACGACGAGCACCGCGTAGCGGGGCACGTCTGTCCCGCGCCGGCGGCGGCCGGCAGGGGCGGTGGAACCGGTCTGCGTCATGTCAGTCCTCCCGTTCGCGGGTGGCGCGGCGCTGGATGAGGGACAGGACCACCACGATCACGAAGAACACCACGGAGATGGCGCTCGCGCGCCCGATGTTGTTCTCGTCGAAGGCGGAGGTCACGGCCTCGTACATCACCGTGCGGGTGGCGTCCTCGTTGAGCCCGCCGCCGGAGCGCGCCAACACGTAGATCTGGTCGAACACACGCAGCGACAGGATCATCGTGTAGAGCGCCACGAAGACGAGGGTGGTGTTGATCCCGGGCAGGGTGACGTGCACGAAGCGCTGCCACGCGTTGGCCCGGTCCAGGCGGGCCGCCTCGTAGAGGTCGGCGGGCACCTGCTGCAGGGCCGCCAGCAGGATCACCATCTGGAAGCCCACGCCCTGCCAGATCGACAGGACGATGACCGAGGCCAGCGCCGTGAGCTCGGAGCCCAGCCAGTCCTGGGCCCCGAGGTTCCCGCCCGAGAAAAACCCGAGCAGGGAGTTGAGGAGGCCGTCGTCCCCCCGGGCGAGGATCAGCCGCCAGATGAGGGCTACGAGCGCGATGGGGAAGACGACGGGCAGGAAGAAGACGGAGCGGAAGATCCCGATCCCCGGGATGCTCTTCTGCACGAGCAGGGCCAGCCCGAGCGCGAGGGCGGTCTGCACCGGGACCACCACGGCCGCGAAGACCAGGTTGTGGAGCAGCGCGCTGAGGAACCGGCTCGACACGTCGGGATCGGTGAAGATCCGCGCGTACTGGGTCAGCCCCATGAAGGCGGGATCGCGCGGGTCGCCGAGCCGGACGTTGTAGAAGGAGAAGCCGATGGCCGCGAAGAACGGGACCGCGACGAACAGGACGAGCAGCAGCACGGCCGGACCCGTCATCAGCGCGCCGGCCAGGCCGTCCCGCCGGAGCCCCTTCCGGGGTGGTGGAGCCTCGGGCACGTCCGCCGGGGCCGACGTGGGGGCCGCGAGGCCCGGTGTGGTGGTCATGGTGCACTCCTCGCAGGTGCGCGGCGGGGCCGACGGGCGGCCCCGCCGCGGCGGTCACTCGTCCTGGTAGCCGTTGTTGTCCTCGAAGTCGGCGTCGACGGCCCGCGCCGCCCTGTCGAGCTCCGCCTGCGGGTCCGCCCCGCCCCAGATGGCCGCGAGGGCGCTGCCGTAGGAGCTCGTGATCGTGGGATAGCCCGGAGTGATGGGCCGCGCCACCGCGATGCAGTCCTGCGTGACGTCCTCCGAGCTGCAGGCCGAGGCCAGGTTGGTCGCGAACAGCTCCAGCGGGCCGCCCTCGCCGTAGAGCTCGCTGCCCTCGAGGGCGCTCGTGGTGCCCGGCACCGCCGCGTTGGCCTCGACCATCCTGGCGATGCTCTCGTCGGAGTGCAGGAAGTCGAGGAAGGCGCCGGCCGCGGCCTGGTCCCCTCCGGCCGCCGGTGTCACGCCCCACTGCCACGAGCCGTGACCCGCCTTGGTGCCGTTGCCGAGGTCGGGCAGGGGCATGAGGACCAGGTCCTCGCCGAGGGCATCGCTGAACGTGGGGTACATCCAGTTGCCGGTCCAGGTCAGGGCGACGTCGCCGTCGGGGAAGGCGGTGCCGCTGGTGTTGGGGTCCGTGTGCTCCTTCCACGAGGCCCACTCCTCGAGCGCCTCGACGTTCTCGGCGCTGTTGAGCACCCCCTCGGCCTCGCCGTCCCGGAGGAGCGTGCCACCGTTGGACCACAGGACCGGGGTGGTGGTGAAGGTGCCCCACTCGGCGGCGAAGCCGTTGGCCTCGCCCAGGTCGATCGCGTTGCCCGAGGGGCTGACCTCCGCCAGCTTCTGCAGGTTCTGCTCGAACTCCTCCGCCGTCCACGCCTCGTCGGCGGTGGCCGGGGCATCCACGCCCGCCGCGTCGAGAAGCTGCTGGTTGCCCCACAGCCCGAGGCCGACGTCGAACATCCCGACGGCGTAGGTCCGGTCCTGGTACGTGCCGCTCTCCCGCACCCCCTCGATCCGGTTCTCGAGGGTCTCCTGCGACACCACGTCGTCGAGGGGCACGAGCTTGCGGTCGTAGACGAAGGACGCCATCGTCGGGGCATCCATCTCCATCACGTCGGGCAGGTCCTCCGCGGAGGTCGCCTGGACGGTGCTGGTGTAGTCGGCCTCGGGAATGAGGGTCAGCTCGACATCGACGTCCTCCTGCGAGTCGTTGTACTCGGCCACGAGGGCCTCGAGCGCCTCGGCCTCGGCCGCCTGGCCGCTGTGCGCCCAGACCTCGACCACGCCGTCGCCCTCCGCGTTCGCGCTCTCCCCGCCACCGCAGGCGGACAGCACCATGGCCATCGACAGGCCGGTCCCCAGCACCACGGCCCCGGACCGGCGCCTCGTTCGTGCACTCATGAGCAGTTCCCTTCTCTTCGTCGCAGGGTTCGCGATGGCTGCGGCTTCCGTCTTCCCCAGCTTGGACTAGACCAATTTGTGTGTCAACGGTCACACTTGGAGGATGCAGCCGCGGCGACCGGAACGGCCGGGCCGATATGCTGGGCCGATGAGCGCGGAGCCGCGGGCCGTCCCGAAGTACTACCTGCTCAAGGAGCAGCTCCGGGCGCTCGTGCGGGACGCGGCCCCCGGCACGCTCATCCCCACGGAGCGGGCGCTCGCCGAGCAGTACGCCACCTCCCGCACGACGGTCCGCCAGGCCATCGGCGAGCTGGTGGCGGAGGGAGTGCTGGGCCGCGCCCAGGGCCGGGGGACCTTCGTGGCCCCGCCGCGGTTCACCTACGTCCGCCAGCTCACCTCGTTCAGCGACGACGCCGACGCCCAGGGCCTCGCGAGTTCCTCCACGGTCCTCGACGTGAGCCGCACGGCCGCCGACGACGACGCCGCGGCCCGGCTGCGCGTGCCCCCCGGCGCCGAGCTTTCGCGGGTGGAGCGGATCCGGCTCATCAACGGCGAGCCGCTGGCCCACGAGGTCGCCCTGCTCACCGGACCGCTGCCCGACCTGGCGGAGCACCTGGGCCGGACCGGATCCCTGTACACCGCGCTGCGCCAGGACTACGGCATCGACATCGTCGAGGCGGAGGACACGGTGGAGACCCGGCTCGCCGGCCCGGACGAGGTCCGGCTCCTGGGCATCGAGATGGGGGCCCCTCTGCTGCTGATCCACCGGCTCGGGTTCACGGCGGACGACTCGCCCGTGGAGTGGACCCGATCGGTGTTCCGCGGGGACCGGTTCCGTTTCCTCGCCCGCATGAAGGGCCCGCGGCGCTGACCCGCGAGGTCGCGGCCGCCGGCCGCCGCGACCTCGGCGCTCTTGCGGGCGCGCGCGGGGCCTCGGCGGCAGAATGGGAGCGGACCGTCGTCGTCGAGAGCCCGGGAGGCACCCATGACCACGCTGCACGACTTCACCGCGACCACCCTGGACGGGCGCGAGCAGCCGCTGTCCGCGTATGCCGGGAAGGTGGTGCTGGTGGTCAACACGGCGAGCCGGTGCGGGTTCACGCCGCAGTACGAGGGCCTCGAGCAGCTGTGGCGGGGCTTCCGGGAGGACGGTCTCGTGGTGCTCGGCTTCCCCTGCGACCAGTTCGGCCACCAGGAGCCGGGCTCCGAGGAGGAGATCGCCGACTTCTGCAGCCGCAACTACGGCGTGACGTTCCCGATGTTCGCGAAGGTCGACGTCAACGGCCCCGGCGCCCACCCGCTCTGGTCCTGGCTGCGCGAGGAGAAGGGCGGGATCATGGGTGACGACATCAAGTGGAACTTCACCAAGTTCCTGGTGGGCCGGGACGGCCGGGTGATCCGCCGCTTCGCCCCGAAGACCTCGCCGGCGCAGCTCGCCGGCAGCATCGAGTCGGCCCTGGCCCGCGGGGAGCAGTCCGCCGGGAAGGACTCCGCCGGGGCGGGCTGAGACGGGTCAGCGTAGCGAGGGCCGACGGCGCCGGACGGAGAGGCGCATCGCCGGGCGCGTGCTCCGGCGCAGCACCTCGCGGCCACACCTCGCGGCTGCCGGGCCGCACCGATGTGGACGAACGCGGCGCGCGCAGAAGCTGGAGGTCCAGCATCCGCGCGCGCCTGCGTTCAGCTCTGGTGCCGCTGCCGCGGCCCGGGGCCTACTTGCGGCCTCCCGGGTGACTGGTCGGGTCGACGGCCCCGATGTGCCGGCCGTCCTCCCCGCCCGTGGCCAGGAAGGACCGGAACGTGGGTCGGGCGTAGTCGCCGAAGAGCAGCGAACCGTCGTCGGCGCGCTCGTGCCGGGCCGGCTGTTCGAGCGAGACGAAGTCCCTCGGGAACACCAGCCGCTTGCCGCCGTCGATGCGCGATTCGGATCCGTCGTAGAAGACGTTGGTCCTGTCGACGTCGCCCGAGACCTGGTCGGCACGGTCGTGGCTGCCGGTGAACACGGAGAGGTTGTTGCGGAAGACCCCCTGCTCCTCCGGCCCGAAGTACGGGTTGGTGCGGAAGATGAAGTTGTACCGCTTGTTGTCGACCGCGGTGTTGTTGGTGACGGAGAGCCGTCCGGGGTTGAAGTTGTCGGAGAACCCGTCGAGGTTGTTGGCGTAGGCCAGGTTGCCGGTCAGCACGTGGTCCACCGGGAGCCCCTCGCCTCCCACCTTGAAGCCGGTGCCGACGTTGGAGTCCGTGTTGTAGCCGTCGGAGAGCTGACCGTTGTGGTGGGCGATGTTGTTCTCCATGGTGATGGGGAAGTTGGGGCCCTCGTCCGTGCGGTTGTAGAGGTCCCAGCCGTCGTCGATGTTGTGGTGGGCGACGTTGTCGCGGAACACGTTGCCCGGGCCCACGCCCAGCTTCGCCGCGAAGCCGTCGGCGTTGATGTCGGACGGGTCGCGGTTGTCGTGGGCCTCCGAGTTGACGATCAGGTTCTCGGCCGGCCAGTTCTCCGGGGCACCGCTCCCGCTGAGCTGGAACCCGGTGTTGCCGTTGTGGCTGAAGACCATCGAGTCGAAGGTGTTGTGCGAACCGGAGGACCGCATGCCGTTGCCGGCGGCCCGGGTCAGCTCCAGGTCCGAGACCACCCAGTGGTCGGCATCGGCTCTCATCACCTGGGGGAGAGCGGAGCGTCCGTCGATGACGACCTCTGCGCCGTCGTGGGCGGTCAGGGTCTTGGGCGCGTCGGCCGTGCCGGAGTACTCGGGAGCGATTTGGATGGTGCCGGCAGGCGCGTAGGTGCCCTCCAGGAGCTCGACGGACTGTCCGGGCAGCACGTGCTCGACGGCGGTCGTGATGTCCAGCGGCGATGCGACGGTGCCCGCACCGTCGGAGGTGCCTGCGGGGCCGACGATCAGCGCGCCCTCGTGGAACTCGCGGACCGTCACGTCGACGCTGCGCGTGATCGGGGTCGGGTCCGGGCCCTCCGAGGGCGAGTAGGTCGCCGTGACCGTGGAGCGCCCCGAGGGGATCGTGATCGTGTGGCTCAGGTCGTTCCCGGCGCCGATCGGCAGCCCCTCGGCCGCCGGAGCGCCGTCCACGAGAAGATCCACGCTGCCCGCGTAGGGGGCCGAGGCCGCCACGTGGTAGTCCGTGCTGCCGGAGCGCGCCGGGGCTCGCAGGTCGAAGGACGCCGGGGTCACCGCCTCGGGCCGCTGCGGTCGCGGCTGGGTGTCGGCGTCGCTCAGCACCAGGGACGCGTCGGAGAAGGTGACGGCGACGTTGCGGGACGCGAAGAAGCCCACGGTCATCGAGTCGGGGTCGATGTCCTGCACCCAGTCGGCCCCCTCCAGCTGACGGGTGTGCGTCTGGGGTTCACCGAGGTGCGTGTAGGTCGTGGACATCACGAAGGAGTCGTCGGTGCGCTCCAGCCGCATGGTCACGGGCACGTCGGTCAGGAGGCCGTGGGCTCCCAGCCGGTGTGTCTGCCGTTCCGAGCCCACCGTTCCCCACGGCTCGGTCACACCGGTGCGCGTCATGGCCACCGGGCCCTGGCGCAGCACGGTCGTGGAGGCGTAGTTGGAGGCCGCCGGGACCTCCTCGAACCCGTCCAGCATCGGGTCCTGGCGCGCTGCGCCGTTGACGTCGCGGACCATCAGGCCGGCGCCCTCCTGCCCGCTGGGGTTGGCGCCCGTCTCCGGGCCGAGCTGGTGGACGGTCACGTCCGCTTCGAGGACGAAGTTGTGCTCGCGGGGATCGAGGTCGACGTGGTAGAACGTGAGCCCGTCGTGGCCGGGGGCGAGCTTCCCGCCGCGGCTCTCCATGAAGACGTCGCCGTCGATCGACCCGGGGGTCTCCGGCCTCGCCAGGTTCACGCCGACCTTGTCGGGCAGCACGTTGGAGGAGAAGTTCAGGTCGGTGGACTGGCCGAAGGTGGTCTCCCGCCACTCGAGGGAGGCACTCGAGTGCTCCGGCGCCTGCGGTTCGGCGGCGCCCTCCTGCTCGGGCGCGGCCCAGGCGCCGGCCGGTGCGATGAGGGTCGCGGTGAGGGCTGCGATGCCGACCACCGCGACCCGACGGACCGAACGTCTGCGGCGCAGCGCGCGCCGCCCTCTGCCTGCTGTGGCGGTCGGCTCCCCGCCGCTGTGTCGAACTGGCATCTGCTGCTCCCTCCGAGGACGGACGACGTGGGGGGCGAGTCCAGGAGTGGGTTCCGTCGTCCGCGCTGTGCATACGACCCGTATATGCCGTGCCGGTAGTTGCTGAGTGCGATCTGGAATGCGCTTTCCGGCCAGCCTAGAGTGACCCAGAACACATGTCAACGACTTGAAGTCGGCCCTGACGAGCCGCAGGTGGTCGGCACGCACGGCTTCCGTGGATCCGGTGGCGTGCCGGGCACCTGTCGAACCTCCTGCGGGCGGCGAACCGCGTCAGGGCGTGCTCCACGGGGTTCCTCCCGGTTCCTCGCTGGTGTTGGCTGGAGCCTGCGGGATCCGGCCCCGTCACGGACGACGTCGCCCGCCCCGCACTCCAGTCCCGGGCCCGCGCGGCCCGTCCCCGACCCGCAGGAGGAACCGTGCTCCCCGACTTCACCGCCCACGACGTCCCCGTGGCCGACGGCACGATCCACGCCCGCACGGGCGGCGACGGCCCGCCCGTGCTGCTGCTGCACGGCTTCCCGCAGACCCACGCGATGTGGCACCTCCTCGCCCCCGTGCTGGCCGACGAGTTCACCGTGGTCGCGGCCGACCTGCGCGGCTACGGCCGCTCCAGGACGGGCAGCGAGGACTTCACCTTCCGCGCGATGGCCGCCGACCAGGTGCAGCTCATGCGGGCCCTGGGCCACGACCGGTTCCACGTCGTCGGGCACGACCGCGGCGCCCGGACCGCCCACCGCATGGCCTTCGACGCCCCCGACGCCGTGCTCTCGGTGGCCCTGCTCGACGTCCTGCCCACGCTGGACGTGTGGCGGTCGATGGACGCGTGGCTGGCCCAGCAGTACTACCACTGGGCCTTCCTCGCCCAGGGCGGCGGGCTGCCGCAGACCCTGATCGGCCACGACCCCGCCTACTTCGTGCGCGCGACGCTGCAGGGACTCAGCGGCACGGAGGTCGGGTTCCACCCCGGCGCGCTCGCCGCGTACGAGGAGGCGGCGAGCGACCCGGACGTGGTCGACGCGTGGTGCCGCGACTACCGCGCCGCGGCCGGCCCGGACGTGGAGATCGACCGGGCGGACGAGGACGCGCAGCGGGGAGTTCCCGCGCTCGTCCTGTGGGGCGCCCGCGGTCGGGTCGGCGCCCGGGAGGACCCGCTCGAACGGTGGCGGCGGCACTTCCCCCGGGCGACCGGCCGGGCGGTTGACGCCGGGCACTTCCTCGCCGAGGAGCGACCGGAGGAGGTCACCGCGGCGGTCCTGGGGCACCTGCGCGCGGCGCGGGCACGGTGAGGGCCCCGGGGCGGTGGGTCCGCCCCGGGGCCCTCACCGTGCCGGGTGCGGGTCAGCAGTTCTCGTAACCGGTGATGGCATCCACCTTGGCCGCCGAGGCACTGGCCGGATCGAAGGCGTAGCCGATCCACTCCTTGGCCAGACGCCGGGCCAGCTCCAGACCCACCACCCGCTGGCCCATGCACAGCACCTGAGCGTTGTTCGACAGCACCGAACGCTCCACCGAGTAGGAGTCGTGGGCGGTCACCGCCCGGATCCCCGCAACCTTGTTCGCCGAGATCGCCACCCCCAGGCCCGTGCCGCAGATCAGCAGCGCCCGGTCGGCCTCCCCGGCCGCGACCCTGCGCGCGGCCTCCACGGCCACGTGCGGATAGTCCGTGTTCTCCGTCTTCGAGACGCCGACGTCGACCACGCTGGCCACCCGCTCGTCGGCCTCCAGGTCCTGGCGCAGGACCTCCTTGTAGTCGAATCCGGCGTCGTCGCCGCCGATCACGATCCGCAGCTTCTGCTCGCTCATGGGGTGCTCCTTCATCTTGTCGTCGTCTGGGTCGGTGGTGCGCTGGTGGGTGATGCGCTGGTGGGTGGTGCGGTGGTGGTTCAGGGGTGGGCTGCGATCTGGAGCAGGCGCAGGTACCCGTCGAGCTGCCAGGCCGTGCGGCCCACGAAGAGCCCGTCGACGGGGGCGAGGCCCAGCAGATCGGCGGCGTTGTCGAGTCCGACCGACCCGCCGTAGAGCAGTCCCTGCACCTTCTCCCCCCAGGCCTGGGCCAGGGCGGCGAAGGGTTCTTCCAGCTCCGCGGTGGTGGCCGGGCGCCCGTGCGCCCCGATCGCCCAGATCGGTTCGTAGGCGATCAGCACCCGTCCCAGCTGCTCGGGGGCCAGGCCCTCCAGGGCGCGGGCGGCCTGGTCGGCGATGAACGCGGCCGAGCCGCCGGCGTCCTTCACCGCCGCGGGCTCCCCCACGCACAGCAGCGGCACCAGCCCGTGGGCCAGGGTCGCGGCGACCTTGGCCCGGACGGTCTCGTCCGTCTCGCCGAAGTGCTCGCGCCGTTCGGAGTGGCCGATCTCCACGATCCGCGCCCCGGCGTCGGCGACCTGGGGCACCGAGACCTCCCCGGTCCAGGCCCCGGCGTCCTCCCAGTGGG
The DNA here is from genome assembly GCF_040981185.1 of Kocuria sabuli. Lineage (NCBI taxonomy): Bacteria > Bacillati > Actinomycetota > Actinomycetes > Micrococcales > Micrococcaceae > Kocuria > Kocuria sabuli. The sequence continues at coordinate 29,379 of NZ_JAVHZE010000009.1, forward strand.
CGTTCTGCGCCCCGACGAGCACCCGGGGCTCGTCGGTCAGGGCCTGGGCCACCGCGGCGATCGCGGTGGCCGGGGGGATCACGAAGGGCTGCACGGCCCCGAGCTCGCGCCCGGCCAGGAACTCGCCCAGGCCCCGGGCCCAGTCGGTGGCCTCGGCCAGGGTCTTGTTCATCTTCCAGCTCGTGCCGATCCACACCGTCATGATCGTCCCCTACCGCCCGTCCGGGGTCCGGGCGTCCGGGGCCTGGGCGAAGAGGTCGCCCAGGGCGTCCATGAGCACGGAGAAGGACAGCGCCCCGGGGTCCGGGGTGCCCAGGCTCTTGTCCCCGAGCACCTTCGAGCGCCCGCGGCGGGCGGTGATCTCCGCGGTGGCCTCGGCCGCCTCCCGGGCCACGGCCGCGGCCTTCTTCGTCGACCCGGCCAGCTCGGCGGAGGACTCGAACTCGGCCAGCAGCCTCTCGCGGAACGGCAGGGCGGCGTCGACCATGGTCTTGTCCCCGGGGGCGGCCCCGCCCAGCCGCACGATCGCGTCGATGCCGGCCACCAGGGCGGCCACCACCTCGTCCGCCCCGGCCCCGGCGTCGTCGGTGAAGACCCCGCCGGCCGCGGTCAGGGCCGCGCCCCACAGCGCCCCGGAGGTGCCACCGGCCTCCTCGGCCCAGGCGTCCCCGGCCCGCAGCAGGACCGTGCGGGCCCCGGCCCCGTCCTCGGCGGCGGCCCGGGCGGCCGCGACCGCGCCCCGGGTCCCGTAGGCCATGCCCTGGCCGTGGTCGCCGTCGCCGGCGATGGCGTCCAGGCGCCCGAAGTGCTCCTCGTGCTCGGCCGCGGTGGCCTCCAGGACCTCCAGGGCCGTCACGATCCGTGCGGCCGCCTCCTGCGAGGCCGCGGCGGCCGGGGGCACGTCCTCCTGTCCGGGGGTGTGCACCCCCGTGCGCGCCGGCCGGTCGGTGGTGTCCGCCGTGCCGCGGCGGAAGGCGGGGGTGTCGGCCGGAGCCAGCCAGTGGCGCTCCAGCTCCTCGTCGAGGAACACCACGGTCAGCGACAGCCCTGCCATGTCCAGGCTGGTGACGTGCTCGCCGACCTCCGGGGCCACCACGGTCAGGCCCCGCTCGGCCAGCTGTTCGGCCACCCGGGCGTAGACCACGAACAGCTCCTCGTACTTGACCGTGCCCAGACCGTTGACCAGCACCGCCACCCGCCCCTGGTAGCCGTCCTCGGCCCGGGCCGGCTCCTCCTCCAGCACGCCGTCGAGCAGCAGATCGGCGATCTCGTCGGCCGTGCCCATCGGCACCTCCCGCACCCCCGGCTCCCCGTGGATCCCGAGCCCGATCGCCATCTCCCCGGCCGGCACGTGGAAGAGCGCCTCCCCGGCCCCGGGCAGGGTGCAGCCCTCGAAGGCCACGCCGAAGGACCGTGTCGCGTCGTTGGCCTTCCACGCCACCCGTTCGGCCTCCGCCAGATCGGCCCCGGCCTCGATCGCCGCCCCGGCGATCTTGAAGACCACCAGGTCCCCGGCGATGCCACGGCGCTCACGATGGGCCTCGGCCGGGCCCGAGGCGATGTCGTCGGACACCCGGACGATCCGCACGTCCACGCCCTCGGCCCGCAGCTTCTCGGCGGCCTGCCCGAAGTGCAGCACGTCCCCGGCGTAGTTGCCGAAGCCCAGCACCACGCCCCCACCGTTCTCGGCCGAGCGCGCCACGGAGTACACCTGGGAGGCCGAGGGCGAGGAGAAGACGTTGCCGCACGGCGCACCGTGGCCCATCCCCGGGCCCACCCACCCGGCGAAGGCCGGATAGTGCCCCGACCCCCCGCCGATCACCAGCGCCGGCTGTCCCACCGGCGTCTCGGAGGAGCGCACCACCCCGCCGTGGGCCAGGGCCACGTGCTCGGGATGAGCAGCCACATAGCCCCGCAGCGCGTCGGACGCGAACTCCGCAGGATCGTTCACAAGAAAAGTCATCGTTCCAGCCTCGGTGGTCTCGGAGGGTCGCCGGCAGGACAGCGGCGCCGGGCACCGCTCCTGCCGACAGTATCTGCTGTTGCTGCCGGCTCAGCCCGCGTCGGCGGACGCGCCGCCCTGCTGGGCGGTCTCCTCGTCGACGGGGCTGGGGCCCAGCTCGTCGAGCAGGCGGCCCATGGCCACGTAGGCCTTGTTGCGGTACGCGACGAGGTCGTTCGACCGCTCGGCGGGGATCTGCAGGAAGCCGGCGCCGGACTTGGTGCCGAGCTTCCCGGCGTCGACGAGGTCCTGGAGGACCGCGGGCGTGGCGAAGCGCTCGGGGAACGAGGTCTGCAGCGACGCGTAGCAGAAGGAGTAGACGTCCAGCCCGGCCATGTCCGCGATCGCGAAGGGCCCGAAGAACGGGAGACGGAAGCCGAAGGTGGTGCGCACCAGGGTGTCCACGTCCTCCGCCGAGGCGATGCCCTCCTCGACCAGCTGGGCGGCCTCGTGGAACAGGGCGTACTGCAGGCGGTTGAGCACGAACCCGGTGACGTCCTTGACCACGGCGGACTTCTTGCCGGTCAGCTCGACGATCTCCTGGGCCGTTCCCACGGTCTCGGGCGTGGTGCCCTCGTGGGGGATGACCTCGACGCCGGGGATGAACGGCGCGGGGTTGGAGAAGTGCACGCCGAGGAAGCGGCCCGGGTTCTCGACGGCCTCGGCGAGCTGGGCGATGGAGATGGTGGAGGTGTTGGAGCCGATCACGGCGTCCGCCGGTGCGGCGTCGCTGATCCGGCGCAGGGTGCCGTGCTTGATGTCGAGGATCTCCGGGACGGCCTCCTCCACGTAGGACGCGTCCGCGACGGCCTCCTCGATGCTGGGGGCGGCCCACAGGTTCTCGCGCAGGCGTTCGACCGCGTCCGCCGGGAAGAGCCCGTCCGCGACGAACTGCTCCGCCTCGCCGAGCAGGCGCTCGAGGTTCTTCTCGGCGATCTCCTGGGAGATGTCGGCGAGCGCGACCCGCGCCCCGCCGAGGGCCAGCACCTGGGCGATGCCCCCGCCCATGTATCCCGAACCGACAACTGCCACTGAGCGCTGAGTCATGATCGCCATCTCCTCTGATGTGCACGTGTTCCGCCTGGGACACGGCGGCATCGGAGCGCGGGTCGGGAACGACCTCGGACACCGGATCAAGTCTTCGCCGTGTTTCCTATAGGATCCACGGGCCCGAGTGTGGTGTCAACCACATTGCGTCGCACCACCGGGGCCGGAACGGGCCTCAGGCGCTCTCGCTCCGGGCCCCCCGGTCGACCCGGTCGGCGCTCTCGTACTCGTGGATCGCCCGCTCCCGCACTCCGCAGATGTGCCCGGCCATGGCGATCCGGGCGGCCGCGGCGTCCCCCCGGCGCAGGGCCTTGAGGATCCGCGCGTGCTCCTCGATGGCGCTGCGGGCGTCCTGCACCCCCAGGCCGCTGAACAGCCGGCACCGGTGCACGTGCCCCCCGAGGGACTCGTAGGCGCCCAGGACGAACTTGTTGTCCGCCTGCTCCGCGATGAGGCGGTGGAAGCGCTCGTCGGCCTCCCAGTAGGAGCGGTAGTCGGAGAAGTGGGGCCCGTTCGGCGCCTCGCGCAGGTCGTCGATGGAGCGCTCGAGGGCCGCCAGGAACGGCGGATCCGCGCGGGTGCAGGCCAGTTCGGCGTTGTACGGCTCGATGAGCAGCCGGGCGTCCATGAGGTCGAGCAGCTCCTCGTGGGTGAGCAGGGGGGCCACGCGGTAGCCGCGCAGCGCGGCGCGGACCACCATGTTCGTGGACTCGAGCCGCGCCAGGGCCTCCCGGACGGGCGTCGGGGAGACGCCGAGCTCACGAGCCGTGCCGTCGATGCTGATGGGGTCGCCGGACTTCAGCTGCCCGTCCATGAGGCGCGAGAGGATCTCCTTGTAGACCTGGTCCGCGAGGATGCTGCGCTGCACCCACGCGCCACTCGAAACGTCCTTCTCCATGCCGCTTCCCTCGCTCGCGTCCGCCCTGACAGGAATTGTCCCACGTGCCGGCCGGGCCGGGTGCGGAGCCAGAAGCCCCACTATGACGCCGATTCCACAACAGGCTGGACAGCTCACCAATATCCTATAGGGTATTGGCCAATGGCCCGCCGGATGTGGTCCACGCCACAGCGAGAGAGTGGGCGGCTCGCATCCTGATCAAAGGTGATTCAGCTATGCACATCCTTCTTCCCGCCGCCACGGCGGACGCCCTCGTCCTGGCGGAACGGCCCACGTGGGCGCTCATCGCCATCGCGGTCGCGGCGATCGCCGCGCTGCTGTTCCTGATCATCAAGCTCCGCCTGCACGCGTTCTTCGCCCTGATCATCATCAGCCTCCTCACGGCGCTGGCCGCCGGCATCGGGGTCGCCGACGTCGTGGCGGTGGTCGTGGCAGGGTTCAGCACCACCGTGGGCAACGTGGCCCTGCTCGTGGGCTTCGGCGCGGTCCTCGGCCGTCTGGTCGAGATCTCGGGCGGCGCCCAGGTGCTCGCGGACGCGATGCTGCGGCGCTTCGGCGAGAAGAGGGCGCCCCTGGCCCTGGCCGTCGCCTCCCTCTTCTACGCCTTCCCGATCTTCCTCGACGCCGGGTTCATCGTCATGCTGCCGATCATCTACACGGTGGCACGGCGTCTGGGCGGGTCCTTCATGCTCTACGTGCTGCCCTCCATCGGCGCCTTCCTGATGATGCACGCCCTCACCCCGCCCCACCCCGGCCCCACTGCGGCCGCGACGGTCATGGGCGCGGACGTGGGCATGGTGGTGCTGATCGCCCTGCTGGTGGGCCTGCCCACCTGGTACCTCGCCGGCTACCGGCTCAGCCTGGTCATCGCCAAGCGCTACCCGGGCATGCCCGTGCCCAACCTGCTCGGTGAGGCGGACCTCGACGAGGACACCCCCCGCCCGGGCTTCTGGACGATCATCTTCGTCCTCCTGCTGCCGCTGGTGCTCATCTTCTTCAACACCCTGTTCACCACCCTCGAGGCCAGCGACGTCGTCGGCGAGGACAACGTCCTCTTCCGCCTGTCCCGGCTCATCGGCAGCACCCCGATCGCCCTGCTGATCGCCACGCTGTTCGCGATGTACCTGCTGTACCTGCGCCCGCGCCGCGGCCGGGGCACCATCGGCGGCGCGCTGGAGGACCTGGTCGACAACGCCCTCGCCCCCGTCTGCTCCATCATCCTCATCACCGGCGCCGGCGGCGCCTTCGGCCGGGTGCTCACCGAGACCGGCATCGGCTCCACCATCGCCGGTGGCCTGGACGCGGCCGGGCTGCCCGTCATCCTGGCCGGTTTCCTCGTGGCGATCGCCTTCCGCGTGGCCCAGGGCTCCGCGACCGTGGCCGCCACCACCGCGGGCTCCATCATGGCGCCGGCGGTCGCGGAGCTGGGGCTGTCCGGGGTCGCGCTGGCCGCCATCGTCGTCGCCATCTCCGCGGGTTCCATCACGTTCTCGCACGTCAACGACTCGGGCTTCTGGCTGATCGGCAAGTTCTGCGGGTTCGACACCGTGACCACGCTGAAGACGTGGACCGTGATCGCCACCGCGATCGGGTTCATGGCCTTCGCCCTCGCGTGGGTCGTCTACGCCCTCGCCGCGTGACCCCCTCGCCCAGACCACCCACCAAGGAGAGCACCATGCCGCACACCCCCGAGACCTGGCCCATCGGGGCCGCCCTGCTGAACTTCACGGGCACCACCGCCGACGGCCGCGACCGCACCGCGGCCGGCCCCGGGGCCTGGAAGCAGACCCTGCGCGAGGTCCGTCTCGCAGGCTTCGACCACGTCGACCTCACCGACTCCTGGGTCCGCCCGGCGGACCTCACCGCCGACGGACGCCGGCAGCTGCTCGGGACGGCCCGCTCCTACGGCCTCGCCTTCAGCGACATCGCGGTGACCCGCAAGAGCGTGATCACCCCCGACGAGGACCGGGCGCAGGAGAACATCGCCTACACGAAGCGCACCATCGACGCCGCCGTGGACCTCGAGGCGCCCATGGTCTGCCTGGGCCTGCACGACCCGTTCACGGAGGCGCAGAAGGAGGCCGCCTGGTTCTGGCTGGCACCGGGCGCCGAGGACGAGGACACCCCGGAGAACCGGGAGAAGGCCGCCGAGCGCTTCCGGGAGCTGGGCGAGTACGCCGGGGAGCGCGGGGTCAGCCTGTCCCTGGAGATGTACGAGGGCACCTTCCTCGGCACCGCCGACAGCTCCGTGGAGCTCGTCACCGCCGTGGACCTGCCCAACGTGGGCCTGTGCCCCGACATCGGCAACATCGTCCGCCTGCACCGCGAGGTCGAGGACTGGCGCGAGATGCTGACCACGATGCTGCCCCACACCAACTACTGGCAGCTGAAGAACTACTTCCGCGACCACGACCCCGCCACCGGCTCCTACGCCTCCGCCCCGGCGCCGCTGGCCCTGGGCTACATCAACTACCGCGACGCCATCGGCATGGCCCTGGAGGCCGGCTTCGACGGGCCCATGTGCGTGGAGCACTACGGGGGCGACGGCCTCAGCGTGTCCGCCGTCAACCGCGACTACATCCGCGAGATCCTCACCGCGAAGCTGCCGGAGGACTGACCTCCGGACGAGGACGACGTCGGGGCGGTGCCGCGCGGCACCGCCCCGACGTCGTCGCGGCCTTCGACGACGCGCCCGGCGACGACCCGCCACCGGACATCCTTCAGCCCGCTTACCTTTTCGGGCCGCACCCCGTAGCGTGGAACCACTGCGGTCCGCACCGTGCACGCCGGCAGGCGTGCCGCGGGCCGCCCGGATCCGTCCCGGCAGGCCGGAACGGATCCGATCGGGACAACGGAAGGAGCACCAGCATGCGCAAGATCCTGTTCATGGTCGGCACCGCCGTCTTCAGCCGCGTCATGGCCAAGCGTCGCGAGAACAAGAACGGCCGCCGCTAGACGACGGCGCCCACCGCGGCCCCGGAAGGGCGCCGCGGTGGGCGGTGACCACGAGCCCGTCCGGCGACCGCGCCGGACGGGCTCGTCCGTCATTTCAGGGCGTTGGACGCCCGCCGCTTGTTGAAGACGTCGAAGCCGACCGCCAGCAGCAGCACCAGGCCCTTGATGAACTGCTGGTAGTCGATCCCCACCCCCATGAGGGACATGCCGTTGTTGAGCACGCCCATGATGAGACCGCCGGTGATGGCGCCGATGATCGTGCCCACCCCACCGGTCACGGCGGCGCCGCCGATGAAGGCCGCGGCGATCGCGTCCAGCTCGAACAGGCTTCCGGCGCCCGGTCCGGCGGAGTTGAGCCGGCCGGTGAACACCAGGCCGGCGAGGGCGGCCAGCACGCCCATGTTGACGAACAGCAGGAAGTCGACGCGCTTGGTGTTCACGCCGGAGAGCTGCGCGGCCTGGAGGTTGCCGCCGCGGGCGTAGACGTGACGGCCGAAGACCGTCCGGTTCATCACGGCGCTGTAGGCGACCACCAGCACGCCGAGGACCACGAGCACGATCGGCGTGCCGCCGCGCGAGCTGGCCAGCAGGAAGGTCAGCGCGAGGATGACGACGACGCCGAAGACCAGGCGCGTGAGGAACCAGGCGCGCGGCTCGTCCTCGAGGGCGAGCTTCGCGCGGTTGGCCCGGCCCCGGAGCTGGCTCACCACGAGCAGCGCCGTGGCGATGAGGCCGATGCCCACCGTGGTCCAGTCCAGGATGTTGGTCGCGGGCGGGAACAGGCCCGGGAAGAGGGAGCCGCCGCCGAGCTGGCGGTACTCCGGCGGGAACCCGGTGATCCGCTGGTTCTCGAGCACGATCTGCGTCAGACCGCGGAAGACGAGCATGCCGGCGAGGGTGACGATGAAGGCGGGGATCCCGATGTAGGCCACCCAGAAGCCCTGCCAGGCCCCGACGAGCGCGCCGACCGCGAGGGAGGCGACGAGGGCCGCCCACCACGGCAGGCTCCAGTCCCGGATCATGATCCCGGACATGGCGCCCACGAACGCGGCCACGGAGCCGACCGAGAGGTCGATGTGCCCGGCCACGATGATCATGACCATGCCGATCGCCAGCAGCAGGATGTAGCTGTTCTGGACGATGATGTTGTAGACGTTGTCCGGCTGGAGCAGCGCGCCTCCGGTGAGGGCCTGGAACAGCGTCACGATCACCAGCAGGGCCAGGAAGATGCCGATCTGGCGGAGCCGGCTCATGAGGAACCGGCCGGCACCGGCCACGGTGGAGTTCTTCTGGGGGCTTCTGCTGGCGAGGGCCCGCTCCTCGTCGGCGAGGGTGGAAACCATGGGTCAGTCCTTTTCCTTGGTCATGTGCTGCATGAGTCGTTCGGGGGTGGCCTCGGCGATGGGCAGATCGGCGGTGATCCGGCCCTCCGCGAGCGTGTAGATCCGGTCGCAGATCCCCAGCAGCTCCGGCAGCTCGGAGGAGATCACCAGGACCGCCTTCCCCTGCGCGGCCAGCGCGTTGATGATCGTGTAGATCTCGTACTTCGCGCCCACGTCGATGCCGCGGGTCGGCTCGTCGAGGATGAGCACGTCGGGATCGGCGAACATCCACTTGGACAGGACGACCTTCTGCTGGTTGCCGCCGGAGAGCTTGCCGGTGATCGAGGACACCGAGGGCGCCTTGATGTTCATGCTGGTCCGGTAGTCCTGCGCCACCAGCGTCTCGCGCCCGCCGTCCACCCAGCCCGCGGACGTGAGCTTGCCCAGGGCCGCCGAGGAGATGTTCCGCTTGATGTCGTCGATCAAGTTGAGCCCGTAGCGCTTGCGGTCCTCCGTGGCGTACGCGATGCCGTGCCGGATCGCCTCGCTGACGGTGCGCGCCGTGATCTCCTCACCGTTCTTGTACAGCCGTCCGGTGATGTTGGACCCGTAGCTGCGCCCGAAGATGCTCATGGCCAGCTCCGTGCGCCCGGCGCCCATGAGCCCGGCGATGCCCACGATCTCGCCCGCCCGCAGGGTCAGGCGGGCCCCGTCCACGACCACCCGCGAGTGCTCCTGGGGATGGTGCACGGTCCAGTCCTCGACGCGGAGCACCTCCGCACCGATGTCGGGGACCCGCTCCGGGTACCGGTTCGTGAGCTCGCGGCCCACCATGCCCTTGATGATCCGGTCCTCGGTGACGGACCCGTCGTGCAGGCTGAGGGTCTCGATGGTCTGCCCGTCGCGGAGGATCGTCACGGAGTCGGCGATCGCCCGGATCTCGTTGAGCTTGTGGCTGATGATGATGCAGGTGATCCCGTCCTCGCGCAGACCCCGGACCAGGCCCAGCAGGTGCGCGGAGTCCTCGTCGTTCAGGGCCGCCGTGGGCTCGTCGAGGATGAGCAGCTTCACGTCCTTGGACAGCGCCTTCGCGATCTCCACGAGCTGCTGCTTGCCCACCCCGATGTCACCGGCCGGGACGCTCGGGTTCACGTCGAGGCCCACGCGCCGGAGCAGGTCGGCGGCCCTGGCGTTGGTCTCGTTCCAGTTGATGAACCCGCGGGTGGCGCGCTCGTTGCCGAGGAAGATGTTCTCCCCGACGGACAGGAACGGGGACAGCGCCAGCTCCTGGTGGATGATGACCACCCCGCTGCGCTCGCTGTCCTTGATGTCCCGGAAGGAGACGGTCTCGCCCTCCAGGACGATGTCCCCCTCGTAGGTGCCGTGCGGGTACACGCCGGAGAGCACCTTCATGAGGGTGGACTTGCCGGCGCCGTTCTCCCCGCAGATCGCGTGGACCTCGCCGCGGGCGACGGCCAGGGTGACGTCCTGCAGCGCCTTGACGCCGGGGAAGGACTTGCTGATCCGGCGCATCTCCAGAACGTGCTCGCTCATGCGGGCCTCCTCGTCTCGAGCTGGATGGTGGTGGGTGGGACGGACCGGCCGGGCGGCGTCGGGCCGCCCGGCCGGTCGCGGTCACTCGACCTCGGACGCCTCGTAGTAGCCGCTGTCCACGAGGGCCTCCTGGTAGTTGTCCTTCGTGACGATCTCCGACTCGAGCAGGTAGGCGGGGACCACCTTCACCCCGTTGTCGTAGGTCTCCTCGTCGTTGACCTCGGGCTCCTCGCCCTTCATGAGGGAGTCCACCATGAGCACCGCGCGCTCGCCGAGCTCACGGACGTCCTTGAAGATCGTGGAGTACTGCTCGTCGTTGACGATGGACTTCACGGATCCGATCTCGGCGTCCTGGCCGGTCACCACGGGCAGCTCGTCCTGGGAGTAGCCGCCGGAGCGCAGCGCGGAGATGATGCCGATCGAGAGCCCGTCGTAGGGGGAGAGCACGCCGTCGAGCTGGTCGCCGCCGCCCACCGTGATGAGGTCCTCCATCCGGTCCTGGGCGGTGTCCGGCAGCCAGCGCAGGATGGCGGCCTGCTCGAACTCGGTCTGGCCGCTGGGGACGTTGAGCGTGCCGTCGTCCAGGTAGGGCTGGAGCGTGTCCATCGCGCCGTCCCAGAAGAAGGTCGCGTTGTTGTCGTCGGGGCTGCCGGCGAAGAGCTCCACGTTGAACGGGCCCTTCTCGCCGGTCGGCTCGCCGTTCTCGTCGAGGACCCCGAGGCCGGTGAGCAGCGACGTGCCCTGCTGCACGCCCACCTCGTAGTTGTCGAAGGTCGTGTAGTAGTCCACGGTCTCCGACTCGTTGATGAGGCGGTCGTAGGCGATCACGGGGATCTCCTGGGTCTCGGCCGTGTCCAGCACGCTGGTCAGCGTGGTGCCGTCGATCGAGGCGATCACCAGGGCCTTGGCCCCGCCGTTGATCATGTTCTCGATCTGGGAGATCTGGGTGGGGATGTCGTCGTTGGCGTACTGGAGGTCCACCTCGTAGCCGAGCTCCTCGAGCTGGGCCTTGACGTTCTCCCCGTCCGCGATCCAGCGCTCGGACTGCTGCGTGGGCATCGCCACGCCGATCCGGGCCCCCTCGTTCGAGCCCTCCTCCCCGCCGGCGCCGCGGCTGCCGCCGCAGGCCGTGAGACCCAGGGCGAGGGTCAGGGCGGTCACCCCGGTGAGGGTCTTCTGCACAGTGGTCCTGGCGATCATGGTCGTGCCTTTCGTCGGTCCGGGCGTCGCTGCCCGGATGTCCGTGGGTCGGTGGGTCAGAGCTTCTGCGCGAGGCGGTAGTACGCCGCGTTCCAGCGCACCTCGCGCTGGAACTCGCGCAGCGTGGTGGAGTCGTCGATGAGCAGCAGCTCCGTGCCGGTGATGTCCGCGAAGTCCCGGACCACGTCCGCGCCCACGGCGGTGGTGAGCACCGTGTGGTGGGCGGCACCGGCCGTGAGCCACGCCGCGGCCGAGGTCGCGAGGTCCGGGTGCGGGCGCCACACGGCCCGGGCCACCGGCAGGTGGGGCAGCGGGGCGTCCGGGGGCACGACCTCCACGGTGTTGGCCGTGAGCCGGAAGCGGTCGCGCATGTCGGACATCGCCACGACCACGCCGGGGCCCGTGTCGGTGTCGAACACCAGGCGCACGGGGTCCTCCTTGCCGCCGATGCCCAGCGGGTGCACCTCGAGGGAGGGCTTCGCCGTGGTGAGGCTCGGGCAGATCTCCAGCATGTGGGCGCCGAGGATCTTCTCCTCGCCGGGGACCAGGTGGTACGTGTAGTCCTCCATCAGGGAGGCGCCGCCGGGCAGCCCGGCGCCCATGACCTTCGCCGCCCGGACCAGCAGGGCCGTCTTCCAGTCGCCCTCCGCGCCGAACCCGTAGCCGCGGGCCATGAGCCGCTGCACGGCCAGGCCCGGCAGCTGGCGCAGCCCGCCGAGGTCCTCGAAGTTCGTGGTGAAGGCGCCGAAGCCGCCGTCCTCCAGGAACTGGAGCAGCCCGAGCTCCTGCCGGGCCCCGTAGCGCAGGGACTCGTGGCGCTCGCCGCCGCGGCGCAGCTCGGGGACCACGTCGTAGAGCTCCTCGTACTCGGCGACGAGCTCGTCCACACGGTCCTCGGACTGGGCGTCCACCACGGCCACGAGGTCGTTGACGCCCCAGGTGTTCACGGAGACCCCGAACTGCAGCTCGGCCTCGGTCTTGTCGCCCTCGGTCACGGCGACGTTGCGCATGTTGTCCCCGAACCGGGCGATCCGCAGCCCCTGGACCGCGGCCCGGCCGGCGCACGCGCGCTGCCAGGAGGCGATCTGCCCGGTGACCTCGGGGGCCGAGACGTGGCCCACCACGGTCTTGCGCGGGACGTCGAGCCGGGTCTGGATGTAGCCGAACTCCCGGTCCCCGTGCGCGGCCTGGTTGAGGTTCATGAAGTCGAAGTCGATCTCGCCCCACGGCAGCGCGACGTTGATCTGGGTGTGCAGGTGGAGCAGCGGCTTGCGCAGCGCGTCCAGGCCGGTGATCCACATCTTCGCGGGGCTGAAGGTGTGCATCCACGCGACCACGCCGATCACGTGGTCCTCGGCGTTGACCTCCAGCGCGGTCCGGCGGATCGAGGCGGCGTCCTTGAGGGTGGGCTTCCAGACGACCCGGACCGGCAGGCCGGCGTCGTCGAGCATCCCGACGATCGCGCGGGACTGCTCGGCCACCTGGCGGAGCGTGTCCTCGCCGTAGAGGTCCTGGCTGCCGGTGAGGAACCAGACCTCGTAGGGCTCAAGGGCGGTGCTGAGAGGGCTCAAGGGAGTGCGCTCCTGGGATCGAGGGGGAGGTGGCGGGCTGCTGGCCGTAGACGTTCTGGTACCGGTCGAACAGGGCGTCGACGTGCCCGGCCTCGATGGGCAGCGGCTCGCCGAGCTGGCGGGACAGGTGGACCGTGCGGGCCACGTCCTCGAGCATGGCCGCGGCCTTGACGGCGTCCCGGGCGTCCTTGCCGATGGTGAACGGACCGTGGTTGCGCATGAGGACCGCCCGGGAGCGGTGCCCGGCGAGGGTCTCCACGATGCCGCGCCCGATCGAGTCGTCGCCGATGATCGCGAAAGGCCCGACCGGGATCTCCCCGCCGAACTCGTCCGCCATGGCGGTGAGGACGCACGGGACGGGCTCGCCGCGGGCGGCCCACGCCGTGGCGTAGGGCGAGTGGGTGTGCACCACTCCCCCGACCTCGGGCATGTGCCGGTACACGTAGGCGTGGGCGGCCGTGTCGCTGGACGGCGAGCGCTCCGCGCCGGGGGTCCCGGGCACGGGGCGGCCGTCGAGGTCGCACAGGATCTGGTTGTCGGGGCCGAGCTCGTCGTAGCTGACGCCGCTGGGCTTGATGACGAAGAGGTCGGTCCCGGGCACGCGCCCGGACACGTTGCCGGCGGTCCACACGACCAGGCCGTAGCGCACGAGTTCGGTGTGCAGGTCCGCGACCTCCTGCCGGATCCGGGCGATGCGCTCCTCGAGCTCGGGCGTCACGGTGTTCATGCGGAGACCTCCTGGGCGGATCGGGCGTGGCGCCGGAGCGCCTTGAGCCGGCGCATGACGTCGTTGCCGCCACGGCCGAAGTGGTCGTGCAGTGCGGTGTACTCCGCGTACAGCGCCGAGTAGGCCTCGGTGCGGGCGGGGTCCGGGGTGTACGCGGAGCGCTCGAGCCGGCCCATCGCCTCGGCGGCGGCCCGGACGTCGGGATAGGCGCCGGCGGCCACGGCCGCGTGGATGGCGGAGCCGAGGGCGGGGCCCTGGTCGCTGCCGATGACGGAGATGGGCATGCCGAGCACGTCGGCGTAGACCTGCATGAGGAACGCGTTCTTGATCAGCCCGCCGGCCGCCACGAACTCGGTGACGGGGATGCCGGCGGTCGCGAACGTCTCGACGATCGTGCGGGCACCGAAGGCGGTGGCCTCCAGCAGCGCCCGGTAGACCTCGTGCGGGCGGGTGGCGAGGGTGAGTCCCACGAGCAGTCCGGAGAGCTCGTGGTCCACGAGCACGGAGCGGTTGCCGGACTGCCAGTCCAGGGCCACGAGCCCGTGGGCGCCCACCGGCTCGCGGCTCGCCTGCTCGGTGAGCAGCTCGTGCACGCTCAGCCCGCGGGCGGCGGCCTCCTCCCGCAGGGGGCCCGGCACGAAGTGGGCGGTGAACCAGCCGAAGATGTCCCCCACCCCGGACTGGCCGGCCTCGTAGCCGTAGAGCCCGTCGATGATCCCGCCGTCCACCACACCGCACATCCCGGGCACCTCGCGCAGGGTGTCCGAGCTCATCACGTGGCAGGTGGAGGTGCCCATGATCGCGACCATCTGCCCCGGGGCGGTGGCCCGGGCGGCCGGGGCGCAGACGTGGGCGTCGATGTTGCCGACGGCCACGGCGATGCCGGCGGGCAGACCCGTCCAGGCCGCGGCCTCGGCGCTGAGCGTCCCGGCCATGTCGCCGAGGGCGCCCACCTCCCGGTCCAGCTTCTCCTCGGCGAAGCCGGCGAAGCCGGGGTTGAGCGCGGCCAGGAAGTCCCGGTCGGGGTACTCCCCGTCCTGCAGGATCCCCTTGTAGCCGGCCGAGCAGGCGTTGCGGACGTAGTTGCCGGTCAGCTGCCACACGATCCAGTCGGCGGCCTCGACCCAGTGGTCCATCCGGTGGTAGAGCTCCGGGTCCTCCTCGAGCAGCTGCAGCCCCTTGGCGAACTCCCACTCGCTGGAGATCAGCCCGCCGTAGCGGGGCAGCCACCGCTCCCCCCGCCGGGCGGCGAGGTCGTTGATGCGGTCCGCCTGGGCCTGGGCCGCGTGGTGCTTCCACAGCTTCACGTAGGCGTGGGGGCGGTCCTCGAGCCCGGGGAGCTCGTTGAGGGGCGTGCCGTCGGCCAGCACGGGGACCATGGTGCAGGCGGTGAAGTCGGTGCCGATGCCCACCACGGAGGCCGGGTCCACGCCGGCGGCGCGCACCGCGGCGGGCACCGCCTGCCGCAGGACCTCGACGTAGTCGGCGGGCACCTGCAGCGCCCACTCGGGCGGCAGGGGCGCGCCCGTGGCGGCCAGCTCGGTGTCCATGACGCCGTGCCGGTACTCGTGCACCGCGGAGCCCAGCTCGGCGCCGTCGTGCACCCGCACGACCACGGCCCGCCCGGAGAGGGTGCCGTAGTCGACGCCGACGACGTACGTGGGGGTATCGCTGCTCTGGCTCACCGTGGACCTCGTTGTCGCTCGGACCGCCCGTTCCGGATCGCGCGGTGTGGTCCGCGAACCCGAATGTGAACGGTCACATTTGCATGTCCGAGCTACCGTACCGTGCCGTCGGGTGATCTGTGACACAGGATTTGATAACAGTTCGGTAACGGCGGAAAGGGCGGGGTCAGGCCGGGTGTGCCGCCGTGGAGCGCCGCCGCACGAGCTCGGGCGCCACGTCCTCGATCCGGACCGGCTCGTCGCCGCGCAGCTCGGCCAGCAGCACGGCCAGGCAGCGGCGGCCGAGCTCGGGGAAGTCCTGCCGGATCGTCGTCAGCGGTGGCAGGAAGTGCGCGGACTCCGGGACGTCGTCGAAGCCGACCACGCTGAGGTCCTCCGGCACCCGCAGCCCGGCTTCCGCCAGCGCGTGCACCAGCCCCAGTGCGATGTGGTCGTTGCCGCAGACGACCGCGCTGAAGTCCCGCCGCTCGCGCAGCGCGAGGCCCACGCGGTAGCCGGACTCAGCCGTCCACTCGCCCGCGGCGGCCAGGACGGGCTCGAGCCCCCAGGCGGCCATCTCCTCCCGGTAGCCCTCGCGCCGGGCGTCGGTCTCGACCCACCCCTCGGACCCGGGGACGTGGAGCACGCGCCGGTGCCCCAGCTCGAGCAGGTGACGGGTGGCCAGCCGGGCGCCGGCCATCTGGTCCACCGACATCCGGTGGTCCGCGCCGTGCAGCGAGTGCACCGTGACGAACGGGATCCTGATGGACAGCTGCTCGATGACCTCGAGGGTGCGCGACTGCGGGGCGAGGAGCACCAGCCCCTCGACCGCGTGGCCCACCAGCCGGTCCAGCGCCGCCTCGATGGAGGCGCGGTCCGCGTGGTCGATGTGCACGGTGTCCACCACGTAGCCGGCCTCGTTGGCCGCGGTCTGCACGGCCTGCAGGCTCGCCGTGGGCCCGTACTCGGCCCCCGAGGAGACCAGGGCTCCGATGATCCGGGACTCGCTCGTGACCAGGGCCCGCGCGGCCCGGTTGGGGCGGAAGCGCAGCTCCTCCATCGCCTCGAGCACGCGCCGGCGCGTGGAGTCCCGCAGGTTCGGATGGCCGTTGATCACCCGGGACACCGTCTGGTGGGAGACCCCGGCCGCCCGGGCCACGTCCCGGATGTTGGGGGCACGCCGAGGGCGTGCGGCGCTCGCACCACCCTCGTCGGTCATGGCCAGAACGGTACTCCACGGCCGGGGCGGGTCCGCCGGCACCCCCGTGTACGGCCCCGGCCGCGGCGGCCCGGCCGCGGCGCGGGTGCTTGCGCACAGGGCACACCGCACCGCATGGTTGTCCCCGGTGCCACCCGAGCTGCGGGGCGCCGTCTCCCGCGGGGTCGGGGAGATCTCCATCGAACGCGGAACGGATGACACGACGCATGGAACACCGCACACTGGGCAGGACCGGACGGACCGTATCGACCGTGGGGCTGGGCACCTGGCAGCTGGGCGCCGACTGGGGCGAGGTCGAGCCGGCCGAGGCCACCGCCGTCCTGGAGGCGGCCGTGGAGTCCGGGGTGACCTTCTTCGACACCGCCGACGTCTACGGCGACGGCCGCAGCGAGCAGACGATCGGCGCGTTCCTGCAGGAGAACCCGGAGCTGGACGTCACGGTGGCCACGAAGATGGGCCGCCGGGTGGACCAGCTCCCCGAGAACTACGTCCTGGCCAACTTCCGGCAGTGGGTGGACCGCTCCCGGCGGAACCTGGGCGCCGACGTCCTGGACCTGGTCCAGCTGCACTGCCCGCCCACGTCCGTGCACAGCGACCAGGAGGTCTACGACGCGCTGGACACCCTCGTCGAGGAGGGCGCGATCCGCCACTACGGCGTCAGCGTGGAGCGCACCGACGAGGCCCTGGCCGCCATCGCGCGCGGCAACACCGCCACCGTCCAGATCATCCTCAACGCCTTCCGGCTCAAGCCGCTGGACGCCGTCCTGCCGATGGCGCGGGAGGCCGGCGTCGGGATCATCGCCCGGGTGCCCCTGGCCTCGGGCCTGCTCTCCGGGAAGTACACCAAGGACACCCGGTTCGCGGAGGACGACCACCGCAACTACAACCGGACCGGCACCGCCTTCGACGTCGGCGAGACCTTCTCCGGGGTCGACTTCGAGCGCGGGCTCGAGGCCGTCCAGGAGTTCTCCGAGCTGCTGCCCGACGGGACGACCACGGCGCAGGCCGCCCTCGCCTGGGTCATCGCCCAGGAGGGCGTGAGCACGGTGATCCCGGGGGCGCGCAACGTCGAGCAGGCCCGCGCGAACGCCTCGGCCGCGGACACCGGCGAGCTGGGCCGCGAGCTGGACGAGGGCGTCCGCCGGATCTACGACGCGTACTTCCGCGAGAGCGTCCACCCCCGCTGGTGACCGGCCGCGTCGTCGTGCCCCGCCCCGGGGCCGGGCACGACGACGGCACGGCGCCGCGGGCCGCCCCGTGCGGTTAGCGTGGACGCATGGGCTGGCACATCGGCACCTCCGGGTGGAGCTACGAGCACTGGGAGCACGTCCTCTATCCGCCGGGCACACCCCCGGCGGGACGCCTGGCGCGCTACACCGGCGTCTTCTCCACCGTGGAGCTCAACGCGAGCTTCTACCGGTGGCCGCGGGAGAGCACCTTCGCCGGCTGGAACCGTCGTCTCCCGCCGGGCTTCCGGATGTCGGTCAAGGCCCCGCGCGGTCTCACGCACGCCAAGAAGCTCTACGCGCCGGAGGTGTGGGCGCAGCGCATCGCGGGGTCCTGGCACGAGCTGCGGGACCGGCGGGCCGTGCTCCTGGTCCAGCTCGCCCCCGCCCACGAGCGCGACGACGCGCGGCTGGACTGGTTCCTGGCCGCGCTGCCGGACTGGATCCAGGTGGCCGTGGAGTTCCGCCACGACAGCTGGGTGCACCCGGACGTGTTCGCGATCCTGCGCCGGCACGGCGCCGCGTACTGCGTGATGAGCGGAGCGGGGCTGCCCTGCGTCCTCGAGGCGACGGCCCCGGTGGTCTACGTCCGCTTCCACGGCCCGGACCACCAGCACCTCTACGCCGGGTCCTACCCGGACGCGGACCTGGCCTGGTGGGCCGAGCGGATCCGCGAGTGGGACCGCGCCGGCCACGAGGTGTACGCGTACTTCAACAACGACGGCCACGGCCACGCCGTGCGCAACGCCCTGACCCTGCGCCACCTCCTCGGCGGCGGCTGAGCCCGGCGGCGGCCGAGCCCGGGGCCGGCCGGACCCGGCGGACGCGGCGCCCGCCGCCGCGCCCGCGAGGCTGTCTGCGGTCCGACTAGGAGATCTGCAGCCCGCCGTTGATGTCGTATGTCGCTGCCGTGATATATCCGGCGTCCTCCCCGACGAGGAAGGCGAGCAGCGCGGCCATGTCCCGCACGGTGCCCACGCGGCCCACGAGGATGTCCTCGGCCATGCCCTCCTTCCGCTCCTCGGTCAGGGTCCCGCCCATGATGTCGGTGTCCACGGGGCCGGGGGCGATGCAGTTCACGGTGATCCCGTGCTCGCCCATCTCGCGGGCCACGGCCCGGGTGAAGCCGATGATCGCGGCCTTGGAGGCGCTGTAGGCGGACTTGGAGTAGGTGCCGCCCCCGCGCTGGGCGGAGACCGAGGAGATGCTGACCACGCGGCCCAGCCTCCGCTCGATCATCCCGGTCAGGACCCGCTGGGTCACCATGAAGGTGCCCGTCATGTTGATCGCGAAGACCCGGTCCCAGGTCTCGCGGGTCTCCTCCATGAAGCTGGTGGGCGAGCTGATCCCGGCGCAGTTCACGAGGGCCACGATCGGGGGCAGCTCCGCCTCGACCCGGTCGACGGCCTCGTGCACGGAGGCCTCGTCGGACACGTCGGTGCGCAGCCCGAGGGCCTGCACGCCGTGCCGGCCGGCGATGTCCCGGGCAGCCTCGGCGGCGGCGTCGCCGTCGACGTCCAGGATGGCGACGCTCCAGCCCAGGCTCGCGAGCAGGTCCGCGGTGGCGCGGCCGATGCCCCGCTCGGAGGCGGCGCCGGTGAGCACGGCGGTGCGCTCGGCGGGGAAGGCGGTGGTCTCGGTCATGTCAGTCATCTCCTGTGCTGTGCTGCCCGGGCTGGGACGAGGGGTCGTGGGACGGGTGCTGGTCGGGTCCGGGGACCGCGGCGGCCGGGTGGCCGATGTAGTGCTCGTAGTCCTCGTAGGTCTGGTCGATGTGGTCCTGCATGGCCTGGCGGGCGGCCACGGGGTCGCGGGAGGCGATGGCCGCCAGGACCAGGCGGTGGTGCCGGATGGCGTGGCGCTGGACCTCCGGGAAGGCGGAGGTGGCCCGGCGCTCGGTGTAGAGCAGCTGGGAGAGCTGGCCCAGCAGGACGGGGACGAACGGGTTGCCGGAGGCGCGCAGCACGGCGTCGTGGAAGGCCATGTCCGCGCCGGTCACCGCGTCCAGGTCCTGCGCCTCGTGGGCCAGTTCCAGCTCCCGGACCGCGGTCTCCATCGCGGCGAGGTCCTCGTCGGTGACGTGCTGGGCGGCCAGCTCCGCCGAGCCGGTCTCGACCATGCGCCGGACCTCCAGCAGCCGCAGGGCCACCTGGTTCGAGGCCACGCCGCGGGAGGCCGCCTTCAGGATGGCCTCGAGGCCGGTCCACTCGTCCGGCGGGTTGACGAAGGTGCCGAGCCCGCGCCGGACCTGGACGATGTTCTGCGCCTGCAGGGCCTTGAGCGCCTCGCGGACGGTGAGCCGGCTGACCTCGTTCTCCCTCGCGATCTGCGCCTCGGGCGGGAGGGCCTCGTGCGGGCCCACCTCGCCGCGCAGGATGCGCTCGAGCAGCTCCTCGGCGACCGACTCCACGAGCGACTTCCTAGCCATCGGCGCGCCGCTCCGGGGCGACCACCCTGATCACGGCCGAGTCGTCCGCCGCGCCGAGCCCGTGCGCCTGGCCCAGCAGGAAGAGCTGCTCGGCCGCGGCGGCGACCGGGGCGGCCAGGCCCGCCGCGCGGGCGGCGGAGCCGACGATCCCGAGGTCCTTCACGAAGATGTCGAGCCGGCTCAGCACCTCCGCCCCGTCCTCCGCGTAGGCCTCGAGGATCCGCGGGCCGCGGTTGGAGAGCATGAACGACCCGGCGGCGCCGGCCTCGAGGGCCGCGAGGGTCCGCTCCTGGTCCAGGCCCAGGGCGTCGGCCAGCGCCAGCGCCTCGGCCGCGGCGGCGATGTGCACCCCGCACAGCAGCTGGTTGACGGTCTTCAGGGCCTGCCCGTCCCCGGGGGCGTCCCCCACGACGGTGAGGGTCGAGGCGAGGCGTTCCAGGACGGGCCGGGCGGTGGCGAGCGCGGCGGGCTCCGCGCCGACCACGATCAGCAGGTCCCCGGCGCCGGCCCGCACCGGTCCGCCGGACAGCGGCGCGTCGACGAGGGCGACGCCGTGCTCGGCCAGGCGCTCGACGACGGGCGGGATCACCTCCCGGCCCACGGTGGAGCCGAGGATCACGACCGCCCCGGGGGCGAGCGCGGCGGCGACGCCGTCGGCGCCGAAGAGCACCTCGTCCAGCTGCGGGGCGTTGCGGACCGCCAGGAGCACGGCGTCCGCGCCGGTGGCCGCGGAGCGGGCCGAGTCGTGGCGGCGCACGCCGGCGTCCTCCGCCAGGCGCAGCCGCTCCTCGGAGATGTCGTAGCCGTTGACCGCGAAGGCGCCGGCCAGGCGGGCGGCCATGGGCAGGCCCATGGCCCCGAGGCCCAGGACGGCGACCGTGGAGTGGTTCATGGCGGGGTTCTCGTTCCTCACGGGGTCGGATGGGGGCCGGACGGGGTCAGAAGGTGCTGCTGAGCTTGGCGACGACGTCCGCGAGGGACTCGTCCCCGCCCACGTTGCCGGCGAAGACGACGTAGGGGATGCCGCGGGCCGGGCCGTCCACGGGCTCCCACAGGGAGACGATGCCCGGGAGCATGGGCCCGCGGACCATGGCGTGGCGGATCTCGAGGCCGTGCGCGGCGACGTCGGAGGACGTGATGCCGCCCTTGGCCACGACGAACCGCGGCGGGGAGGTCTTCAGGGTCCGGTTGACCACGGCGACCACCGCCGCGGAGACCGTGCGGGCGATCCGCAGGCTCTCCGCCGGGTCCTCGGCGCGCACCAGCAGGCGGCTCGTGTGCAGGATGACGTCCCCCGCGGCGAGCGCGGCGACGACGGCGTCGACGGTGCCGGCGAGATGGTCCTCGGCGCGGTCCGGGTCCAGGACCGCCTCGACCGAGAGCTCCACGGTGGTGGCGTGGCGGTGCCGGGCGGTGAGGTTCTCGAGCTGGCGCGTGGTGAGGCCCACGTGGGAGCCCACGACGACGAGTCCGCCGACCGCACCGGGGCCGGCCCCGCCGGCCGGGATGTCCGCGCCGGTGAGGGGCGGGCGCTCGTCCTGGCCGAGCCGGGCCCGGCCGAACGGCGGGCCCACCCGGTAGAGCAGCCTCTTGCCGCGGCGCTCGGCCTCGGCCAGGCCCAGGGCCAGGGCGCGCAGGTCGTTCTCCGTGACGATGTCCACGACGACCGGGGTGGAGTGCGCGGCGGGCTCGAGGGCGTCGGCGATCCCCGCCGCGCCCCCGCGCACGGCGTGCAGGTCGAGGACGAGCACGTCGGCGGCCCGGAAGCGCCCGGCGGACTTCTCCTCGACGTAGCGGGCGAGCTCGGAGTGGTGGTAGCGGAACGTGGCGTCCTGGGCGAACTCGGTCTCGGCCACGGGGACCAGCCCGCCGTGGCCGTCGCGCGTGTAGTGGACCCCGCCCACGGTGATCCGCCCGGCCTCGGGGAAGGCGGGGACGATGACCACGCCGTCGACGTCCTCCCCGGTGCGCTCGGCGAGGGTCTCGGCGATGACGTCGGGCTCCAGGGGGTAGTGGCCGCGCAGCGTCGAGTCGCTGCGGCTCACGAAGCCCAGCGCCACCCCGGCCTCCTGCGCCGCCGTGAGGGCGTTGCCGACCGCCTCCCGGTTGCGGGCGGCGGCCTCGTCGGGGTCCAGGCTGCGGGTGTTGGTGAGCACGTACACGGCGGCGGCGCCGGTGCCGAACGCCCAGGCGAAGTCCTCCGGCTCCCAGCGGGTGAGCACCGGCAGGTCGGAGACGGACTGCGTCCCGGTGGGGTCGTCGTCGAGCACCACCAGGACGCGGCCCGTGGCGGCCACGGACGCCGCGACGTCCCGGGGGTCCACGGGGACCTCCGGGGGGTAGCCGGCGAGCACGTCGGTTTCAGCGGTCACAGCGTTCCTGCCTCTTGTCAGACGTCTTATGTGTGATTAGCCTCACATGCAACGCCCAGCCCGTCAATTCCCCGGACCCGGGCACCGCCGCCCGGGCACCGGGCGTCCCACCCGTCCGCAAGGAGCTGCATCACCGTGGATCTACAACTCCTCCTGGCCCTCGTGCTGGGCATCGCCACCATCATCGTCCTGGTGCTGCGCACCCGCCTGGACGCGTTCGTGGCCCTCCTCATCGCGGCCCTGCTGACCGGCGCCGTCGCCGGCCAGGCCCCGCTCGAGATCGTCGACGCGATCACCACCGGCTTCGGCAACACCCTCGCCTCGATCGGCATCGTCATCGGCCTGGGCGTGGGCATCGGCAAGATCCTCGAGGTCTCCGGCGCCGCCAACTCCCTGGCGCACGCCTTCCTGCGCGCCTTCGGCAAGGGCCGGGAGCCCTGGGCCATGGGCAGCGTGGGCGCCCTGGTCTCCATCCCCGTGTTCTGCGACTCCGGCTACGTGATCATGAACCCGCTCGCCCGCTCGATCGCCCGTGTGGAGCGGGCCGGCTACGTGACGCTGGCCCTGGCCCTGGGCTGCGGCATGACGCTCACCCACCACCTCGTCCCGCCCACGCCCGGCCCGCTGGCCGTGACCGGCATCCTCGGCGCGGACCTCGGCGCGGTCATCCTCGTCGGCCTGGTGTTCACCGTGGTCCTGCTGCCGATCGTGGTCGCCTACGCACGGTGGATCGGCCCGAAGCTCGAGCCCAAGGTGGAGGAGCACGTGCGCGAGGCCGTCTACGGGACCGTCGCGACCGCCGGCGTCGGCGGCGCCCACGCCGCGGGCACGGCCCTCGACGACGGCCCCCGGGGCGGCCTCGACGCCGAGACGGGGCAGCCCCCCACCGCCGACCCGTCGGTGGATCTCGGCCGGGCGCCGGAGGGCGCGAAGCCGCACAGGATCGGCGCGTTCACCGCTTCCCTGCCGCTGCTCATCCCCCTGCTGCTGATCATCACCAACACGGTCACCGGCGCCATCGACCAGAACGCCCAGGGCGTGATCGGCGGGGACGAGTACGAGCCCTCCGCCTGGGCGGTGCCCTTCGCCTTCGTCGGCAACCCGGTGGTCGCCCTGGTCATCGGCATGATCCTGGCCCTCTACGTGCTCCTCCCCCGGTGGAGCCCGCGCAACAAGGCGCACGGCTGGTTCGCCGAGGCCGCGGCCTCGGCCGGACTGATCCTGCTCATCACGGGCGCCGGCGGTGCGTTCGGCCAGGTGCTGCGCACCTCCGGCGTGGGTGACGCCCTCGCCGAGGCCGTGGCCGCGACGCCGCTCCCGGCTTTCCTGGTCCCCTTCCTCATCGCCACCCTCGTGCGCATCGCCCAGGGCTCCGGCACGGTCGCGATGATCACCGCGGCCTCCGTGACCGCCCCGCTGGTGGGCAGCCTGGGCATCGATCCCGTGGTCGCCGTCCTGGCGTGCACCGCCGGCTCGATGTGCTTCAGCTACTTCAACGACTCCTACTTCTGGGTGGTCACCCGCTTCACGGGCCTGCAGGGCCTGGACGCGCTGCGCGGCTGGTCCGGCATCACCACCGCGGTCTGGGCGGGGTCCATCCCGCTGCTGTTCATCCTGAATCTCTTCCTCGGCTGACCCGGCACGGACCGGACGGGGCACGGGGCGGCGCGCCGTGGGCACGCCGCCCCGTACCCTGTCCGGAGATCCCTGTTCCGTCTCCTGAAAGGGCGTTCCGTGCTCTCCGACGCGTCACCGGCCACCGGCCGCCGGACCCGGCTGGGCCTCGGCTTCCTCGGCGTGGTGCTGATCGGGGTGAACCTGCGGGTCGGCTTCGTGACCGTGGGCCCGCTGCTCGAGGAGATCAGCCGCGACCTCGGGATCTCCGCGGGCCAGGCCGGGCTCCTGACCGGGCTGCCGCTGGCCATGTTCGCCCTGTTCTCCCCCGTGGCCCCCGCGGTGGCCGCCCGGACGGGACTGGACCGGGCCCTGTGGCTGTCCCTGCTGCTGCTCGCCGTCGGCATCGTGGGCCGCTCCGCGCCGGTCCCGGGCGCGGTGTGGCTCGGCACCGCCCTGGTGGGCATCGGGATCGCCTTCCTCAACGTGCTGCTGCCCTCCCTGGTGAAACGGGAGTTCCCGCAGCGGGTGAGCCAGGTGACCGGGCTCTACACGTCGATCCAGAGCGCGGTGGCGGCGGCCGGCTCCGCAGCGGTGGTGCCCATCGCCCACGCCGGCCCGGCCGGGTGGCGCCTGGCCCTGGCGGTGTGGGCGGTGCTCGCCGTGCTCGCGCTGGCGGTCCTCTTCCCCTGGCTGCGGCGCCGGCCCGCCGCGGCCGGCGCGCACGAGCAGGGCCCGGACCGCTTCCGCTCGCCGTGGCGCTCCGCACTGGGCTGGCAGGTCACCCTGTTCATGGGCCTGCAGTCGGTGGCGTTCTACGTCCTCATGGCGTGGCTGCCGAGCATCGAGCGCAGCCACGGCGTCTCGGCGACCGCCGCGGGCGCGCACATGGGCCTGTTCCTGCTGGTGGGGACGGCCGCCAGCCTGGGCTCCGGGATGCTGATGACCCGGTTCGGCGACCAGCGCGCCGTGGCGTTCACCGGGGCCGCGCTGGCGCTGGCCGCCTACGCGGGCCTGGCCGCCGCGCCGTCGCTGGTCCTGCTGTGGGTGGTACTCGGGGCCGCCGGCTGCGGCAGCCTCATCGTCGTCGCCCTGTCCCTGTTCAGCCTGCGCTCGAGCAGCCCCCAGCAGGCCGCGGCGCTGTCCGGGATGGCCCAGTCCGTGGGCTACGGGATGGCAGCGGTCGCCCCCGCCGTCTTCGGCGCCCTCTACGACGCCGGAGGCCGCTGGGAACCGCCCCTGCTCCTCATGGCGGGTCTCATGGTGGTGCTGTGCGTCTCCGCGCTGCAGGTGGGCCGCGACCGCGTCATCGAACCGCCCGCCTGAGCGCCCGGGTCCCCGCACATCCCGGGGGACCCCGGCGTTCGGCCGGAGTCGCCTGGACTGCGGAACGCCGCCCCGGCCGGGGCGGCGTTCCGGCCGGGCGCCGGTGGTGCGGCTCAGGCCAGGTGCAGCTGGGAGAACCACTGCTTGACCGGGGCCTTGAACGCGGTCACGAGCCACAGGACGTTGACCACGATCAGCAGCAGCCCGAGCACCAGCAGGACGATCCCCACGCCTCCGAAGGCCAGGGTGCCGATGAGGCCGAGGCCGGCCCCGACGATGCTCAGGATCGACAGGACGATGCCCAGGACGCGCGCCCAGTTCTTGCCCTTCTTCAGGAACACGTAGATCAGGGCGTAGATCGCCAGGGCCACGACGACGGTCACGATCGTGGTGACCGTCGCGCCGCTCTCGGCCTGGGCGATCTGGTCGGCGGACAGGCCCAGATCCGCGTACCTCTGGCTCTGGTCGGTGAAGAGCCCGGCGATCTGGTTCAGGAAGTAGACCCCCGCCGAGGCGAGGGTCAGGGTCAGGAGCCGGCCCACCTCCGGCGGGGCGGCCCCGGTGGGCCGGGCGGCGCCGTACTGGTCGCCGCTGTCCGCGCTGTAGCGGGGCGGGCCGGCGGGGTTGCCGGGCCGGTCGGGATGCGGGTCGCTCATGGGGATCTCCTTCGGTGGGACGGGCAGAGCTCGCTCCTCCATCCTCCCGGGAAATTAGCGGAAGCACCTCCATCGAGCGGACGAGGCGTGTCCCCTCTTTCACCCCGGCCCTCCCCCGCGCGGGGCACGGCCGCTCAGCCGGCGAGCTGCGCGTAGACCACGTAGTTGTCGTCGAACAGCCCGGTGGCGGGATCGTAGCCGTCGCAGGTGATCAGGCGCAGCTCCGCCCCCGCGGTGTCGCCGTAGACGGTCTGGGTGGGGAACGCGTCCTTGGCGTACTGCTCCCCGCGCTGCACCGCGAAGACGGCCGTGCTGCCGTCCTCCCGCGCCACCTCGACGGTGTCGCCGGGGACCAGGCTGCGCAGGCCGGCGAACACGCCGGGACCGCCGTCGGTCGCGTTGACGTGGCCCAGCAGCACCGCCGGGCCGCGCTCCCCCGGGGTGGGTGAGCCGATGTACCAGGACGCCGGGGCACCGGGGTGGGTCGGCGGCACCTCCAGCGATCCGTCGGGGCGCAGGCCCAGGTGCAGCAGCGGGGACGCGCTACCCACCGACGGGATCCGGATCGACACGGGCGACGAGGCCGCCAGGACCGCCGGCCCGGGCTCCGGGGCGGGCGCGGCCACGGTGCTGGGTGCGGGCGTCGTGGGAGCGGGGGACGGGCTCGCCGAGGGGATCGGCGAGGACGTGGCGGACGCCGTCGACGACGGCGCCGCGGGCTGCGCGGGGGCCTCGCCCGCGCAGCCGCTCAGCAGCAGGAGGGCGACCGCCGCAGAGGCCAGGCGGCCCCTGCGGCGGTCGGCGGTGGGATCCGTCACGGGGATCGGTTCCGAGTGCGCCGGGTGGGCCCGGGCTACGCCCGGCCGGTGCTGCGCCGGCGGACGGCCACCGCGGCGGCGGCCAGGGCGAGACCGCCGCCGAGGACGAGACCGCTCGTCCCGGAGCCCTCCTCCACGGCGGCACCGGTGTCGGCGCCGCCCACGGGGACCTCGCCCACCTGGGTGTACGGGTCGACCCCGGGCACCACGCCGGGCTGGGCGTCGGGGCCGGGGCCGGCTCCGGGGATCCAGTCGATGATGGTGTGGGTGTAGCCCCCCGATTCGTTCTCCACGGGGATGCGCGTGGGGTCGTAGGTCCACTCGGCGCTCTCGCACACGATCCCGTCGCCGTCGTCGTCGACGAGGCTCGCGCTGTAGCTGACCGAGCCGACGGGGATGTTGTGGACGCCGTACTGGTTGGCCGTGGCGCAGTCGGAGAAGACCATCGGGTCGCCCGGCGCGGCCGCCGCCGGCGCCGCCGCCAGGGCAGAGAACCCGATCGCCACCGCCAGGGCCGCACCAGCTGTGTTCTTGTTCATGTAGTCCCCACAATCTCGCAGAAGAAGGGTTTGCGAAGGCATCGTAGGCAGTTGGCAAGTGCAACGTCACGGGTCAAATCGTGACCTCTTCCCGGGCGTGCCGTGGCGGAGGCCGTTCCGGCCCGAAATCGCGGATCTGCGCGCTGACCAGCCGCTGTGTGACGCGGCCCGGCGACTGGATGACGAACGCCTCCGCACCGCCGCGGCGGCGGGATCCCCCGTCGGCGGGACAGGAGCCCGGGACCGCTCAGGCCCGCCGGCCGGGGCGCTCGTACTCGCCGAGGGTGAGCCGGCTCGCGGCGGCCTCGTCCAGCACGAGCGTGGTGCGGCGGTGGAACTGCAGCACCGACGCCGGGCACCGGGCCGCCACCGGCCCCTCCACCGCCGCGGCGACGGCCTCCGCCTTGCGCTCGCCCTGCGCGACCAGCAGCAGCTGCCGGGCCTCGAGGATCGTGCCGAGGCCCTGGGTGAGGCAGTGCGTGGGCACGTCGTCGGGGGCGTCGAAGAAGCGCGCGTTGTCCGAGCGGGTCTGGGCGGACAGCGCCAGGACCCGGGTGCGGGAGCTCAGCGACGAGAGGGGTTCGTTGAAGCCGATGTGGCCGTTGGTGCCGATGCCGAGGATCTGCAGGTCGATGCCGCCGGCCGCGGCGATCGACTGCTCGTACTCCTGGGCGGCGCGTTCCCGGTCCTCCCGGGTGCCGTCCGGCACGTGGACCCGGGCGGACGGCAGACCGAAGGGATCCGCCACCTCCCGCTGCAGGTAGGCGGCGTAGCTGTGGGGGTCCTCGCGGGCGAGACCGGTGTACTCGTCGAGGGCGAAGCACTCGAGGCGGGACAGGTCCAGCCCCTCCTCCCTCCGGCGGCGGGCCAGCTCGCGGTAGATCCCCACCGGCGAGGAGCCCGTGGCCACGCCGAGCACGGTGGCGGGCTCGGCGGCGATCCGCTCGGCGACGACGTCGGCCGCGTGGGCCGCGACGTCCGCGGCGGTGGGCAGGACGACCACATCCATCGTGCGTCTCCTGTCGAGGCTGTCGGCGGTTCGGCTCCAGCCTACGAGGTACCGGCTCCAGGACGAGGCGCCGGCGGATCGACCTCGGAGGTCACGAGGAGTCGGCGAGCCACGCCAGCAGGCGGCCCCGCGACCAGCAGCGGCCGACGGCCTCGGCGCGCAGGGTCGAGCGGTCGAGCACCGCCAGGCCGATGATGCTGTGGCCGGAGGCACGGCGATCGCCGAGTGTCGGTATCGTCGGCGCGACCCCGACCCCCTCCGCCGACACCCACGCCACCGTGCGCCCGGCCGCCGCTTCGCCGAGGCGCTGCAGGAAGCGCAGACGGCCCTCGGGCGGGACGTGCGACAGCGCCCACGTCGTGGTGACGACGGGCAGGGCGCCCGCGGGCACACGGGCGACGGCGTCGGACACCAGCTCGACGGCGTCCCCCTGCAGCAGCAGCGGAGGAGCTGAGGCCGCCAACGCCATCTCGGCCTCGAGCCTCGCGATCCGCTCCGGCTGGTCCGGCCACAGGCAGGCGCGCAGCCACCGGGCGTCGTCCGCGTCGGTCACGTCGACCGGATCGCGGTCGACACCGACCCGGGCGACGACCTCGGGCATCGCCCGCGCCGGGACGGGCCGGTCCCCCACGGTCGAGGACGACAGCTGCACGGGAGATGACGGGTCGCCCAGCGAGGCTCCGCTGCCGTACGTGATGCCGACGCGATCGACCGTGAGGTTGAACCCCGCCGAACACCCCACGTCGACCAGACCCACCGCGGTCGCGCCCACCCGGTGCGCCGCCTCGGCAATGGCCGGATACAGCACGGCGCCGCGTCCGGTCTCGTCGGTCCGCAGCCGCCGGCGCGCGGCGACGGCCACGACCGCGTCGGTCATGCGCAGCAGCGTGTCGATCGCCGCGCCGGCGGCGGCCTCGCCGTCCGCGGCGGCGTAGGCCGCGGCCAGCGCCGGGGCGCGTCCGGCGAGGGCGAGGTCGTGCAGCGCGGCGAGGATCACCGCGGGGTGCCGCTTGCGCGCCGGCGCCGCCCCGATGGCATGCAGCGCCTCGGCGGACTCGCCCAGGGCGACGGCGACGCGCTCGTACAGCGGCGACACCCCGGCGGCGTCGACCTCGCCGAAGTGCCGGTACACCTCGGCGAGGGTGCGGGCCCTGCCCACGGGCCCGGTGCTCCCTGCGCTCGGTCCAGGCATCCCTGCGATCCTCTCCGTCGGAACGACGTCCTCGGCCCCTCGGCCGGCGCACGGGTCGCCGCCGGCGCGGTCCGGGGCGTCAGCCGACGAGCTTCGCGTAGACCACGTAGTTGTCGTCGAACTCGCCGGTGGCGGCATCGTAGCCGTCGCACGTGATCAGGCGGAGCTCGGGGCCCTCGGTGTTGCCGTACACGGACAGTGTGGGGAACGCGTCCTTGGCGTACTGCTCCCCGCGCTCGACGGCGAAGACCGCCGTGCTCCCGTCCTCCCGCGCCACCTCGATCCTGTCCCCGGGGGCGAGGCTCCGCAGGCCGGCGAAGACGCCCGGGCCGCCGTCGGTGGCGTTCACGTGGCCGAGCAGCACGGCCGGGCCGACCTCCCCCGGTGTGGGCGAGCCGGTGTACCAGGCGGCCGGGGCCCCCGGGTCCCCGGGAGGGACCTCGAGGGAGCCGTTGTCCCGCAGTCCGAGCCGGAGGAGCTCGGAGTCGGTGCCGAGAGCGGGAATGCGGACCGACACGGGCTCGGAGGCCGCCATGGCAGACGGCCCGGCCGTGGGCGTCGGCGCGGTTGGCGTCGGCATGGCGGTTACGGGTGCTGTCGCCGACGCCGAGGGGGCCGGGGCGGCCGAGGGGGTGGGGGCGGCCGACGAGGTCGCGGAAGCCGTCGCCGACGGCGTCGTCCCGGGCTGCGCGGGGGCGGTGCCGGCGCAGCCCGTCAGCAGGAGGACAGCGACCGCCGCGGAGGCCAGGAGGCCCCTGCGGCGGTCGCTGGACGAGCTCATCACGGACGACAAACTACCCGATCAGCCCGACGTTCCGGTCCGGTTCAGGACTGGGCGGCACGGCGGCGCACGACCACGGCCGGAACGGGCGGGACCCATCCCCCGACCAGGAAACGTGGCAGCACGGGTCCGACCCCGTGGCGACAGGCACGTGCCGAGGACCCGCTTACGGTCGGGAGGGTGCCTCCAGGGGGTGGGCCCGGAGGAACGTCGCCAGGCCGGACGCCACCTCCGCGGGGTGGGTGATCGCCAGCATGTGGTCCGCGTCGGTCACCACCACGTCGCTCGCTCCCGGGAACCAGGCGAGGATCTGCTCCCGGACCGCGGCGAACAGCGGCCCGCTCGCGGCGCCGCCGACGTAGAGGACCGGCCCACGGATCCGGCGGGCGTCCTCGGCTCCGAAGCGCCAGTCGACCAGGGCAGGCATGTCCGTGCCGAACAGGGTCTCGGCGTCCCGCTGCACCTGGACGGAGCCACCCGGCAGGTGCCGCTCGAGCTGCGTCCGCCAGTCCGGGTCCATGATGCGGGTCGCGAACTCCTCGAGCGCCGCGGCGGGACCCTGCGTGCGGTGGATCTCGACGAACCGGCGCGCCGCCTCGTGGAATGCGTCGGCACCGGCCGTGATCGTCGGCGGCGGCTCGATCAGCGTGAGGCTGTGCACGCGCTCCGGCGCGTCCGCCGCCAGCTGCAGCGCCACCGCGGCGCTGTAGGACCCGCCCACCAGGTGCACCCGGTCCAGCCCGAGGGCGTCCAGCAGGCGGCGGCAGTCGAGGGCGTCGCGCTCGATGGATCCCGGGCCTCGCACGGGGCTGCTCCCGGCGTAGCCGCGGCGGTGGTAGAGGACGACCCGGTGCCCGTGCAGCTCCGGCCGGGAGGCCAGCGGCACGAACTCGTCGGCGATCTGCGCGGTCTGGATCACCACGACCGGCTCACCGGACCCGCGGACGGCCACCTCCAGCGTGGTGTCGGGCAGGTCGACGGGACGCCACTCCCATCCGGTCATCTTGCCCTCCCAGGAATCGGTGCTCCGTTCCGGACCCACCACGGGACGCTCACGGCACCCGGGGGACGAGCTGCGCCACGGTGTGCTCGAGAACGGGGCCGAACGGGCCCGAGGACGTCGAGTGCGCCGCCAGTGCCGTCACGTACAGGGTGGCCCAGGCGGCGGCGCGGCGCCAGACGTCGTCGTCGTAGCGCCCGGTGCTGTCGACGGACGCGCGGAACACAGCGCGCTGCGGGCCGTCGAGGACCAGCCACGCGGCGGCGAGGTCCGAGGCCGGATCACCCGCGCAGACGTCGCCGAAGTCGATGAGCCCGGCAAGCCGCCCGGCCCGGTGCACGAGGTTCCAGGGGTGCGGGTCGCCGTGCAGCCAGACCGGCGGCCGGGACCAGGGCGCGGCGCGCAGCCCGTCCTCGACGACGTCCCGGAGCCGCCGGGTCGTTCCCCGGCCGAGCACCGCCGCCGTGGCCGGCCAGGGCGCGGGCACGGTGCGGAGCCGCTCGGCGAGGGGAACGCCTCGATAGGGATTGCGCGGCGCCCCCTCGGGCGCCGGCCGGTGCAGGGCGGTCAGCGCCCGCGCCAGGTCGGCGGCGAGGCGGTCGCGGCGGGCCACGGGCAGCAGCGCGACGGCCTCGCCCTCGATCCACCGCGCGACCAGCCAGGGCCACGGATAGCCGGAGCCCGGCCGGCCGGGGAACACCGGCACGGGCGCGTCGATCCCGAGGGCGGCCAGCGGCGCGCTGACGACGGCCGTCCACCGCTGCTCGTGCTCCAGGCAGACCACGGCGGCCTGCCGGACGGGCAGGCGCACCGCGTGGGCGGGCCCGAGCCGGAACATCGCGTTGTCCCAGCCCTGCGCGGCCGGGGCCAGCGGCTGGGTCGCGAGCGCCCGCAGGGGTGCGGGCAGCTGCTCCTCCAGGAGCCGGCGCACCAGCGCCGTCGTCGGCCGGAGCTCCGGTGCGGGCATGGGTCCAGGGTACGGCGGAGGCCCCGCCCGGCCGGGCGGGGCCTCCCGGGCACGGGACCCGTGCCGGTGGCCGATACCGGGAGCCGGTGCCGCGAGCCGGTACCGGGTGTCAGCGCTGGGCGGGCAGCACGTACCGGCCGGTCTTGTCCGTGGCCAGGGCGAGGGAGGAGATGTACTGCTTCTCCCCGTGCGGACCGGGCTCGGCGGAGAGCAGCATGTCCGGGCGCTCGAACTCCAGGCCGCTGACGTGGCAGGGCAGCTTGGCGTCGGAGGGGTTGCCGTCGGCGTCGAACATCGGCAGGTCGATGCCGTCGTCGGTGCGCCGCAGGTAGTACTTCCCGCGGGTCGCCACGGCCAGCAGGGGCGGGCAGACCAGCGCCAGGCCGATCGCGAACATCGGCGAGTACGGCTGCACGGCGGCCCCGAACGCCCCGAAGAACACGGCGATCGAGATGCCCGCGGAGAGCAGCATCGAGACGAAGCCGACCGGGTTGACGGCGTAGAGCATGCCGCGGCGGAACTCGGGGACCTTGGGCGAGAGCTTGAGCAGGTACTTGTTGACGGCGATGTCGGTGGCGACCGTGACCACCCAGGCCATCGCGCAGTTGGCGTAGAAGCCGAGGATGGTGTTGAGGAAGTCGAACATGTTCGCCTCCATCAGCACGAGGGCGATGGTCAGGTTGACCATGACGAAGACCAGCCGGCCCGGGTAGTGCTTGGTGATGCGGGTGAAGCTGTTGGTCCAGGCCAGGGAGCCGGAGTAGGCGTTGGTGACGTTGATCTTCAGCTGCGAGACCACCACGAGGATCAGGGCCAGGGTGAGCGCCAGCCAGGTCGGCATCATCTCCTCGTAGACGCCGAGGAACTGGTGGACGGGCTCGTTGGCGGTGGCGGAGGCGGCCGGGTCCAGCTTGGCCAGGAGCCAGACCGTGATGAACAGGCCGGTGGCCTGCTTGAGGGCGCCGAAGACCACCCAGCCGGGCCCGCCCATGATCACGGCGGTCCACCACGCGCGGCGGTTGGCGGCGGTCTTGGGCGGCATGAAGCGCAGGTAGTCGATCTGCTCGGCGATCTGCGCCATCAGGGACAGGCACACCCCGGCCGCGAGCATGACGGCGGACATGCTGACCCCGCCGTCTCCGCTCTCGCCCTGGTAGGCGAAGAAGCTCTCCACCGAGTCCGGGTTGGTGACCACGAGGAAGGCCAGCGGGAAGACCATGAGCAGCAGCCACAGCGGGGTGGTCCACACCTGGAGCTTGGCCAGGGTGTTCATCCCGTAGATCACCAGGGGGATGACCACGAGCGTGGAGATCGCGTACCCGAGGGCCTGCGGGATGCCCAGCACCAGCTCGAGGCCCTGGGCCATGATCGAGCCCTCGAGGGCGAAGAAGATGAAGGTGAACGTGGCGAAGATGATGTTGGTGACCACGGACCCGTAGTAGCCGAAGCCCGAGCCGCGGGTGATGAGGTCCAGGTCGATGTTGTACCGGGCCGCGTAGTAGGCCAGCGGCAGGCCGGTGGTGAAGATGACGACCGCGGCCACGGCGATGCCCAGCAGCGCGTTGGCCGTCCCGTGGGCCATGCCGATGCTGGCCCCGATGGAGAAGTCGGCGAGGTAGGCGATGCCGCCCAGGGCGCTGGTGGCCACCACGCCCGGGCCCCACTTGCGGTAGGAGCGCGGGGCGAAGCGCAGGGTGTAGTCCTCGAGGGACTCCTTGGTGGCCTGGCTGACGTCGCGGTCGGGGGCGCCGGGGGCGTGCGCGCCGGCGGGAGCAGGGGCGTCGAGGACGGCGACGCCGGGCGGCGCGGACTCGGAGGCGGGGGGAACGGGCTGATCCGGCATGGTGACTTCTTTCGGTGCGGCAGGCTTTGGTGGGCCAGAACGTGAGGCAGGACGGGGCGGGAGAGGGGAACCGGTGGCGGCGGACGCGCCGGGGTGGGGCGGCGTCGCCGGGACACGGGGCTCTCCCGGGGAAGTGCTTGCCCCGAACCTAGAGACGCCGGAATGCCGGACGGTGTCGGAGCTGTTTCCCGCTCGTAAAGCGCGCCCGGCCACGACCGCGACGTGCAGGAGGCGGTCCGGGCGGCGGGACACCGCGATGCCCGGACCCACCGGGGGAACCGGAGGAGCCACCGTGTAAGGTGACCCGCATCACACCCGTGAAGGAGAGCGGCATGGACACCAGAACCTTCGAGTTGGGCGACTTCCCTCTGCAGAAGGGGGCGGTCCTGCCGTCCGCGAGACTCGGTTATCTCACCCTCGGGGAGCTCAACTCCGCGAAGGACAACGTCGTGGTGTGCCCCACCTGGTTCACGGCGACGCCCCAGGACACCGCGATGTGGATGACCGGCCCGGAGCGTGCCATCACTCCCGACGACCACTTCATCGTGGTCCCGAACCACTTCGGGGCCGGCGTCTCCTCCTCACCGAGCAACACGCCGGCGCCCTTCGGCAAGAGCCTGTTCCCCTGGGCGACCGCCTACGACAACGTCGTCGCGCAGCACCGGCTGCTGACCGAGGTGTTCGGCATCGAGAGGATCAGGCTCGTCTCCAGCTGGTCGATGGGC
Organism: Kocuria sabuli; assembly: GCF_040981185.1. NCBI lineage: Bacteria > Bacillati > Actinomycetota > Actinomycetes > Micrococcales > Micrococcaceae > Kocuria > Kocuria sabuli. The sequence continues at coordinate 64,034 of NZ_JAVHZE010000009.1, forward strand.
GCGTGCCAGTCCTACGCGTGGGCCGCGCTCCACCCCGAGATGGTCGGAGCCATCGCCCCGATCTCCGGGTCCGCCCGCACGGGCCGCTTCAACAAGGTGTTCCTGCACGCGCTGCAGCGGGCGCTGACCACGGACCCGGACTGGAACGACGGCTTCTACGGCGACAAGCCCCCCGTGCGCGGGCTCCGGACCTTCGCCTCGATCTACGCCGGCTGGGGCTTCTCCGAGCCCTTCTACCGCGACGAGGAGTTCCAGGCCTTCGGCGCGCGGAGCATCGAGGAGTTCATCGAGATCTTCTGGGAGCCCTTCTTCCTCAAGTGCGACGCCAACGACCTGATGGCCCAGATACGCACCTGGTACCACAACGACCTCGGCGACCACCCGGAGTTCGGCGGTGACTTCGACGCCGCGCTCGGCTCGATCACGGCACGGACCCTCATCATGAACTCGGAGACGGACAGCTACTTCCCGCCGGTCGACAGTGCGTACGAGGCCTCGCGGATCCCCGAGGCGCAGGCCCGGCCGATCCCGTCGACCTGGGGGCACCTGGCCCCGTTCAGCCCCGAGGCCCAGAAGTTCATCGATGCCGGGCTGCGCGAGCTGCTCGGCACGGACTGAACCGCCGTGCCGACGGCGCCGGAGTCCGATCCGCGGACGGTGCGGCTCCTGCCCGTTCCCCCGAGGGCCTCGCATCCCTAGGCTGTGACCATGGCCACGCCACGGACCAGCACCCGGCCCACCGTCAACTCGGACCTGGGCGAGGGGATCGGCCTGCACCGCTTCGGCAACGACCCGGAGCTGCTGCAGGTCGTGGACCTCGCCAACGTCGCCTGCGGTTTCCACGCAGGGGACCCGGACATCATGTCCGCGACGGTCGCTGCGGCCGTGGCCCACGACGTGCGGATCGGGGCGCACCCGTCGCTGCCGGACCAGTGGGGCTTCGGCCGCCGCGCCATGGTGCTCACCCCGGAGGAGGTCGAGTCCCTGGTCCGCTACCAGGTGGGCGCCCTCACCGGCTTCCTGCTCCAGCACGGGGCGGACCTGCACCACCTCAAGCCGCACGGCTCCCTCTACGGCATGGTCGCCAAGGACCCGGCGCTCATGGAGTCCGTGGCCGCGGTCGCCGCGGACTACGGCGTGACGGTGCTCGGGATGGCCGGCACCGCCCACGAGGCGGTGTGCGCCGAGCGCGGCGTGCCGTTCGTGGCCGAGCTGTACGTCGATCTCGACTACACCGCCGAGGGCGGGCTGATCATCCGGCGCAGCCCGCACGCCACCGACCCGCAGGCCGCCGCCGACCGGGTGAGGCAGGCCCTGGCCGAGGGCAGCGTGCGCGCCGAGGACGGCACGGAGCTGCCGATGCGCTTCGAGTCCGTGTGCGTGCACTCGGACGCCCCCGGGGCGCCCGCGGTCGCCCGCGCCGTGCAGGACGCGATCGACGCCCACAGGACCACCGCCGAGTGACCCCGAAGGACGACCCGAAGGACCCAGCAGCACCCACCGAAAGGACCGTCATGGCCGAGATCCAGTCACCGCTCCCCGGCGTCTTCTACCGCCGCCCCTCCCCCGGCAAGGACCCGTTCGTGCAGGACGGCGACCAGGTCGAGGCCGGCCAGGTCATCGGCCTCATCGAGGTGATGAAGCAGTTCTCGGAGGTGCAGACCGACTCGGCCGGAACCCTCCAGGGCTTCCGGCTCCAGGACGGGGACATGGTCCACCCCGGGGACGTCATCGCCGTCGTCGCGGAGAGCTGAGCCGTGGCGATCTCCACGCTGCTGGTGGCCAACCGGGGCGAGATCGCGGTCCGGGTCCTCCGCTCCGCGCAGGACATGGGCCTGCGCACGGTCCTGGCCGTCAGCGAGGCCGACCAGGAGTCGATGGCGGCGGGCCTCGCCGACGCGGTCGCCGTCGTCGGGCCCGCTCCCGCCCAGAAGTCCTACCTCAACGCCGAGGCGCTCGTGGCCGCGGCCCTCGAGCACGGCTGCGACGCGGTGCACCCCGGCTACGGCTTCCTCTCCGAGAACGCCGCGTTCGCCCGGCGCGTCCAGGAGGCGGGGCTGACCTGGGTGGGCCCCGACCCTGACGTCATCGACCTCATGGGCCACAAGACCCGCGCCCTGGAGGCCGCGGTCGCCGCGGGCGTGCCCGTCCTCGCTGGGTCCGGCGGCCCTCTGGAGGGCGACGGCGACGCCGTCGTGGCGCTGGCCCGGGAGGTCGGCTATCCGCTGGTGATCAAGGCCTCGGCCGGCGGCGGCGGGCGCGGCATCCGCCTGGTCCGCGCCGAGGAGGAGCTGCTGCGCACCGTCGACACCGCGCGGTCCGAGGCGGGGGCGAGCTTCGGGGACACCACCGTGTACCTGGAGCGCTTCGTCGAGCGGGCCCGGCACGTGGAGGTCCAGGTGCTCGGGGACGGCGAGACGTTCCTGCACCTGGGCGACCGGGACTGCTCCCTGCAGCGCCGCTCGCAGAAGATCGTCGAGGAGGCCCCGGCCCCGGACCTGCCGGACGCCGTCCGCGAGCGCATCCGGGAGTCCGCCGTGAACCTGGCCCGGCTCTGCCGGTACTCCGGGGTGGGGACGGTCGAGTACCTCTACGACCCCGCCCGGCAGGAGGCGGCGTTCATCGAGATGAACACCCGCCTGCAGGTGGAGCACCCGGTCACGGAGTTCGTCACCGGCGTGGACCTCGTGGCCGAGCAGCTGCGCATCGCCTCGACCGGGCGGACGGCGCTGCGGCAGGAGGACATCGCCTTCGGCGGCCACTCGGTGGAGTGCCGGATCAACGCCGAGGACCCGGAGCGGAAGTTCCTGCCGAGCCCCGGGACCATCACCCGGCTGGACTGGCCGGAGGGCGAGGACTACCGCGTGGACAGCGGCGTGCGCGCCGGGGACACCGTGGCCCCGTACTACGACTCGCTGCTCGCGAAGCTGATCGTGCACGCCGAGGACCGCGAGGTCGCGGTGCAGCGGATGGGCGCGGCCCTCGCGGCCACGCACGTCGAGGGAATCCGGACCACGGTGCCGCTGCTGCGGCGGCTCGTGCTGGACCCGGTGTTCACGGCCGTGGAGCACCACACCACCTGGATCGAGACCGAGCTGCTCAGCGACCGGCCCGCTGAGCCGCCCAGTGAGGGGAGCACACCGTGACCGAGACCCTGCACCTGCCCACCGCCCGCTACACCTGGGGCGGGGACGAGTTCCTGTTCGTGGAGTTCGACGAGGCCATGAACCTCACCGCCAACTACCTGGCCACCGCCGTGGCCCAGGGCCTCACCGCGCTCGGGCTCGACGGCGTCGTGGACGTCTGCCCCGCCAACGCGTCCCTGCTCGTGCGCTTCGACCCCGACGTCCTCGGCCCCCGGGAGCTCAAGCGCCGCACCCAGGAGCTCGAGAGCCAGGCCCGCACCTCCACCCAGTACACGGTGGACACGCGGATCATCGAGGTCCCGGTCTGGTACCAGGACCCCTACACCGCCGAGGTGGTCGCCCGCTTCCGCGAGGGCTACCACCAGGACCCCTCCGGCACCGACCTCGACTACGCCGCCCGGGCCAACGGTCTGAAGGACGCAGCCGAGTTCATCCGCCGCCACCACGGGTCCCCGTGGCTGGTGTCCATGGTGGGGTTCGTGGCGGGGCTGCCGTTCCTGTACCAGCTCGTGCCCCGCGAGCAGCAGCTGCAGGTGCCCAAGTACCTCAGCCCCCGCACGGACACTCCCCCGCTGACCGTGGGCCACGGCGGGTGCTTCGCCTGCATCTACTCCGTGCGCGGCGCCGGGGGCTACCAGATGTTCGGCGTCGCCGCCGCGCCCATCTACGACCCCGAGCAGCACCTGCCCGACTTCCGCGACTTCCTCATCCTCTTCCGGCCCGGGGACCTCGTGAAGTTCCGGCCGGTCGACGAGGCCGAGTACCGGGCCATCCAGGAGCAGGTCGAGGCCGGCACCTGGCGGTTCAAGCAGGCGGCCGTGACCTTCGACGTCGAGGCCGCGCTCGCCGATCCCGACACCTACAACCGCACCCTCCTGGAGGCCCTCGATGGCGCTGAGAATTGAGCAGTCCGGACTGCTGACCACCGTCCAGGACCAGGGACGGCCCGGCTACTACGACGTGGGCATCCCGCAGGGCGGGGCCATGGACCAGGAGTCCGCCCAGGCCGCCAACAAGCTCGTGGGCAACTCCGCGGCCGAGGCCGTGCTGGAGTGCACCTACACGGGCCCGTCCTTCACGGTGGACGCGCCGACGACGATCGCGGTGGCCGGCGCCGACGTGCCCCTGGTCGTCAACGGGCAGGAGCAGCCCCCGTGGACCCGGATCGAGCTGGCCGAGGGCGACGCCGTGCGGTTCGGCGTGATCCGCGCCGGCGCCCGGTTCTACCTCGCGGTGCGCGGCGGCGTCGACGTGCCGGAGGCGCTCGGCTCCCGATCCACCTACGCGATCGGGCGGCTGGGCGGGCTGGACGGCCGGAAGCTGGAGGCCGGGGACCTGGTGCCCGTGGGCGAGCCGACCGGGCTCCTGCCGTCGATCGAGGAGATCCCCGCCTCGCACCGGCCCGCGCTCGGCGGCCCGCTGGAGCTGCGGATCGTGTGGGGGCTCTACGACCACCTGCTCACCGACGAGGGCCGGCGCCGGCTGGTCGAGGAGCAGTGGAGGCTCACCCCCGTGGCCGACCGGATGGGGCTGCGCTTCGAGGGCCCCGGGGTGGAGTGGGTCGAGCGGGAGCAGCCCTTCGGGGCGGGCTCGGACCCGTCCAACATCGTGGACGCCGGCTACGCCGTGGGCTCGATCCAGATCCCCGGCGGCACCCAGCCGATCGTGCTGCACCGGGACGCGGTCTCCGGCGGCGGCTACGCCATGGTGGGCACCGTGATCTCCGCGGACATGGACCTGCTGGCCCGGGCCACCCCGGGGACGGCGACCCGGTTCCGGGCGGTGAGCCTGGACGAGGCGCTGGAGGCGCGGCGGGAACGGGCGGAGCGGCTCGAGCAGATCTGGGGGCTGTGACCGTCTCCGGGTCCCGGCCCGTGCGCTGACGACGCGCTGACGACCCGGCCCCTGGGTTCCCCGGAGCGCGACGGCGGTGGGGCGGTGTCTCCCGGGACGCCGCCCCACCATCGTGGAGGGCCCGGACGCGCTCAGACGGTGTCGGCGCTGAGGAGCAGCGCCGACACGAGCCGCCCTGCGTCCATGGGCGGGGAGCCGTGGTGGGATCCGTCCTCGAGGAGCCGCTCGAACTCCGCGCCGCCGTCGTCCGGCAGGGCACGCCGGTCGACGAGGTGCTTCTCGACCAGGGCGTCGGCCAGCGTCTCGACGTCGGGGAAGACCTGCTGGGCCCCCGTCCGGGAGCCCAGCACCCACCGGTCGCCCAGGACGGTGATCCTCGCGCGGCGCCCCACGCTCCGCCGCAGCTCCGCGAGGACGGCCGGTTTCATCCTGTTGAGGTTGATGTAGGCCGTCACCGTCGAGACCGCCCGACCTCCGGGGCATCCTGCGCACATCGTCGACGTCTCCTTCCGGGGGCTACGGCATCACGTCGCCGCTGTTGGGCCCCAGCGTCTGACCGGTGTAGAGGTCGCCGCCGGGCGAGGAGGCCAGCAGCAGCGCGGTGGGCGCCACCTCGTGGGCCTGGCCGAAGCGGCCGATGGGCAGTTCGGCCTGCTTGGCGGCCTTCCAGTCCTCGGACAGCCCCTCGATCAGCGGTGTGACGATCGGACCCGGGGCGATCGCGTTGACGAGGACGTGGTGCTCGGCGAGCTCCAGCGCCATGGCCTTCGTCATGCCGATCACCCCGGCCTTGGCCGCGACGTAGTGCGTCAGGCCGGTGCCGCCCTTGATGCCCAGCTGGGAGGCGATGTTGATGATCCGCCCGCCGCCGCGCTCGACCATGTGCGGAGCAGCCCAGCGCGCGGCCAGGAACACCCCCTTGAGGTCCACGGCGAGCACCTTGTCGAACGTCGCCTCGCTCATCTCCAGCAGCGGCGTCTCGTCGAGGATGCCCGCGGCGCTCACCAGGACGTCGATCCCGCCCAGCTCCCCGGCCACCTTGTCCATCGCCGCCCGCACAGCCTCGCCGTCGGTGACGTCCACGGCGAGCGCCGTGGTCCGGCCGCCGAAGGCGCGGCTCTCCTCCGCGACCGCCCGGGCGTGCTGCTCGTCGCGGTCGAGCACGGCCACGTCGGCGCCCTCGCGGGCGAAGAGCAGGGCGATGGCCGCACCGATGCCGCTGCCGCCGCCGGTGACGACCGCGACCTTGCCGCTCAGCTGTCGTTCCATGTCCGTTCCTCCTGGGGTCTGCACGGGATCAGCTCGGCCAGCGGACGGTGAGCCCGCCGTCGACGATCAGCTGCTGCCCCGTGACGTAGGCCGAGTCGTCGCTGGTGAGGAAGCGGATGGTGCGCGCGGCCTCGTCGACGTTGCCGACGCGGCCCCACGGGATGATCGACCCCGCGGCGTCCAGGCCCTCCCGGCCCAGGGAGTTCACCGGGTCCAGGGACTGCGGGCTCTCGATCAGCCCGGGGATGACGGTGTTGACCCGGATCTTGCGCGGTGCCAGTTCCACGGCCAGGGAGCGGCAGAGGCCGAGCAGCCCGGCCTTGGCCGCGGCGTAGTGGGAGTGCTCCTCCCAGCCGTAGACCCCGCCCGCGATCGAGGACGTCGCCACCATGGCCCCGCCGCTCGTCATCCGTGCGCTGCAGGAGCGGAAGACGCGCAGGACGCCGGAGAGGTCGACGGCCATCATGTCGTCCCACGCCTCGTCGGTCATCTCGGCCAGCGCGGCACGGCGCAGGATGCCGGCCGCGGCCACCGAGATGTCCAGGCGGTCGAACTCGTCGAGCGCCGTCTGGGCGAGCTTCTCGGTGTCCTCGAAGCTGCGCACGTCCATGGGCACGGCCACGCACTGCCCACCCGCGGCCTCCACGGCGCGGACGGTGTCCGTCGCGTCGTGGGGGTCGGCCGGCAGATAGCCGACCACGCTGCGGGCGCCGGCCCGGGCGTAGGCCACCGCCAGGGCCCGCCCGATCCCGCTGCCGCCGCCGGAGATCACGGCGACCTTTCCCTCGAGTCCGTCGTCGCGCATCATGCGATCACCGTCGTCCGCTTGCCGGCGTCGTCGATGGTCCGGGTCCCGGCCATGCACAGCGCCGAGACGAGCAGGCCCCCGGTGCCGGAGACGATCGCGGCCCACTGCATGTCCACGTCCAGGAACAGGAGCAGGCTGAGCACGCCGGAGCCCGCGATGCCGCCCAGCGGCGCCATCACGTGGGCGACGTTCGTCCCCATGCCCCGCACGTGGGCCGGGAAGGACTCGCCCATGTAGAACAGCAGCGCCGCGTAGGGACCGGTGAGGAAGAACAGGGTCAGCGCGTACATCGGGAAGACGAACCAGGGCGTGCCCGGGCCCAGCAGCATGGCGAGGCTGACGATGGCGCCGGCCAGCCAGCCGATGACCACGGTGCGCTTGCGGGTGATGCGGTCGCCCAGCCAGCCGTGGAAGACGTAGCCGACGAAGCCCACGGCGTTGGCCAGCACCAGCACGATCAGCGCGTTCTCGAAGGTCACGCCCTTGGCCTCCACGAGCACCGTGGTGCCGAGCACGGAGAACACCTGGATGGCGAACCAGTTGAAGAACCACGCCAGGGCCAGCAGGGTGGTGTGCTTGCGCAGCTCCGGGGTGAAGACGTCCTTGAAGCCGGTCCTGTGGTGGCTGCCCTCCTCAAGGTCGTGCTCGGCGGCCAGCCGGTGGGCGCCCTCGACGTCCCCGGCCGCACGGCGCCGCTGCACCTCGCGGATGGCGGCGAAGGTCGGGGACTCCGGCAGACGCGAGGCCAGCAGCGCCACGAACAGGGCCATCACCGCGGCCACCACGAAGCTCCAGCGCCAGCCGATGACCGGCAGCAGCAGAGCTGACATGCCCGCCGAGACGAGCGCGCCCACGGGCCAGCCGCCCTGCACGAGGGAGTACATGAGGCCGCGGTTCTTGGCCTCCTTGTACATCTCGTTGAGGTAGACCGCGTTGACGACCTCCTCGGACATGGAGAACCCGGAGAAGGAGCGGATCAGGATCAGGCTGACGGCACCCGCGGCCAGGCCGGTGAAGCCCGCCGCGGCCGCGCCACCGAGCATGAGCACCACGAGCGCGTTCTTGCGGCCCATGCGGTCGATGATCGTGCCCACCGCCAGGGCGACGACGAAGATGCCGACGTGGGCGACCGTGTTGACCGCGGTGGCCTCGGCGGTGGTCCACCCGAAGTCCTCCGCGATGACGGGCAGCAGCGTCCCGAACAGCGTGAAGTCGTAGACGGAGACGACCCAGGCGATGAAGCAGACGACGGAGACCTTCCGCACCATCTGCGGGGTGATCTTGACGTCCCAGGGCTCGACGTCGGGCGTCTGGTGGGATCGGATTGCGGACATGGCGGGAAATCCTTCGAACGAGCCGGGTCAACCGGCGTTGCGGGGATTGCGGGTCGCGAAGTCGCGGGCGACGTCCTCCATGAAGGCGAACTCCACCCCGTCGTGTCCGGCGATGTGGTCGAAGAGGCGCTCGAGCATCAGCAGGTTCTGCGGCCGGCCGCAGACGTCGGGGTGGATGGTGAGCGGGAAGACGGCGTAGTCCATCTCCCGGTACACCCAGTCGAACTGGTCCCGCCACAGCTGCTCGATGTCCCGCGGGGACACGAAGCCGTGGCTGTTGGGGCTGGACTTGATGAACATCATCGGCGGGAGGTCGTCCAGGTACCACGAGGCCGGGATCTCGATCAGGTCCGTCTCCTCGCCGCGCACCAGCGGCTTCATCCACTCCCGGGCCGAGGCCGCGTCGTAGTCGATCTTGGTCCAGGTGTCGCAGACCCGGACGTAGTACGGGGTGTGGTCGTCGTGCATGAGCGAGTGGTCGTAGAGGAACCCGCGCTCGAGCAGGATCTCGTTGGTCACCCCCGAGAACTCCCACCACGGGGCCACGTAGCCCACCGGCTTCCTGCCGGTGCGGTTCTCGATGAGGTCGGTGCAGTAGTCGAGGATCTCGGTCTCCTGCTGGCGGGTCATCGCGATGGGGTTCTCGTGGGAGTACCCGTGGACCCCGATCTCGTGCCCGGCCTCGACCACGGCGTCGAACTCCTTCGGGAACGTCTCGATGGAGTGCCCCGGCCAGAACCAGGTCACCGGCATCTCCCGGCGCTGGGCGAGCTGGAGCAGCCGGGGCACCCCGACCTCGCCGGCGAACAGGCCGCGGGAGATGTCGCCCGGGGAGTCCTCCCCGCCGTAGGAGCCGAGCCAGCCGCCGACGGCGTCGACGTCGATGCCGACGGACACGTAGATCTTCTTGGACATGATGTCTCCTCTGGTGGGTGGGTGTTCTACAGGTGGGCGGTGAACGCCTCGGGGAACTCGGTGCTCGAGGTCCCGAGGGAGATCAGGAGGGCGGCGAGGATGCGCGCCTGGAGGGGGTTCAGGTCCCCGGAGGGGACGGCGCCCGCAGCGACGAGGTCGGTGCCCCCGCCGTTGCCGTAGACCGGCACCACGGGTCCCCACGGGGCCCGGGTGCTGAGCACGACGGCGCACCCCGCCGCCACCGCCCGCCCGACGGCCTCGGCGAAACCGGGGCCCGCGTTGCCGACGCCCGACCCGGCCAGGACCACGGCCCGGGCACCGGAGTGCACCGCGAAGTCGAACAGGTCGGGGGTGGCGCCGGTGTGGGCCGTGATGATCTCGACCCGGGTGGTGTCGAAGGCGGCCGGCGGCATCGGCAGGGCCCGCCCGCGGACCGGCCTGGCCGTCACCACGAGCTCGGACCCCGCCATGTGCGCCACCTCGGCCCCGCCCTGGAAGGGGTTGCTCGCGGTGGTGTGCGCCTTCCGGGCCCCGCGCGCCGAGCGGACGGTGCCGTCGAAGGAGATCAGCACGCCGCTGTCGCGCAGCCCGGGGGACGCGGCGGCCAGCACCGCCTCCTCGACGTTGCGCGGCCCGTCCGGGGCGGGGCTGTCGGCGGGCTGCTGGGCACCGGTGAGCACCGCGCTCTTGGACGAGCCGTGCACCAGGTCCAGCAGGAACGCGGTTTCCTCGAGGGTGTCGGTCCCGTGGGTGACCACCACCCCGTCGTTGCCCGGATCGGCCAGCGACTCCTGCGCCGCCTCGGCGATCAGCCGCAGATCGGCCAGGCTCAGCCGGTAGCTGCCGGTGGTCAGGACGTCCCGGGACGAGACGGTCAGCTCGCCGTACTGACCGCGGGCCAGCTGGGCCGCGGTGTCGGTGGCCACCGAGCCCCCGGTGCCGTTGCCGCGCGACGCGATGGTCCCGCCGGTGCCGAGCAGTTGGATGTGGGCCACTGCCTGCCTCCTCCCGTGCACGGTCCACCCGGACCACCGGACAGTCCATGCAATCGAATGCCGCAATCGATTGCGTAAGATGTTGGGGTCGACCCTAGGGCGGATCTAGAGTGATGCGCAACACATTCACGAAGATTTAACGTCCGTTACTGTGTGGCAACAGAGGCGAGGAGGTGGACATGGGCGCACGGCCGACGGTCACGCTGAAGGCCCTGGCGGGCGAGCTGGGCCTCAACGCCTCGACGGTCTCCAGGGTGCTGAACGACCCCAAGGGCCTGGACTCCAAGTGGGCCGCGCAGGACACCAAGGAGAAGATCTTCGCCCTCGCCGAGGAGCGGGGCTACCGCAAGAACCCCTACGCCGCGTCCCTGCGCACGGCCAAGTCCACCATGATCGGCGTCGTGGTGCCCCGCCTGCAGGACTACGTCCTGGCCACCATGTACGAGGGCATCGACGAGGCCGCCTCGGAGCACGGCTACTTCACCGTGGTCTCCAACTCCCTGGACGACCCCGCGGCCCACCGCGCCAAGGCGGAGAAGCTGCTGGACCGACGGGCCGACGGGCTGATCTTCGGCGACGCCCTGTTCGAGGACCCCTTCCTGGACGAGCTCGCCGACCACGGGGTGGCCTTCACCCTCGTGAGCCGGCGCTCCCCCGGGCACCGGTCCGTGACCTGCGACGACTACGCCGGGGGGCGGCTCGTCGCCGAGCACCTCGTCGCCTCCGGCCGGAGGACCTTCGGCCTCGTCGCCGGCCACCCCCGGGCCTCGACCTCGATGGACCGGTGCGCCGGCTTCCTGGACGCCCTCGCCGAGCACGGCTTCGGCGTGGATCCGGCCCAGGTGGTCCCCGGCGGATTCGACGCCCCGGCGGGCAGCGCGGCCGCCGCCAGGATCCTCGCCGCCGGACCGCTGCCCGAGGCGGTCTTCGCGGTCAACGACTTCGCGGCCATCGGCGCGCTCGGCGTGTTCACCCGGGAGGGGATCAGCGTCCCGGAGGACACGGCCCTCGTCGGCTTCAACGACACGCCGCTGGCCGGCAGCGTGGGCCTCACCACCGTGCGCTCCCCCATGCACCGGATCGGCCGGCAGGGTTTCGAGATGCTGATGGACACCCTGGACGGCAAGGACGTCGAGAGCGTCCAGCTGCCCCCCGAGCTGGTCGTGCGCACGAGCACCTAGACAGCGGCCGCGGAACCGCGATCCTGCGCCCGACACCTTCCGGCCGTGGACGGACGTGCGGAGCCGGCGTCACGGCATCCGGGGCGGGCCGTTGGCTTTCCGGACAGCAGTGACCGCGTCGTGCTACTGCCCGCGGAGCACGGGGTTCCGGACGGCCGTTCCCAGAGTCCTCGCACCGGCGGCGACTACACTGGGCGCTCAGGAAGCACGGTCTTCGGGGGTCCACCATGAAGAACACCGAGAGCAGCAGCAGCGCCGTCGTCTGGCTGGTTTTGCTCGCCGTGGTCGTCCTGCTCTTCCTGCCCCGGCTGGTCGTCCTCGGCGGTCCCGCTCTCCTCAGCCTGGTCCCGCTCGGCCTGTTCGTCTGGCTGTGCGCGGGCTTCATCCGCCGTCAGAGCCGGGCCGACGCGTCCCCGGACGGTCCCGACGGCGAGCAGCCGGCCGTCGTCCGGGCTCCCGGGCACCCCGATGCGCAGGACGCCCGGGTGGCCGGGGCGTCCAACATGCGCACGGCGTGGATCTCGTGGCACCTCCGCTCGCTGCCCGAGCAGGAGGACGCCAGGGATCCCCGGTTCCTCACCGGGACGCTGGCCGTGGTCCCCCAGGCAGACTGGGACGTGGCCCGGCTGCGGCAGCACGGGCGGGCCCTGTGGTCCCTGCGCACCGGCGCGCGGCGGCACGATCTGCTCGACGAGCTGGACGCGCGCCTGGACCGCACGGTCGCCATGATCTCCGATCTCACCGACGACGAGTTCGACACCAGCCTCGGCCAGGTCAACGACCAGTACCTCTACCACCCGGACCGGGGTATCCGCACCGCCTACCTGGAGGGCGGTGCGCTGGGCGTGGAGGCCATCATGGACGCGGTCACCGCCGCCCGGGCCCAGGCCCGCGAGGACGCCGCCACGAAGGCCGCCGCGGATTCCCTGGCCCAGCAGCGCAACGCCGCGCTCCGGGCGCTGCGGGAGACCCACAAGCCCACCGAGGGCCGGGACGCCCACGCCGCCTGGGAGGAGCAGGCCCGGGAGATCGAGGAATGACCCGCCGTCAGCCGACCCCGCAGCGCGCCCTCAGGGTGGGCACGCCCTCGCCCGTCAGGTCGTCGCAGTACGCCTCCCGGCCGGCCATCGCCATGGTGAGCGCCAGTGTGCTCCCCCGGACCACGGGGCCGGAGCCGGACTCGAAGGGTCCGTCGGTCGCCACCAGTTGAAGGCCCTGAGCCGCACTGCGGCTGGGCACCGTGAAGTCCCGGCCGGCGAAGAACCGCACCACGGCGGTCACGGCATCGGCCGACGGGGTGCTCGGCATCCCGAGCGGCCGGCGGATGTCCTGGCCGTGGACGACGACCTCCCCGAGCCATGCCGCGGTGTGCTTCGACGGCGCCCTCGTGCTCCCGGCCACGGCCCGGAACCGCTGGAGCGTCTCGGCGGGGGTGGCACCCCGGTGCTCCTCCAGCCGGCGCCGGTTGTGCAGGTCGAAGTCGAAGCGGGCGCCCAGCACGCTGCGGAGCCAGCGGACTCGCCCGATGCTCGCGGCCGCCGTCAGGTGAGCGACGACCTCCTCCACGGACCACTGCCCGCACAGGGACGGCTCCGCCCACTGCTCACCGGTCAGACCGGCCAGGTCCTCGGCCAGCGCAGCGCGCTCGACATGGATGGCGGTCCACAGGTCGTCCGGGCTCTTCGGCTCCATGCCCCCACTGAAGCACATCCGGGTGGGCGGTGCTCAGGGGCGCCGGGCCGCCCAGACGGTGCGGCTGCCCTGGAAACTCAGGTTCCGGCGGTTCAGCAGGGCTTCAGGGGCGTTCTGGGCCAGGAGGCGGTCCAGGACGTCGAGGTCCTTGGAGGCCAGCCGGTCCTGCAGGGCCGGGCGCATGCGGGCGAACCAGGCGGCGGCATAGCGGGCGGTGGCCGACGGCGCCGGGGACGCCCCGGTGCTGACGGTGCGTGGAGCGAGGACCTCGAAGCCGGCGTGCTCCAGGAGGGGCCGCCAGTCCGGGTGCGCGTTCCACCCGGCGTCGGCCAGGGCCCGGTGACACCGGGACTCCAGCCCGGGGCGGCCGAGCCCGATGTCGTCGGGGAGGAAGCGGGGCAGGGCGTCCATCTCGACGACCACCAGCAGCCCGCCGGGCCGCAGCGCGGCCCGGACTCCCGCCAGCACGGCACCGGGGTCGGCGACCTCGTGCAGGAACGAGGAGGCCCACACCAGATCGGCCGCCCCGACCGCGGGCCAGGCCACGTCGAGGTCGGCCTGCACCGCCTGCACCCGGCCCTCCAGTCCCTGTCCGCGGGCCGCGGCCCGCACGCGGTCGAGCATGACCGCAGACCGGTCGACCGCCACCACCCGCGCGGCGGAAAAGCGCCGGGCCAGGGCCAGGCTGCCGGTGCCGGTGCCGGCACCCAGGTCGACGACCGTGCGCGGGCCGGCCGCCACCTGCTCGGCGATCCACGCGGTCACCTCATTCAGGGCGGAACCGGACAGCTCCGCATCCAGGTCCAGCATCTGGGCCAGGCCTTCTTCGAGCCGGTGTCCGTCGTCGTGCCCTGCGTGGACCGCGGCGTGAACCCCGGCGTGGGAGTGCTGTGTCATGCCTCCAGACTATGCGTTCCGTGCTCCTGCGACATAGACTCTTGCCCATGACGCAAGAACTTGCCTTGGACACCGTCATCCGCCAGCGCATCCGCGGTCTGCGACTGGCGCGCGGTTGGTCCCTGGACGCCCTGGCCTCCCGCTGCTTCCTCAGCCCCTCCACCCTGAGCCGCATCGAGACCGGGCACCGCCGGATCGCCCTGGACCAGCTGGTGCCCATCGCCCGGGCACTGGGCACCACGCTGGACGAGCTCGTGGAGTCCCCCGGCGACGAGGACGTGGTGATCCGCCCCGAGCCCGGCCACACCCCGGGCATGACCACCTGGCTGCTGTCCCGGGAGGACGCCCTGCAGGGCATGACGGTCGCCAAGATGCGGATCAGCCCGGAGCGCTCGGCCGCCACGGAGCAGCTGGCGGTGCACCCCGGCCGGGAGTGGTTCACCGTGCTCTCCGGCACCGTGCGCCTGCGCCTGGGAGAGCGGACCGTGCTCGTCGAGGCCGGTCACGCGGCCCAGTTCTCGACCATGGTCCCGCACGCCATCGAGGCCCACCACGGCCCCGTGGAGATCCTCACCATCTACGACCACGACGGGCAGCGCGCCCACCTGCACGACGCCGGGCGCATCCTGCCCGCGTGAGGCGGACGGCCCGTCGTCCCCGCGCCTCGGGGTCGCCGCGGGGACGACGGCGGTGCCCGGGCTCGCCCTGCCGGCGCAGGAAGGCGCCATGTGCTCGACGCGGGACATTCACGTCGCGCTGGTCTGCTATTCGATGTCTTTTGCTGGAGTCGGTCCTCGGAAGCACCTGATCGAGCCAGTGAGGACAGCACCGAGATGACGACAGCACCGACACCCATGACGGCCCCGGTAGGACGCCGCGGACTCCTGAAGGCCGGCGGGGCGATGAGTGCCGCCGCCGCGCTCTCCGCGCTGATGGGAAACACCGCGCACGCCGCCCAGGGGCGCCGGAACGGGAACGACACGATGCAGGCGCCGGACAACGGCGGCTACGGGCCGCTGCGGCCGGCCCCGGGTGGGGAACTGCTGCTGCCGGCCGGCTTCAGCTGTGTGGCCTTCGGCCACACGGGCACCCCCATGAGCGACGGCACGCCCACGCCGGGCAAGCACGACGGCATGGCCGCCTTCGCGGGCGAGAACGGCACGATCCGCCTGGTGCGCAACCACGAGCAGGCCGAGGGACCGGCCTTCGGCGCGCGCGCCTACAACCCCAACGCCGCCGGCGGCACGACCAACCTGGTCTTCGACCCGCGCAGCATGGAGCTGGTCAGCACCTACCCCTCGCTGACCGGCACCATCCGCAACTGCGCCGGCGGGCCCACCCCCGCGGGGACGTGGCTGACCTGCGAGGAGACGTTCACCGGCCTGGACGTGGAGCACCCGCACGGCTACGTGTTCGAGGTCCCCGCCGACGCCACCGCGCCCGTCGACCCGGTGCCGCTGAAGGCGATGGGCCGGTTCACCCACGAGGCGGTCGCGATCGACCCGAGGACCGGGATCGTCTACGAGACGGAGGACCGCGGCACCTCGGGGTTCTACCGCTTCCTCCCGAACGACCGCGACGACCTGGCCGCCGGCGGAAAGCTGCAGATGCTGGCCGTCAAGGACAACCCCCAGTACGACACCCGCTTCAGCCAGCGCGTCGGCAAGCCGCTGCCGGCCGAGTGGGTCGACATCGCCGATCCGGACCCGGACAGCACCGACACGCTGGCCGTGTTCAAGCAGGGTCACCAGCAGGGCGGTGCGGTCTTCGCCCGGCTCGAGGGCGCCTGGTACGGCGACGGCTCGATCTACATCAACTCCACGAGCGGCGGCGACGCCGGCCTCGGCCAGGTGTGGGAGTACCGTCCCCGCGGGAACTCCGGCGGCCAGCTCGTGCTGGTCTACGAGTCGACCGACCCGGAGGTGCTGCAGGCCCCGGACAACCTCTGCGTGTCCCCGAACACCGGTGGTCTGGTGCTGTGCGAGGACGGCGGCGGCAAGGACCTGCTGCGCGGCGTCACTCCCGAGGGCCTGATCTTCGACGTGGCGGAGTTGAACTCCCCCAACACCAGCGAGCTGGCCGGTGCCACGTTCAGCCCGGACGGCCGGATCCTGTTCTTCAACGTGCAGAGCCCCGGCATCACCTACGCCGTCACCGGCCCGTGGGAGCGCGGCGCACTGTAGAGCGACCGGGGTGCTCCGGCACCCGACCGGACAGGAGGGCGCCGCCCGGCGGAATCCGGGCGGCGCCCTCCTACGTGGCGGCGGGCCCCGGGCCGGGGGACGGGCGCGCGCTGAGCTCCTCGGCGGTGTCCCGGGCGCGGTCGAGGACCTCCGTGCGCGGGAGCAGCCGCGCGACGGTGGCGATGCGGTGCGCGCGGTCCGCACCGAGCCCCTCCCGCACGGTGGCCCGCAGCCGCCGGTAGCGCTCGACGTCGTCACCGACCAGGCCGGGTGCCGACTCCGACGTCTCGGCGGCGGCGAGGACCAGCTCGGCCGCCTCCGGCCGCCCGGCCGCGGCGAACAGCTCGGCGAGGATCCGCAGCGTGGTCCACAGCTGCGGCCAGTGGCCTCCGCGCCGCTGGAGCTCGAGCAGCGTGAGCGCGAGGCCGAGGGCCTCCGCCGCCCGCCCGGTCCGGGTGAGCACGGAGAGCAGCGCCACCTTGGCGACCGCCGAGACCTGTTCGGCGCGGACCCCGTCGGCGATACGCGCCGCCTCGCGCAGGACGTCGGCCGCCACTCCCGGGTCAGTCGGCAGCAGCACCTCACCGCTCGCGTAGAGCGCGAACGCGACCCGGGACCCCGCGCCGCTGCGCTCGGCCGCCCGGCGGGCGGCGGCCGCGTGCTCCTCGGCCTCCCGCGCCGCCCCGGCCGCCGCGCACGCCAGCGCCAGGACCGCGTGCGCGTCGGACGCGTACGCGTCCGGCAGCCGGGGAACCGCCAGGACGGCCTGCCAGCAGCGCGCCGCCTCCTCCCGGTCCCCGGCGTACATGGCCGCGATGCCCAGCGCCGCCAGCGCCAGGAACCGCTCGCGCGGGGTCGAGGCCCCCCGGAGGGCGCGGGCCCCGAGCCGACGTGCCCGGGCCGGCTCACCGCGCTCGGCGGCGGCGAGCCCGGCGGCCCCGAGCGCCAGGGCCGCGGCCGCGGTGCCGTCGAGACCGGGGTGCTCGCCGGCCCGCAGGACCAGGCCGGACAGCACCGGGCCCGGGATCCAGTGCACGCACAGACCGAGGGCTCCGAGGGTGCGGGCGGCCGGCCCGAGGTCGCCGGCCGCGAGCGCGCCGGCGACGGCGGAGGCGAGGTCGCCCCGGGCGAGCTCGAGGGCGCGCAGTGCCGTGCCGCAGGCGGGACCGGCCGCCTCCCGGGCGCACCGCTCGGCGTGCTCGGCCGCCCATCGCCGGAGGGCGGCGGCCGCGTCGTCGTCTGCGCGTTCGGCTGCGAAGGCACGGACGATGCCGAGCAGGCGGTACCGCGTCACCGCGCCGTTCTCCACGGGGAGGACGAGCGAGGCCTGGACGAGCCGGGCGAGGCCCGCCCGGGCTCCGCGCGGCTCCGGGGCGACGTGCTCGGCGGCGTCGCAGTCGAAGGTGCCGGTGAACGCGGACAGCCGGCCGAGCAGGGCGCGGTCGGGCGGGCCGAGCTGGGCGTAGGACCGGGCGACGACGGCCCGCAGGGAGCCGTGCGCTCCGTCGTCGAGCTGCAGGCCCGACCCGACGTCCTCGAGGACGGGCCGGACGCCGAGCGTCGCCGCCTGCGTGGCGGCCAGCTCCAGGGCCAGGGGCACGCCGTCGAGGCGGCGGCAGAGCTCGCCGACGTCGCGCAGGACCGGTGCGGAGAGGGGCCCGGCCGGCCGGGCGCGGCGCAGCCGGTCCAGGAACAACTGCACCGCGGCGGCGGGAGCGGCCCGGTCCGGAGTGTCCGCCGGGTCCGGCAGCGGCAGCGGCGCCAGGGGCAGGACCTGCTCGGCGGGCAGCTCCCACCGGTGCCGGCTCGTGCCGAGGACGTGCACCCGCGGCGCCGTCCGGCCCACCGCCTCGACGAGGTCGCGGACCTCGCCGAGGACGCGCTCGCAGCCGTCGAGGACGAGGACCAGCGAGGAGACGGCGAGGTACTCGAGCACGGCTGTCCGCAGTGCCTCGGTGGCGCCCAGGCCGAGGGCGGCCGCGACCCGGGCGTCCACCTGCGCGGGCACGGCGTCACCGAGCTCGACCACCACGACCGGCCGCGCGAGCCGCCGGGACAGCTCGGGCAGGGCCTCGGCGACGAGCCGGGACTTGCCGATCCCGCCGGGACCGGTGACGCACACCAGGCGGTGCGCGGCCACGGCCCGCAGCAGCTCCTCGGTGTCGCCCTCCCGTCCGACGAAGGCGTCGGCGGCCGGCCGCCAGGCGGGTGGCACCGGCCGGGCGGACGGCTCCGCCGGGCCCGGCGGCAGGTCGTGGCCGAGGATCCGCAGCTGCAGGTCCCGCAGGGCCGGGGAGGGGTCCAGGCCCAGCTCGTCCGCGAGGGTGCAGCGCAGCGCGGAGAACCGGTCGAGCGCCTCCGCCGCTCGCCCGGCACGGTAGAGCGCCGTCATCAGCAGCTCGTGGGCGTGCTCCCGCAGCGGCTGCTCGGTGACGAGGTCCTCGAGGACGGACACGGCGTCGTCCACGGCCCCCGTCCGCAGCGCCAGCACCGCGCGGTCCTCCACGGTCCGCAGCCGCAGCTCCTCCAGCCGCGCAGCCTCGGCCACCGCGAAGTCGCGGTCGGCGAACTCGGCGTACGCGGGGCCGCGCCACAGGGCCAGCGCCTCGTCGAGCACCCCGGCCGCCTGCGGCGGCGGCAGTCCGAGGGCCCGCCGACGGAGCGCCTCGAAGCGGCCGGCGTCGACCGCCTCGTCCGGCAGCGTCAGGCAGTAGCCCGCCGGTCCTGCGCGCACGGCCTCCCCGCCCAGGACCGCGCGCAGCCGGGACACGACGGTGTGCACGGCGCCGCGCGGCCGGACGGGCGCCGCGTCGCCCCACACCGCCGCGACGAGCCCGTCCACGGAGACCGGGTGCGGGGCGTGGACGGCCAGCGCGGCGAGGGCCGTCCGCGGCCGCACACCGGGCAGCGCCGCCGGCGCCCCGGCGCGCCGGACCTCGAGCGCACCCAGGACGCCGATCTCCACGGGGTCCTGTGCCATGTCTCCATTGTCCGCCGATGACCGTGCGATGAAAGGCCCCTGAAAGCCCCGGCGGGCATCGTGGGACACGACCCGACGACGGAAGACGACGGAAGGAGACCGTGATGACCACCACCGATGCCGAGCACCTCGTGGAGCAGCGCGCCCAGGAGTACTTCGGTCTCGTCAGCGCAGCCGCGACCACGGCGATGATCCTCGTCGGCGACCGCCTCGGCCTCTACACGGCCCTGGCCGGCAGCGGACCCGTGACATCGGCGCAGCTGGCGGAGCACACCGGCACGCACGAACGGTACGTCAGGGAGTGGCTGGCCCAGCAGGCCGCCGCGGGGATCCTCGGACACGACGCGGCGGACGGGACCTTCGTCCTGCCCGCGGAGTGGGCCGCCGTCCTCACCGACGACGGGATGGTGGCCGCGTGCCTGCTCCCGGCGGGAATGTTCCGGGACGTCGACCCCCTGCTGGAGGCCTTCCGCACCGGAGACGGAATCGCCTGGGGGGAGCACGACCCGGTGGTCTTCGAGCAGACGGAGCGCTTCTGGTCGGCGCAGTACCGGCGCAGCCTGGTGACGGAGTGGGTGCCGGCGCTCGACGGCGTCGCGGAACGGCTCACCGCGGGGGCGACGGTCGCGGACGTGGGCACCGGCCACGGGGCGCCGCTGATCCTGCTAGCGCAGGCCTTTCCGCGCTCCCGCTTCGTCGGGTTCGACCCCCACGGACCGTCGATCGAGATCGCCCGCGCCCGCGCCGCGGCGGCCGGCGTGGCGGACCGGGTCGCTTTCGAGGTCGCCCACTGCCACGAGTACCCCGGCCGCGACTACGACCTCGTGATCTTCGTCGACGCCTTCCACGACCTCGGTGATCCCGTGGGGGCGGCCGCCTACGCCCGCCATGCCCTCGCCCCCGGCGGCTCGCTCGTCCTCGTCGAGCTCCAGGCCGGCGACGACCTCGCGGCGAACCTCGCCAACCCGGCGGCGCCGCTGGGCTACGCGGCGTCCACGTTCCTGTGCACCCCGAACTCCCTGTCCCAGCCGGTGGGGCTCGCGCTCGGCGGCCAGGCGGGCGAGCCGGCGCTGCGGGACGTCCTCACCGAGGCCGGCTTCCGGGACGTGCGCCGGGTGGCGGACACCCCGTTCAACATGGTCCTCCAGGCCCGGCCCTGAGCCCCGGCCCCTGGCCGGTCGGACACGAGAAGGCACTCATCCGAAGGAGAGCCCCATGGACACCGTTCCCCGCGTCCTGGTCGTCGGCGCCGGTCCCGCCGGCCTGGCCACCGCCGCCGAGCTGCTCGCCCGGGACGTGCCGACCACCGTGCTCGAGCGCGGCCCGCAGCCCGGCGCCGCCTGGACGGGGCGCTACGACGCCCTGCGGTTCAACACCTCCCGGCGCCACTCCGCGCTGCCCGGCGCGCCTTTCCCACCCGAGTACGGCCAGTTCCCCACCCGCGACCAGTACATCGACTATCTGCAGCGCTACGCCGCCGACCACGACCTGCCGGTCGAGACCGGCGTCGACGTCACCCGGATCCACCCCGACGACGGCGGCTGGTGCCTCAGTTCCTCGGCCGGCGACCGGCACGCCGAGCACGTGGTCGTCGCCACCGGCGCCCTCAACCGGCCGAGGCTGCCGGGCTGGGCCACCGGGGACGCGTTCTCCGGGGAGGTCGTGCACTCCTCGGCCTACCGCAATCCCGCGCCTTTCGCGGGCCGCACGGTCGTCGTCGCCGGTGCCGCCACCAGCGGGATGGAGATCGCCCACCAGCTCGCGGTCGGCGGTGCCGGGCGGGTGCTGCTGGCGGTGCGCACGCCGCCCAACATCCTCCTGCGGGAGCTCAACGGCGTGCCCGGTGACCTGCCGGTCCCGCTGCTCCTGCACCTGCCGGACGCGCTCGTGGACCGGCTGCTCTCCGCCCTCCAGCGCAGGACGGTCGGCGACCTCAGCTCCTACGGGCTGCCCCGTCCCACCGAGGGCGTGATGGCAGCGATCAGGGCCCGCGGGGTCACGCCCGCGATCGTCGACCCGGAGGTCCTGGACGACATCCGCGGCGGGGCGATCGAGTGCGTCCCCGCGGTCGTGGGGCTCGACGGCGACGACGTGCTCCTGGCCGACGGCCGGCGCGTTCCCGCCGACGCCGTCATCGCCGCCACGGGATACCGGACCGGCCTGGAGGACCTCGTCGGCGGCCTCGGGGTGCTGGACGAGCACGGCATGCCGCGGGACGGCACCGGCCGCGAGCTCGCGCCGGGCCTGCGGTTCGTCGGCTACGTCCACCGCCCGGGCCTGACCGGGTACGTCGGGAAGATCGCGAAGCGGGTGGCGCGGGAGATCGCCGCCACGACGTCCTGACCGGATCGTTCACCGCGCCGCCCGCCCAGGACGAAGGCGTTCCCGGCGCGCAGGCCGGCCACTGCTCGGCCACCAGGCGCCGTCCGAGCACGCCGGCCGCGGCCAGGTGCGGGAGCGCCGTCCCCGCGGCAACTCCGGTGGCCGGCTCGTGCTGGTCCACGAGTCCACCGACGCGGAAGTGCTACAGGCCCCGGACCACCTCTCGGGACCCCCGAACACCGGTGCGCCGTGGGAGCGTCCGATCCGCACCCACCACGCCACGCCCCTCCCACTAAGCGCGATATCCGCCGGTCCGGGGGCAGACGCCCAGTCAGCGGCACCGACCGGACGTTCCGCGCGGACAACGGCATCACACTGAACTGTCTATGCTACGCCGAGGGCATGGACTGGGACCGGCCGGCCAGGGCGGTGTTTTTCTTCGACGGGGACGGCACCGCCCGCGCTGAGCAGCCCCCGCGGGCGCTTCGCCGCCCAACTGGCCCAGGTCGCCGCGGACACCTACCGGGCGTTCGTGTTCATCGAAGCCCCGAACGGCACCCGCAACTGGCGCGCCGGGAACACCACGGCCACGGCCGAGGCGGTACGCGATTTCGCCACCACCACCGACGCCGGGGGCTGATGGCCGGTTACTCCGGAGGCGCGGAGTTCCTCTCTCGAAGCCCGCTGCGCGAGGGCCTGGACTGGCTGCCGGCCGGGTCCGGGGCTGCCTTCATCGGCGGCGGCGTGTTTTTGCTGTGGCGGGTGCTGGGGCAGCAGCACCCGCGGAGCCGATCGAGGGGGCGTCGAGCGGTCGCCGTCATCGAGCGAGGAGCGCGGCTCGCACTGACGGTGATTAAGACGAGTTGGTGTCGTTGACCGCCGATCCACGCAGAGGGCCGCCTTGACTTGCAGACCACCGCAACAGACCTCTCGTCAGCGGGAATTCGTTCTCATCGAGGCCTTCGCCTGCGCCTCTGCGTCGCGAAAGCGACGCTCAGCCGCATTGAGCTTAACCGACTGCCGCCCGATTTCCTGAGCTTCAACGGCGGCCATAGATTCGTACTTAACTTTCAACGAAGCCAGGTCGGCCACAATTTTGGATTGCTTCTTCTCAACCTGCTGATCCAAGGAGGCCAAAGCATCGGCTGGCAGAGGCTCTCCCGATCGGAAGACGAACCTGCCCTCTTCCACCATACGCCAAGCAACCAACCGATCAGCCAAGACAGGACCAAAGGTGGGAACCTGGAGGATTTTTTGCCGTTCGATATCCCATGCAGTGTTGATATTAAAGGACGAAAGCATGGTGACTCTGCTGGCGCCAACACCCTTTATATAAGCGTCTTCGATCAGTCGGGATTCCAGGAAACGCCTCCGTTGCGCTTCCCGCTTCTGGGTTTCAAGCTTGGCAATTTCCTGACGCTTCCATGATGGCAGTTCCTGCCAAGCACTGTGCATGTCAGCCACACGTCGCCGAATTTTATTTGAAAGATGAGCCTGTGTGGCAAAATCGAAATCGCGTCCCGCTTTTTCATACGCCCGCAAGGCGGCCCTGTATTCCTCTTCCCATGGTGGACGACGGCTGCGCGGCGCCAAAATTCCCCAAGCCATGCATCCGATACTTACCGCCATGAAGTAGAGGCCTCCACCGCCGCCTCCAATGATGCCCCCGAGAAAGCATAAAACTCCGACAAAGACGCCGACCCATTCGACTGGCCGACGTTCACTACTTGGCGGAACAACGCTCGGGGCAATTATTTTTCTGGATCCCACAGAAGTGCTTTGCGCACCCGCTGGCGGCAGCCCGGCGAAGAATTTACTAAGCTTTTTGTACTGCTCTTCGACAGAACCAACCTTGGTCGGGCCAGCGTTAACAGGCCTTGCCGCCTGCTCGAAAAGTGGCCTTCCGACAGCCTGCTCGAACTCGCACCACGGGCATACCGACAATCCTCGATAGTAGTGATGTGTGGTCGATTGGCTGCATCGCGTCAGCTCCTTCTGGAGCCTGGTCAGCGCATCAAGCCATTGAACAGCGGTGGGGCGACTCGGATTGGTGCGCGAGTCCGCAAAGGCCGCCTCGAAAAGTGCGGCAACCTCTGGCGGTAAGACGCTGAGGCCGATGGCATTCGGGGGCTTGGCCATCTGATACTGAGCCGCCTTCGCCCCGTAGGCGAACCTATTCTCGGCCACCGCTTTGTCCACCGGCATGTCCCCCGAACCGAGGAATCGCCCGACATAGGGATGCCGTCCCAGCGCAAGGAGATGAAAAATCATCACCGCAAGTCCGAATGCGTCATGGTTGGGGGTACGGACGGTCTTGTCGAGCGGAGCGCCATGGAGTTCGGGGGGCAAGAACATGGGCACCGCTACGGTGCACAACAGCGGGCGAGAACCCGATACGGGCACTTGAAAGCTGTCCACGTCAATGAGCCGAACTGTGCCGTCGGAGAGCACCAGCACGGACCCGGGATTGACATCGCCAATCACAAGACCGAGTTGATGCACCGACGCGAACGCTCGTGCAATATTGGCGGCGACATGCACCAGAAAGGCCCATGTGGCTGTTGGAAACTTTTTGCGCCGGCTACTCGGGTTGTATAAGTAATGGACGTCATCAGCACTTCCCACCACGGGCATGATGAGACCTCGGGGTTTCCCCTTCGCATCACGCACTAGGCCCATGGGTCTGGTTACGTATCGGTCCAAAGAAGAGCCGTTCATCCGAGACAGCACTTGGATCTTCTGAACTCGTTCGGGAGACATATCCCGGCTGTAGATTTTGACAGCCAACCGATCATCCGCCGCCAACTTGTAGACGGCCCCCTCTCCCCCTTCGCCCAGCTTGGGACCAAGAGTGACAGTCTTGCCCCGATCATCGACCAAACTGGACGTCATGACGATTCCGTCGAGCCACGACTGGCCAGTAGAAGAGTCAGGTCATCGTCTGCCTTGGCCTGGATTGCCGGCGAGGAGAGATACGTAGCCAAGCTGTCGTCGAGGCGCTTATCACGCCCCGGTGCTGATACCGCACGAAGTGGACCAAGCATGGACTCGAAGAACGGACTGTGCACCTGTTGCGTCTCGTAGTGCAGAACGAGATGCTGAATACCGTCGGTAAACAGGGCAATCTCGCTCACACGGTGAGGCAGCACATCGATCTGCAACTCTTCCATTGCGTTGCCGTCAGTGATGAATTGTGTTGTATTCGCGTATTCTCCTCGCTGAGGCCAGAACACCCAGTTCCACTGGTCTGTGCCGTCTTCTGGAACGACAATGGCACCATCGCCGATCTGTGCGAAAACAGACCATTCCGGATGAAGAACAGCACAGAGCACAGTGCAGGCAAATTCTCGCAACGGCACTTCGCTACTGGCAGCCAGAACAAGCAGATCCTCTCGCAGTCCTTCGATGACCTCTTTCAGGTCCCCCGAAGCTCGTCCGGGGGACGACTCCACCACACCCACGCAGCGATCCGCGAGACCCCGGACCATCAGTGCCGCACCTTCAGCCCCTCGCGACGCGCTGCCTGCCCCATCGGCCACGGCGACCAGGAGCACCTCGCCGGCTTCGTTCTTCAACGAACGGGTCGCATTGGCGTCCTGACACGGCAGATCAGCACGGACATGTGAACCGCCCTGAATCGACGCTCCACAGGCACGCCAGCCGGCAATAGAATGGTCTACTGCGTTTGAGGTCACACGACGGCCCAGCCGTCGGGCGCCGCTGGATTCGTCAAAGCGACCTCCTGGTCGGGTTGAGACCTGGACACGGATCCCATGGAGTTGGACAGCCAGGTAAACATGGTCGAAAATTCAAGCCCTCTGAGCTTTAGCGGCTGACGGGACGAGATCTGTGAGAGAACGTCGAAATTGGCGTCGTCAGTCCCTACAGCGAAGAAACTGAAGGATCGGGTCATCTCGCCTCCACGGACCCTTGAGGCAGCCTCACGCCAATCATCCGTAGGCGCACCGTCGGTAATGAGGAAGATCCAGGGTCGGTAGTAAGAAATGCCCTGCTCGCGGTAGATCTGCTTCCGCTCCTCCGTGAGACTCAGACCCAGCGTGATGGCTTCACCCATTGGGGTCCTTCCGCCGGCTTTGAGTGCCGGTGCGCTGAAGTGCTCCGCTGAGACGAAATTGCTCTCCAACTTGACGGGCCCAAAAGAAACGACGGCTACTTCGACTCGTTTCGCTGCCAACCCGTCCGAAGTCAGCTCAGAAGCGAACGTTTGAAGGCCAGCGTTGAGCTCCTCAATCGCCCGACCTGACATAGACCCGGAGGTGTCAAGCAGCAACAGACAGGGACAACGAGGTTCGGGGTTCTCGACGAACTCGTTTGCGTCGAAGGGCACCTGCGCGAAGTCATACATAAGGCCTTTATAGTCGACGCTTGCACTGGGTAGAGATCCCCAGTGTCACAATCGCGAAGGAACGGCGCCAGCTTGCATCGTTGTCATCCGAACCGTGCCACTCATCCCACCTGACGCACGGCGAGGAGTTAGGGACTTTTCCGGAGGCCTAGGCTCGCTCACCAGCTTCGGGGTATCCAGCCCAGGCCTCGAACGGTATGGGATGTCATCGCGAGCGGACCTTTTGCCGGATGCAGCCGAAGATGTCGTCGGCCAGAGGAGGGCAGTGGTGTCGGCCCATCATAGAGATGCCCTTGCGGAGCAGCCTCATGGCGGTAATGCATGCGGCGTCACGGACCAGCGGATGGTGGACGGCGAACTCGAGGAAGGCCGCTTCCGGCTGGATCCGCTGAATCACTCCCACGGTTCGGTATTCGACAGTTTCCACGTCCAGACTCGACGGCAGGCGAAGGCCAGCGACCACGTTGAGGAAGCCGTCGAGGTAGACGGCCCCCTCGTACTTGGTGCTCTCGCCGAGCACGAGGGTCTCGACCTTGTTGACGATGATGGCGGCGACCCGCTGCCAGGTGGCGGTGCACCCGGTGCTGGGCATGGCGGTGACGCACCAAAAGCTCTGCTCCGTCCGGTCCGGCGCAGGTATCACCTGCCGGACGTAGGCGGCGAGAATGTCGAGAAGTAGGTCGTAACACGGGCGCCCGCTGAGCATTCTGAAGTTCTGCGCCGAACGGTCACGGCTGATGGCCTCCGTGCAGCGAGCGCTGACGTCTGCCTGTCCATCGACCCCGTTCAGCCACTCCTCCTGCGCAGCTCTTTCCACGAAGGCGTCCACGGCTGCCTTACCATTGGCAGTCCGACGAACGCGGAGTTCCGCAGTCGGACTCCTTCGCGCTCCTTCGCCTGGATGACTCGGCGTTCCGTCTGGTCGAGCTCCATCACCGCGACAGGAGCGAAATCGAGCGCCATGATCGAGTAGGCCCACGCACGGACGTGCGTACGGAGACGCGTCAAGACGTTGCGGGCCTGCCCCACGTACTCGCAACCGTCGGCGAAGTGCAGAACATAGATCTCGCACCGGGAAGCGCCGGCGGGGAACACGTTGCTCACCGAGGACAGGGAGTCGACGTCACGGACATCCACCCTGGCCATTTGCAGGCGCTCTACTGCGGGCGTCCTCGCACGCTGGCCCTTTGCGATGCCACGCTCACACGCCCTCAAAAAAGTCCTCGTCGACGTCGACGATCTCGTATGTCTGCTTCACCTGGACGCCGACCTTGTACTTCAGCATCAGCTTCACCAGCCGGGCGCCGTCGATGAGGATGGGCCGAGACGGGACCATCCCGGCGTACTCCTTCGCGCCCTGGGTGAAGGAGCTCGTGGTAATGAAGATGCCCTTCGACGCACCGCGACCGTGCAGAGCGCCGACGAACGCCTGGATGGCCTCCCGGCCGACGGTGTTGCGGCCGGCAGAGGCTACGGGATCAACGGTTCCAGCAACTCCCACAACCGGTCGCTGACTAGCCGCTGAGACGGGCTCTGCCTCGTCATGGCTGCCATGATCCTCATCGCCGGCGGGCTTGCCTCCCCCTACCCCTGAAGTCGGACTATTGAAACCGTTTTCAATGCCGGGTAGAGACCCCTCACCTAGTAGATTCGCAAAATCGAATCCTCTACACCCTTTCGGAGTCCCGCATGTCCTACCCGATGAAGTCACCTACACCCGCCCCACGCAAGAAGCGGGTCTGGCCGTGGGTTCTTGCCTCCATCGGAGGCGTCGTGGTCCTGGGCTTCACTTTCGTGCTCGGTGTCATCGTCGGCTCGCTCGGAGGTGCGTCTTCCTCGGTGGACCAGACCGCCGCCCTCGAAGCAGAGGAAGGCGCTGTCACCAATGCATCACCTTCACCCAGCCTGGACTTCAGTGATGTAGAGACCGGCGAGCATACGGAACGCGGAACACTTCCGATGAAGCCGGGAGCCACCGCAGTAGCTTCCGCACCTGGCTATGGTGAGCTGGCAACCATGACGGTGAAGTCCATCGAGGTCGATCCCGTCTGCACGGGCTCGTACATCCGGGACCCGCAGAACGGCCACTTCGTCGTCATGGACGTCTCGGTGGAAGTTTCGCCTCACAGCACGCTGGCTGACGCCGGAGTGCTGTACGACTCGGTCAGCATGCGCCAGGGCGGTTTCCGCACGGTGGACAAGGACGGGACCGTCACCCCTGGCAATGACATCATCGGCAACGGCTACGGCTGCCTACCCGAAGGGTCGGCCATCGCAACGGACGTCCATGCCGGAGAAAAGGCCGAAGGCACACTCATTTTCGACGTCCCCACCCCTGAAGGGGTCATCATCCTCCCTGACCTTCTGGGGCAGAGCCCGGGAACTCAAGGTTGGGAGTGGGCGTATCCGGCGGAGTAACCGGCGCTCCACCTGATTCATCTTCGTTCCTATTGGACATGCCCACACGTCAGTACTGATCCAGCAGTGAAGAGATTGGCGCCACTTAGCTGCCATGGTGTTCTTCTTGGTGGACACGATCAACGGCGCGGCGGGAGCGATCACATTGCCGGAGGTCGACTCCCGTACGCTCTCTGTATGAGACGAAGCAGAGCGCTCGAGCAGCACATTGCGGTGTTTGGTGAGAGCGGTAGCGGTAAGACTGTCATGCTCTCTTCGTTCTATGGGGCTGCGCAAGAACCCGATTACCTGCGGGAGAACCTGTTCCACGTCGTGGCTGATAACTTCGGGCAGGGGAATCGACTGCACCGAAATTATCTGGGGATGAAGAATGCTGTTCAACTGCCCAATCAGAATCGCTTCTCTGCTACGTCCTACTCGTTTTCCGTCAAGTTGAAGGATGGGGCAGATGCTGAAGCAATGAAGAGCCGTCCTTTCGACGCCCTGCGCCTTGTCTGGCACGACTACCCAGGAGAATGGTTCGAGGAGGGCGTCAGCGGACCAGAAGAAGCCCAGCGCAGGATTAGCGCGTTCAGAGATCTGCTGAGCTCTGACATCGCGCTGTTGTTGGTGGACGGCCAACGGTTGCTCGACCACTCGGGAGAGGAAGAACGGTATCTAAAGTCGCTGTTCACCAACTTCCGCAACGGACTGTTGTCGCTCAAAGACGACTTGTTGGAGGATGGTAAACCGCTCAGCGAGTTCCCGCGCATTTGGATAATGGCCCTGTCGAAGTCCGATCTGCTGCCGGACATGGATGTGTTCGCCTTTAGGGACCTTCTTGTAGAAAAGGCATCCGATGACGTGGACGAACTCCGCAGGGTGATCGCCGGACTGGTGGAGTCCAACGATGCACTGTCAGTCGGCGAAGACTTCATGCTGATTTCCTCGGCGAAGTTCGAGCCGGGCAGGATTGAGGTGACCAAGCGCATCGGCCTGGAGCTGATCCTGCCGTTGGCTGCCCTACTCCCGTTCGAGCGACATGTCCGGTGGGCCCAACTGAAACTACTCCCCGGACGAGTCGGCGAAAAACTGGTCACCAAAGGCGCAGTCCCGCTCATGGTTGCGGCACTACTCGGAACCAAGAGCAAGCGGGCTGGCAAGATCGGTCTGGTATTGAGCCTCCTCAATCCTGACGTCGTGAACAATGCGGCGAACGTCGCCGGGGACAAACTCCGAGCACTCAACGCTGACGCACTCGCCAGGCGGGACTACTTGAAGGCCACGTTGACCCAATTTAAGATCGATTTGGAAAATGCAGAAGACCAAAAGATCTTTCTCAGGAGCCCCTGATGACCCTCATCTGGGCCACTCGAGGGCGTACCTGGGGGTTCCGGTTCCTCCGCGACGGGGGATACAGCGACCCGCTCCCGGTTTACGACGACCTCTTCCGAAACGTCGAGGGCGAATCGGAAGTCTGGCGCCGCGTCGCCGAGAAGGGAGCACTGCGTTTCCCCGATCCCTTGGAGCGACGGGACAGGGCCAGCAGGATCATTCCGCATGACTTTGTCGTCTTCGGCCCCATGGTGGAGAGGATCGACTCGGTCGAGGACGGTCTTCGGCTGATCTGGCCTCTAGTCGCCGATGACTTTGCCAGGGTGGTGGAGTTGCCCAGACCGCCCTCGCCCGCCCGCAGACATATGCGAGGCCATTCGTCGTAGAGTTCCCCGAGGACCTGCCCTGACCCGGCCGCTGAGGAGGGCACCGCCCGGCCCCGGCCGAGATCCTGCGTCCTGGCAGGACAGTCGGCGCCGCGTGCTCGAGCGGCTCGCAGCCCTGACAGAGGGCGAGCGCATTCCGTGGATCGGCCCGCCCATGGGGGCGCCCATGATGGCCAGCGCCCGGATCATGGAGACCTTCGCCCACGGCTAGGACGTCCGCGACGCCCTCGGGGTCGCCCCGGTCGCCTCGCACTGGCTACGGCATGTCGCCCACCTGGGCGTGGCCACCCGCGACTACGCCTTCCGCCAGCGTCGACTGGAACCGCCGGCCGAGCCGTTCCGCGTCGAGCTCACCCACGAGGACGAGACCCGGGCCTCAGAGCCGGCCGAGGCGGCTCAGCGCGTCCACGGCCCGGCCCTGGACTTCCCCCTGCTCGCCACCCGGCGGCGGCACCGTCAGGACGGGAGCTCGTCGCGGTGAGACCCGACGCCGACGCCTGGCTCGACATCGCCCAGGCCGGCGCCGGCTGGCCAGGCCCGGGGCGCCCCCCGCTGTCGACGACAGTGTGAGGAGTGGCCACGCGTGCGGGAAGGCTCTTCGAGCACCGCCCCGATGTACACATGGCACGCGATGCAGAGCACGCGCCCCGGAAGCGTCCGTAAAGAAAGCCGATCCACCCTGGGCAATCATCACGAATACAATTTTTCTTTTAGTGAACTACTGAGTGGACCCTGGGACGGACTAAAGAAAGCGTCCTTTCCGATCCGAAGAAGAAAGGCCGCTCACGTCGACGATCAAAGGCTCCGTGGAGCTTTCCCGGCAAACTGTCGCGCCATGACGCGGATGTCACCACCGGACACCCCGCTCCAGGGACGGAGCGCGCTCGCCCGCTGGCACGAGTTGGGTAGAACCGCAGGTCAAGGCAACTTTCGTCCCGAGCTGAGCCTTTTGGGGATCTCCATCGGCGCGCCCCACCAAGCAACCCCGGCTGGGTGCGGGGGTGCACGGCTGGGCCGGCGCAGAAGCCGAGACACACCCGTGATCAAAATGTGACTTTTCCGTTATTTTTCGGTTAGTATCCCTTTCGTGTCGATCGCCTCTCCGATCGGTGCCCCCGTGCACATCGCCGAATTCTGCCGGTGCCCGGGGCCCCCAGAACACATCGCTCGGCAGAAGCGGGGGAACCATGAAGGGTCCCACCCCCGGGACCTAGGGGTTAAGTCGTCAGGGCCCCCAACCCTGCGACCGGGTGTCTCCCACCCGCATCCGACAGCTCACCTCGCAGGCAAGAGGGAGGACATCACTCATGCCCGTTTTCCAGTCCCGCACGCCCCGCCACCGCGCCCAGAGCTCGTTCCGCATCGGACGCACCGCGACCTTGGCGTTCGCCGCCGGCGCCTTGACGCTCAGCAGCGTGGCCCCAGCCCAGGCCGCCCCCGCCGCAGCTCCCCAGCAACTGGTCAGCACCCAGTCCCAGTCCGGCAAGGCCGCGACCATCGCCGCCGCGGCCAAGAACCAGCTCGGCGTGAGTCAGGACTGCACCGCCCTGGTCACCAAGGCCCTGCGCGCGGCCGGGATCAACCACCACGGGTGGCCGGCCTCCTACCTGAGCCTCGGCACCCAGGTCTCCGCCGCCCAGGCCCAGCCCGGTGACTTGGTCTACTACGCCAACGGCGGCATGGGCTTCGCCCACATCGCCGTGTACATCGGCGGCGGCAAGGCCGTCCACGGCGGCTGGAACGGCAACCAGACGGTCATCCAGACCGTCAACGTCGGCTCCGGTCCCGTCTACATCCGCGTGCGCTGACCCCACGCACCAGAGCCGGGTGTGCGGTTCCCGGTCGTCCCGACGGGGAACCGCACACCCGAATCCCACCTGAGTTCCCTACACCCCTGGCCGTTGAGTCCCATCCCCGGAGGGACCCCACTGATCGGTGGAGCTGAACCGGTGACCATTTTGTCTGCAGGTTTGGGAAGGTTCACCTGAGCGCCGGCGGATGAGCCGCTGGCTCGCACGGAAATCCTGTCCGACGGTAGAATTCGGTTACTAGAAGGAGCGGAGGAGCGATGTCCCAGGACACCGAGATGAGCTGGTCCAGCCTGCGCACCCTGATGCTGCACCGGTCGCTGGTCTCCAGGCTGAACGAGGAGACCCTGTCCTCCTGGACGCCGCGGATCCTTCAGAACCTCGAGCGACTCAGCAGCTCGGTGCAAGGGCATCCGCACGTCGAGAACCTTGACCGCTGGCGCCGCATCGTGGACACCCACGATGTGGAGACCCTTAGGACAGTCCTGGCCTCTGCCGACCCCGGCAGCATTGAGATGCGTGAAGTTTCCCCAATGGGGGGCCTGATCAGCCAGGCAGAACGGCTGTCCATCCTGAAGTCGTTGCCGAGACGCTGAGTGCACCGCTACCAGCTCGAGCACGCGATCCGCGCCGCCTGCAGCATCATCCGCAGAGACCAGGTCATCATCGTGGGTTCCCAGTCAATCCTGGGTTCCTTACACGAGGACGAGCTGCCCGATCAAGCCACGATGTCCACGGAGGTCGACATCCTGCCCATCGACGACGATCCGCAAACGGTCCTCGATCTGTCCGATGAGCTCTCGGCGGTTGCCGGCGAGTGGTCGGACTTCGACCAGACACACGGCTTTTTCCTGGACGGCGTGGACGACACGACGGCGAAGCTGCCGGATGGCTGGCGCGAGCGTTTGGTCGTGGTCAGCAATGAGAATACCCGCAAGGTGGGCACCGGCGAACAGTTCACTGGCCTGTGCCTGGACAAGGAAGACCTGTGTGTGGCGAAGTTGCTGGCCTACCGTGAGAAGGACCAGGCGTTCGTCGGCGCTCTGCTCCAGCAGGGAATCGTCGACCGGGACCTGATCCTCGAGCGGCTCCTCAACGTTCAGGAGCTCTGGCCGATCGAGGTCGGACGAGCACTGGGATGGCTACGGACCGGCACCTGACCACCCGGCGCAAGGGGACAAGGTAGAACCTTCGTAGCGCTCCTCCCTGACCGATGGTTCGCAAGACCGGCGGCACCGCGCAGGTTGACGAGAACGGTATTTTCCATATCATCGACCGCTGGAAGGATTGCGACGTCACGGCCGATGAGCCCGACACCGACGCCTGGTTGAATATCGTCCAGACCTGTGCCGGACCTCCCGGCCCAGGCCGTCCCGGCGGTCGGCGAGGGCGTGATCGAAGATCCTCCACGCTCGTTCTCCACCGGCACATAGTGCGCGCCGTGCGGGAGACCCGCCTCTCTAGTTTCCCGTCTGCCACGAACGCTTGGAGGAGCACAGAGGGCTGCTGAAACGTGCTAGCGCAGCTTGGCACCGTGTCCAACGAGCACGGAACGGCCGTCACGGTTCCTCAGGAGGGCCAGGCGTCCGCTCGGGCGGCCCTCCGCCTCTGACCGAGGCCGTATCCTCGCGCCAACGAGGAGCAGACGCGATCCGGGCCGATGCACGAGGACGGGCTCTCGGCACGGTCACACCGTCGTGTGCACCAGGCGCGTGAGCAGATCCTGACGGACGATCGTCGGGGAACCGGCCGAGAACCAGGAGCCGACTTCTTCGAGAAAGTCCTGGGCCCAGGTCACCCGCACACCACGGGGTTGCCCCTGGACGAGCAGATTCGGATCGGCGTTCCCGGCCGGGTGCACGACCACCCAGGTTCGGACACGGGCTTCGGGGAATAGAGTCCGCATGTCGGCCAGGTCGGAGCCCGGACTGCTCAACAGAGCTTCCGTGGCACCGGTGGGGGCAATGTACGCCAGCGTGCCCCGATCCCAGCGGTAGTCACCAGTCAGACCGAGCACGGAGTACACCAGCGCAATCCGGCGCCCGCAGACGAGAACGTGGGGCACCGGTCGGCCCCGAGACGTCCCGACCCGGACAGCCATTCGCAGTCCCGGTAGACGGGACCTCAGCATGTCGATCAATTGGCATGTGAGGGCTGCGGCCTGTCGCGCGGTGGCTGTGGTCCCGGCTTGGACCGGATCCACGTGGCCCCAGCGGAAGTACTCCCGGATACCGGCCTCCGGGATCGGCAGGTAACGGGGCAGCGGTTGCGCCGGTCGGCGCCAGGCGGCACCGGCCACGAAGTAGAGGATCATCCCGGCGACGAGCCATGCTTGGGCCACGCGAGATGAGGGTTCGTCCGACATCCCACCCTGCAGCACCACCGCGAGGCCAAGTCCTGTCACACCGGCGACGATGTGCACCCCCGCACCGATGCAACCGGAGCGGGAGAGGAACAGCGTGACCGTCCAGGCGACCAACCAGGGCACCACGACCCACGACCCGGTGAGCAACGGCAACGCCATCCAAAGGGCCCAAAGCACCAAGGCCCCCGCGAGGATCCGTGTTCGGCGCTGTCGCGGGAGCCACCGCGGCGGACCCGGGATTACCGAAATGGCTTCGTCTACTGGGTGCCAGCTCAGCCCGTCCGGGTCGACGTCCAGCACCGGATCGGAACCGGCCCGCCCGTTCCGAGGGAAATCCGATTCCCGTGACGGCGGCCTGCGCGGGTCCGGACGCCGAGGCGTAGGTCGCCGGGGAACGCGTCCTGCCCTCGACGATCCGGACGGGTCGCCCCAGCCTGCAGACCGGCCCCACGTGGGCGATCTGGTCGGCGGCGGCTCCGTCCCTGCATCCGGGTCGCCGCCTGCCTCCGCGGCGGCCCGGTCCCTAGCCAGCACGGTGTCATAGGACGCGCGGCGATGGGGGGACTGGAGCACTCGGTACGCCGAGTTGATGGCAGCCATGTCCTCGGTGCTGCCACCGGCGTCGGGATGGACAGCGCGAGCTCTCGCCCGATAGGCGTCACGAATCTGTTGCTCAGTGGCGTCCTCGGCGACGCCGAGGATCTCATAGTAGGTCCGCGCGCCGGCCCCTGCGGTCACCGGGGAATCTCCCCGGATCGTTCCGCGCCGGACAGTGCTGTGCCGGGACGGATGAGGAGGTCGTACGTGACCTGTTCGACCTGCCACCACCCACTGGTGCCCTGAGTAGAGGCCACCACTACGACACCCCGCCGGCCCTGCAGAGTGAGAACCTGGATTTGGTGCCGAGAGATGGCACCGGAGCCATCCGTGTGGCGCACGGCTCGACCGATGCAGAACTCGGGCGAAGGAACAATCTGGGCCACTCCCAGACGAACGTCGTGCGGCAGATACGAAAGCGCGAGCCGGCCGGACGCCAGCATCGGATCCCGGGAATCCTCCGAGTCCTCTTGGTGCCGTGCATCGACCTCGGCGCCGAGACCGGACAGGGCGTCGTCCCGCACGTCACCCACAGTACGTTGCGGCAGGGCGGAGGCATCGAGCACGTCAACCGCGTGCTGGGTCCAGCGTCCCGCGCGCGTGAACTTTCCGTCAGGCCGAGCGCGGAGACCCAAATGGCTTTCGATCATCACCAATCCGTCCCGCTGAGCCAACCACCCGATTCGGCGCTGCACGAACCGCGGAGGGCCTGCGGTACCGCCGACCCTCCGGACCCCGGCAAGTTCAACTACAACACTGCCGATCGCGGGTCCGCCACCCGATGGAAGGACTGCCCCTAAGTCGTCCAGGGTTAGGACCTCGCCGTCCCACACCTGGCCGTCCTGCACGCTACGGCCAGCCCCAGCCAGTTGCCGGTCCCGCCCCTGTGGACGGGCCAGAGTTCCCCCGGCATACTGCTCGACGTTCCTGTCCACGTTGTTGCTCCTCTGCCGCGCTCTCACCGGCCAGTCCCATGCATCTGCGCTATTCCCACCGTAGCGGCCTCGGACGACACCCTGAGAGAGCATCCTCCATGAAGCGCTCGTCGTTGACGACGACACAGGCCCATGATCCCCGGCCCTACTGATCCCGACAGCGACGAGTTGTGCTGCAGCCACCACTGGACATTGCCGCGCCGATCCCTGGCGACCAGTCCTCCGTACGCGGTGGCGCAGACGGCGGCCAGAACCCGTCCCGCGGTCGACCGCCCGGAAGAGGGCTGGGATCCGATGACCAGCAGCATCTCCAACAGAACAGCGAGCATATGCAAGGATCGGACGCACACAGCGATAAGAGTTTGTCCAGGTGCCCTCCAGTCAGACTGGAAGGCACTGCGGATGACAGCGTTGGCGGCGGGATCGTCAGGCAGAGCTTGCTGCCCCGGAGCGGCGTCGAGTTCGACATCGTCATCAAGAAGCTTGGTGTCGATCTCAAGAAACCCCTCTTTGGGGGTCAACGCCGCGCAACCGGATCCTGGACGACCTGCTCGAGGCCGCCGAGTGATGGTACGCAACTCGGCAAGGACGGACCATGGGCCGTGCCGGCCGGACGAGTCGGTGAACCGGGCTACTCGACGGCTGCCGTCTGAGCTGATCGTGCCGCCCGGAACACGCACGCAGGCACCGGCGGGCACAACCCTCACGAGGTGGCGCGGAGCCAGTCCTCGAACCGGGTCGGGGCGGTCGTGAAGTCCCCTTGGGGCAGGAGGCCCCCGTTGCCGAGGGCACTGAAGGGCACCGGCACCCGGAGCACCTTCCGGCGCCCTCCTCGGCGCTGGTTGATCGCACGGGCCAGCTCCGCCATGTCGCGGACCTCGGGCCCGGCGATGACGGCGTCGTCGGATGTCGCAGTGCCGTCCGGCTCCACGGCAAGGTCAGCGACGAACGCGGCGGCCTCCTCGGCGGCCAGCGGCTGGGAGCGCATCCCGGGCACCGCGGAGAACGGGCTGATGCGGATCTGCGACAGCAGGGTCTCGGCCAGTTCGTACCACTGCGCCGAGGCCACGACGGTGACCGGGACCGGCCCGGCACGGTAGGCCTGCTCCTGGGCGGCCTTGCCCGCGTAGTAACCGAGCCACCGGTGCACCTCGGGTTCCCGGGCGTTGATGATCGTGACGCACACGATCCGGGACACTCCCGTCCGCTGTGCCGCGGCCAGCACGTTGCGTGCGGCGGTGGTGAAGAAGTCGACGGCACGACGGCGGGACAGCGTCTCCAGGTTGAGGCAGTCCACCACGGTGGAGACCCCGCCGAACGCGGCGTCCAGACCTTCACCGGAGTAGACGTCGGTGCCCTGCCGGCGCGAGACCTCGACGACGTCGGACCCTCGCTCGCGCAGATGTGCCGCCACCCGTGTGCCCAGCTGCCCGGTCGCGCCCAAAACCGCCACCTTCGAGCGCTCGCCCTCACCCGTGCTCTCCATCGTTCACCGTCCTCTTCCCGTCGGCCCACGCATCGATGCTGATGGCCTCGATTCTCCTCGCCTGCCCGTCCCGCCGCGAGTGTCAACTTTCCGACTGCCATCGACTTCCTGCCAGGCGCCTGGGAGCATGGATCCATGATCAGCAACGTGGCCGTCATCGTGTTCGACGAGGTCTCCCCCTTCGAGCTCGGTGTGGCCTGCGAGGCCTGGGGGATCGACCGCTCCGCCGACGGCCTGCCGGTCATGGACTTCGCCGTGTGCAGCCCCGACGGGCGGCCGGTCCGCACGATCGCAGGCTTCGACCTGGCGGTCCAGCACGGGCTCGACCGGGTGGCCGAGGCGGATCTCGTGGTCCTCCCGGCGATGTCCCGCCACGTCCCGGCCCCGGCGGACGTGCTCCAGGCGCTGCGCACGGCCCACGACCGTGGCGCCCGGCTCATGTCCATCTGCTCGGGCGCTTTCGTGCTGGGGGCGGCCGGCCTGCTCGACGGTCGCCGCTGCACCACCCACTGGATGCACACCGGCGAACTGGCCGAGCGGTTCCCCGCCGCACAGGTGGTGCCCGAGGTCCTCTACGTCGAGGACGGCACCATCCTCACCAGCGCCGGCACCGCCGCGGGCCTCGACGCCAGCCTGCACCTGTGGCGCCAGGAGTTCGGCTCGGCGGCGGCCAACACCGTGGCACGGCGCATGGTCGTGCCGCCGCAGCGCCAGGGCGGACAGGCCCAGTTCATCAAGGACCCGGTCCCCGAGCACCGGGCCGAGACGCTGGACCCGCTGCTCACCTGGATCATGGAACATCTCGATGAGCCGCTCGACGTCGACGCCCTGGCCCGGCGCGCGGCCATGTCCCCGCGCACTTTTGCCCGCCGATTCCGGGACGAGACGGGCACGACGCCGCACGCCTGGATCACCGCACGGCGCCTGCACCGGGCCGAGCAGCTCCTCGAGGAGACCGATCTGCCCGTCGAGCGCATCGCCGCTGACGTGGGCTTCGGCAACGCGGCCACGCTGCGCCACCACTTCACCCGGATCCGCCGGCTCAGCCCGCAGCAGTACCGCCGTCGCTTCGCGACCATCTCGTGAGCACCGCCTCGGCCGCGACAACGCGGCCGAGACCACCGGTCCCGATCGCGGCCACGGCCGAATGAGCGTCCCTTGCCTGACTGCGAGACGACCTACCGGCAGAGATGGCAGAAAATGACCGACAGTCGTCATTTCTGCCACTCGTGCGGCTGATGCGACTCGACGAGGCTTGTCAGCGTGAGAACAAGCCGGACTGGGCCGGCATGACACGCAAGGAGCTCACCATGATGACGGACCTGTTCCTGGTGGTCGCCACAGCCGCTGTGCTGTCGGTGTACACGGTGATCGGACGCCTGGCCATTCCCCCGGAGGACCGGGTGCCGCTGCACGAGCTCGGCTGGGACGGCTGGTGGCACACGCTGCAGCGCAGCCTGGTCTTCCTCGGTGACTGCGCCCCGGACAGAGGCGCAACCCGGATGAGGACGGCACAGAAGCCGTGACGGTGCAGAGCGTCCTATAGTGACGGTGTCGGACACCCCGGGCCGGGCGACGACCCGGGGAAGCCGTTTCCGGAGCCCCTGCGGAAGGGCCGCGCCATGCACCGAGGACAGAGGCCGCGCTGCCGGCCGGAGCAACCGTGAGGGGCTACCTGCTGCTGACGGGCGGAGTCCTGGCCGTGGTGCTGGGTCTGTACGTCCTGGCCGTGCTGCTCGAGATCCCCGTGCTCACCGACCCCGTGCCACTGATGCGCCGCTCGGGCGCCCTGGCGGCGGGAATCGGCGTCGGACTGCTGAGCCTCGACGTCGTGATCCCCGTGCCCTCCAGCCTCGTCATGATCGCCCACGGGGCGCTGTTCGGCGTCTGGGGAGGGGCAGGACTGTCCCTGCTGGGCGGTGCCGCCGCCACGCTGATCGGCTTCCTGACGGGGCGCGTCGTCCGGGATCCAATGCGCCGGCTCACGAACCCGCGCCTGCGCGCCCGGACCGAGCGCCTGCTGGGCCGATGGGGGTGGCTGGCCGTGCTGGCCACCCGGCCCGTCCCGGTGCTCGCGGAGACGGTGTCCGTGCTCGCGGGCGCCACCACCATGCGGTGGCCGGGTGTGCTGGCCGCCGGTGTCCTGGGCAACCTGGTGCCCGCCCTGGCCTACGCCTGGGCGGGGGCCACGGCCACCCGGGCCGTCGGCGGCGCCCTCGTCTTCGGGGCGGTCCTGGGGCTCACCGCGCTGGCGGCCCTGCTCGCCGTCGTCGTGCGCGGCCGCCCGGTCAGGGCCGCCGGTCGGTGACCCGGAGCGGGCGCCCGGCCCGGGGAGCGGGCGGTGCGCCCACGACGAGCGTGCCGCGGGCGAAGCCGCACAGCACGTCGGCGTCCCAGCCGCCGAACCAGAACCGCACCGGCCACGGCGCCTCGGCGCCGGCCGCCTCGGGCAGCCACCCCTCGGGGTCCTCGAGGGTGACCTCCGAGCCCAGTTCGTACTCGTAGCGCATGCGCGCCGCGAAGAACCGGGCCGTGCCGCCGCCCGCCGCGAGCTGGCCCTCGAGGAACGCCAGGCGCTCGCGGGTGCCGGTGCGCTCGGGCTCCGCCAGGCCGTCGAGGTCCTGGTGCAGCTCGGCGACACGCTCGCGCCAGACAGCCAGGAGGTCCGGGATCCCGGTGGCCTCCTGGATCTCCTCCGGCGCCCCTTCCACGCCGGCGGCCAGCAGCTCCGGATAGGGATAGCCGGGGTCGGCCGGTGCGATGGCGCGCACCAGGGTGAATCCGTCCTTGGCGATCTGCAGCACGAAGGGATGGACCGGTTCCAGCCCGTCGTCGGCGATCACGCCGTTGCGACCCTCGAAAACAGGCCCGTCGAGCAGGTCCACCCGTGCGCCGAGCAGCGGATGATCGGGCACCGGGAGCCCGTCGTCGTGCACGCGGTCGACGACGACGCCCACCGGCGGGCCCAGGCGCCGGCTGAAGGGCGGGTCCTGGAACACGACGGTGCGGTCGAGGTCGGGCTCCCCCACATACGCGTGCACGTACCCGGAGACCCCGCGGGGCTCGTCGTAGGGGTCGGGGTCCGTGGCCAGTCGGCACTGGAACCAGCCGCTGAACCGGAGCTCGATCACCGTGCCACCTCCACGATCCGGCGCCTCAGGAAGGAGAGGGTCTGTCCGATGGAGCCCAGGCGGGGGTGGACGAGGGCCAGGTCGGAGGCTTCGTCCGCCAGGGCGTCCAGGCGCTCCAGCAGGAGTGTCCACCGGGCCTCGCGGAAGGGCGAGAGGGTGACCTCTCCGTAGAGCTCGAACGTGGGCGCGGCCCGGGGTCCGTCGTCGTCGGTGAAGGCGGGCAGCTCCGTGAGCACCTCCGCGAGCGGGCGCACGGCCGTGCTCATCAGCTGCCCGGCCGAGGCCTTGAGCACCTCCCGCTGCTCCTGGCTCTCCCCCGCCGGGGAGAAGACCTGCTGCAGGACGGTGAGCGTGACCGCGTACGCCATGTTGAAGACCTCCGCCACGCGCACGGCAGGCTCGTGGGTGAGCAGCGTGCCGCCCGGGTCCGCGTCGCGGTGCTCGCGGGTCTGCGGGTTGCGCACCACCGGCCGGGCCGCCGCGAAGTAGCCCTGCTCGGCGTACTGCCGGCGAATGGTGCGGAACCGGTCGTAGTGGGAGCCTGCTCGGTCCTCGGGGGCGCCCTCACCGTCCTCGATGATGTCGTCGAGCGCCGCGAGCGCGGCGGCCCGGTCGACGACGGGGCGCAGGTCCAGAGCCACGGACCAGGTGTCCGCGACCTGGGCGGCGGGCGGGCCGATGAACAGCTCGTCCTCAGGGATGACGGCGAAGCCGTGGCAGATCTTGTCGTAGAGCTCCCCCACGTACTGGTACTCCAGCGGATCGGGGGCCAGGCGCAGGGCGGCGGTGCGCGCCTCCGCCGGGACGTGCGGCGGCGGGGGCAGCGGCTCCCCGCGGGGCAGCTCGAAGACGAGCATGCGGTAGAGGGCCTCGTCGCCGAACTCGACGAGGTCGAAGGGGAAGGGGTAGTAGCCCACGGTCTGAGGGAAGTTGGGCCGGCCCAGGTGCGGGCCCTCTCCGATGGCGGCCAGCAGGTTGCACACCGTGCCCAGGTGGCCCATCTCCTCGACGGCGACACCGAGGATCGTCGCCTCCCAGGAGCGCACCAGGGCCAGTTGCGGGGCCGTGATGTCCTCGTCCGTGCGCTTCTTGAGCGACAGCGCCGGGAAGAGGTACTGGATCATCAGGCCGTGCTCGATCTCGGCCGCCTCGTGCAGGGCGCCGATCAGTTCCTGTCGGGTGTCGATCACCCTTCAATGGTGCAGACGCATGGAGCGGAGAGTCCACGGTTCCGGCAACTCCCCGTTCCGTGACGCCCAGGAGCGCGGCCCTTCCCGATTCCCGGCCCCGTCCAACGGTGATGGGAATCGAGCAGTTGCACGAGTACGCAGAGCACGTGGAGACGCAGCTTAACCTGTCCGCGGCCGTCACTACAGTGGGCCCCATGAACGAGCAGGAACCGGCCCTGCCTCGGGCCGCAGCAGCTTCCGACGGCGGCCCGGGACTCCCCGCGGACCCGATCCTCCCGTCCCCGCCGGGCGAGGACGGGCAGGCCCCGGAGCTGGTCGATCCCGATGCCGTGAACACGTCCTTGCGCACTCCGGCACAGCGGTCCCGCACCTTCGCCGGGATCCTGGGAAACACCGCGCTCGCCAACATCACGACCAGTTACCTGTGGTTCTCCCTGACGTTCTGGGTGTACCTGGAGACGCGCAACGTGATCGCCACCGGAGTGATCGGCGGCGCGTACATGCTGCTGATCGCGCTCTCCAGCATCAGCTTCGGCACGTTCGTGGACCGCTACCGCAAGCTGGCCGTGATGCGCTTCGCCGGGGGCTTCACCCTGGTGATGTTCGCGCTGTCCGGAGTCATGTTCCTGCTGACGCCCACGGCCTCGTTGCTGGACCTGACCCAGCCGTGGTTCTGGGTCTTCACCCTGGTCATCCTGATCGGCGGCGTGGTGGAGAACATGCGCAACATCGCCCTGTCCACCACGGTGACCATCCTCATCGAGCCGGATCGGCGGGCCAACGCGAACGGACTGGTGGGCATGGTGCAGGGGCTGATGTTCATCGTCACCTCGGTGCTCTCCGGGTTGTCGATCGGGTTGATGGGCATGGGCTGGACGATCGTCGTCGCCGTGGTGCTCTCGACGCTGGCGTTCGCACACCTGCTCACGCTGAGCATCCCCGAGGAGGTGCGCCCGGCCGCCACGGACGCCCACGGCGGGTTCGACCTGCGCGGTTCCTACGCCGCTGTGCTGGCCGTCTCCGGGCTGTTCGCGCTGATCCTGTTCTCCACGTTCAACAACTTCATCGGTGGCGTCTACATGGCACTGATGGATCCCTACGGCCTGGAACTGTTCCCCGTGGAGCTGTGGGGAGCCTTCTTCGCGCTCGGCGCCACCGGGTTCATCGTGGGCGGCGCGCTGATCGGCAAGTTCGGGCTCGGCTCCAACCCGTTGCGCACCATGCTCGTCGCGGTGATCGTGATGGGGGTCCTCGGAGCGGTGTTCACGCTGCGGGAGTGGGCGTGGCTGTACATCGCCGGCATCTGGCTCTACATGTGCCTGTTCCCGTTCGTGGAGGCCGCCGAGCAGACGATCATCCAGCGAGTGGTGCCTCTGCAGCGGCAGGGCCGGGTGTTCGGGTTCGCCATGGCGTTCGAGTCCGCGGCGGCGCCGATCACCGCGTTCCTCATCGCGCCGATCGCCCAGTTCTGGATCATTCCGTACGCGCGGTCCGAGGAGGGCGCCGCCCAGCTGGCCCCGCTGCTGGGTGAGGGCACCTCCCGCGGCATCGCCCTGGTGTTCCTGGTGGCCGGGATCATCATGATCGTGGCCGCGCTGCTGGCCTTCCTGACACCGGTCTACCGCCGGGTCTCGGCGTCCTACGCGCGGGTGGCCGCGGAGGACGCCGGGGTCGGGGTGACCGATTCCTCCTCCGGATGAGCAGGAACGTGCTGGAAAGGGCGTGCTGAGGTCTCGTGACCTCGGCACCCCCTTCCCGACAGGTTCGCGGGCCGTGGCCGGGATGGAGTGGGCCCCGTCAGGCCGTCCAGCCCAGGACTGCACCGCCGAGTCCCATGACGACGAACCATGTCGCGGCGGCCACGACCGGGACGAGCAGCACCAGGTAGGACCGGCGCCTCGCCAGCCGCACCACGGCGTAGACGAGGACCAGCCACCACACGAGCAGGAGCGACACGGCCCACAGCGGAGCCATCAGGCCGCTGGCCAGGTAGAAGTATCCGATCACCAGGTGGGTGAGGACCGCGATCACCACGGCCGCCACGAACCAGGGCTGCTTCGTCCTCGTCATGCCGGAACTGTGCGCGAGCAAGGCACGTGCGCGCAAGAGCGGGCACGGACGCTCCAGGTGTTCTCGGCGCCGCTGCGCTGAGGCGCCCGGCCACGGGGGTGCAGAGCGGCCGGAGCCTTCGAGGCTCAGTCAGCTGCGACTCGACAGCACGCAGCTGCCCCATGCCGCCACCATGCATGGAACCGGCCGCGGGCAGCGCTCGGACCGGCGTCAGAGCACGCGGCTGTAGAACACCGTGGGCAAAGGGATGAACCCCGCGGTGGCGTAGGCGGCACGGGCGGACGTGTGCGCCTCGTCGCCGCCGGTGCCCATCCAGACCACGACACAACCGGCCGTGCGCATCGCCTCGCAGACCGCGTCGATCAGGGCACGGCCCAGACCGCTTCGCTGATGCCTGGGGTCGACGGCGAGCAGCATGATCTCTCCTTGCGGTCCGGCGGGGCCGGGGTGGGTGCTCCACGCGGCGTAGCCGGCGGGTGCGCCGTCGAGGTCGGCGACGAGGAACCGGTGCTGGTTACCCGGACCGGTGAGCTCAGCCAAGGTGTCCCGGTAGTCCTGTCTCCATTGCCCGTTCTGCCGGGCGAACAGTTCATTCCCCAGCTGGTGCCGGATGCCGTCCTGGATGGGCTCGAAGGCGCGGACGGTGAGGTCGATCAGGGCCTCGAGGTCGTCGGCGTGGAAGGTGCGAAGCAGCATGGTCCGTCTCCTGGAACGTGTGGGAATCCGCGACCTGGGGCAGGTCATGGGAGGGCTCGTGTCCGAAGCACGGGGCCTCGGCGAGCTCAGGAGCGGGTGCGCACAGCGGCGGAGCACATCACGTT
This sequence comes from Kocuria sabuli, assembly GCF_040981185.1. Classification (NCBI taxonomy): domain Bacteria; kingdom Bacillati; phylum Actinomycetota; class Actinomycetes; order Micrococcales; family Micrococcaceae; genus Kocuria; species Kocuria sabuli. The sequence continues at coordinate 108,497 of NZ_JAVHZE010000009.1, forward strand.
CCCACCCTAGCCAGGTGATCGAGATCGAGCACCGGTCAGAAAGCACTCAGTACTGACCGGCCCGGCTCCGCCCCGAAGAACAGAACCAGCGCAGCGACCGGGCCTCCGAGCCGCCACAACCCCTGCCGGAGTCGTGCGCTCCGCACGGACGCTCGCAGCTCGGCAAAGCGCTTCCGCAGCTCCACCGGGTCCTCGGGTGACGCCGGGTTGTCGTGCCAGGTGCTCGGGACCACGGCTGCCGCCGTGATCCGGGTGACCTGCTCGGGTGTCAGCACGGGGCGGCGCCGCTGCAGCCGGCGCAGCAGCTCCCGATCAGTGACAACGGTGACATCGTCGGGGCGCTGCTTGATCGTCAGCGTCTTCGGCTCGATCAGCACCAGCACCGGCGTGACCGACACCGGCTCCCCCACCGCGGCGCTCAAGCGCTTCGCCGCCCGGGCCGCCTCATGGCGGGCGTGGGGCAGGTAGTGCTGCTTGTGCCCGTCGATCAGAACGGCGCGCTCCCCGACCCAGACGTCCCTGCCCGCGTGGTTCTTCGTATTGAGGGTGAACACCCCGGCCGGACCGATCACCACGTGGTCGATGTCCGAGGCTCCGGCGCCGACCGGAACGGCGTGCAGCACCGTCCACTCCGGGCCCAGGCGAGCCAGGATCTGCCCGACCGAGATCTCCCCCAGCGCGCCCTTGAACCACGGGTAGCTCCGGTCGCTGAGCGGGCTGGTCCCGACCAGGCGCTGCCACCACGACCGGGACGGTTCCTGGTGCTGGATCCGGAGCGTCTCGGCGATCACTGCCTGACCCGCACTCCGGTTCGCCAGCGATGACTGAGGCTGCGACGCGCCGACCTCTTCCTGTGGACCGAGCAGCCGGAAGGCCGCGAACCCCGTGGAGCGAATGGGTGCAACGAGTGGGGCTCCATTCGATGCGGCGGCCGGTGACCGAGCCATCCGTTGTTCGTCGCGCAGCAGCTGAACACGCGGCGGGGGCACAGGTCGGTCGGGGTGGCCGAGAGTCGTCATGGGGTCAGCTTTCGAGAACGTGAGTGTTCATCCGATCAAATGCCTTTGCATTAGTACACATCAAGCGGAAGCGGCATCGTTTCCCTTGATGACGCCGTCAGCCGGGGACGACTGGCTGCGGACCGAGCCGCGAGGCTGCGGGTGCCCCCGAACTGGGGACAACCACCTCCACAGTGATTGCATTCGCATCCATAGGCTGGTGGAGACCCGATGCTCTCCTGACAGGACCCCCATGACGCCTCCCTCGGCCTCCCTCCGCTTGGGCGCCTCCGCGCTCGTCCTCGCGCTCCTGACCGGCTGCGCCGGAACGGCGGCCTCGACCGGCGACACGTCGTCGTCGAGCACCTCTCCGGTCGCGGCCGACGCCTCGGCCGCCCCGGAGCTGCGCGGCGAGCGCGCCGTGGTGGACCGCGTGATCGACGGCGACACCGTCGACGTCCAGCTGGGCGGGGAGGTGGTGCGCGTGCGGCTGCTCAACATCGACACCCCGGAGACCAAGGACCCCAACGTGATCGTCGAGTGCCTCGGCCCGGAGGCGACCGCGCTGCTGGAGGAGCTCCTGCCACCGGGCACCGTGGTGGGCCTCGAGTACGACGAAGAGCGCACCGACTCCTACGGCCGCACCCTGGCCGGGGACTTCCTGGAGGACGGGGCCCTGGTCAACGCCGAGATCGCCCGGCAGGGCCTGGGCACGCCGCTCTACGTCGCCCCGAACGACCGCTTCCTGCCGCCCGTCGAGGAGGCCTTCGCCGAGGCCGAGCAGCAGCAGGCCGGTCTGCTCGATCCCGCCCATGGCTGCACCATCCCGGCGCAGGTGCAGCAGGCGACGAGCGCGCTCGCCGACCCCGCCCCGGCGGATCTCGCCGATCCGGCCGGTGAGGTCGCGGCCGCCGTCGCGTTCCTGGCGGCGCTCGACGCCGTGGACGGGAAGGGGCACCCGCACGTGCGCCACCTGGTCGGGCTGCCGTCGCTCCAGGGCGGGATCTCGGGGGTCCGGGCAGACGTCGCCGCGCTCCGGGAGCGCGGCGCGGAGCAGCGTCGCGCGGCGGAGGCCGAGGCAGCACAGCGGGCGCAGGCCGAGGAGCAGCGCCGTCAGGCGGAGGCTGAAGCCGCACGTGATGCAGAGGCCGCTCGCCAGGCCGAGGCAGCACGGCAGGCGGAGGTTGCCCGTCAGGCCGAGCTGGCACGCCAGGCGGAAGCGGTCCGGCAGGCGGCGGCCGACGCCGCGCGCCGGGCGGTCGTGCCCGCACCGGCGCCGGCTCCCGCGCCGGCACCAGCTCCTGCCCCGAAGCCCGCCCCGAACCCGGGAGCCAACATCGTGAACCAGGCTCCTCCCGGGTACTCCGCCGAGATCCCCGGTTACACCGGTCCGCGCTGCTACGCCCCGGGCGGGAAGTTCTACAAGCCCTGCTGACCCCGGAAGATCCAGATCGCAGAGCACTCCACGAAACTACCGGTCTTCACCTGATCCGGACCCAAGGCCCAGCGGTCTCGTCATCTCCCGAGGTGAGCAGTCCAGAACGGATCCCCCGCCCACCCGTCGAACATGCCCATCGCGGGAAGTGGTACCTGTGGGTGCTGCTCCAGCAACTGGACAAGCCTCTGCGCCCAGGTGCTGTGCGGCGACACCGTCGAAAGTACGGTTTGGAGTGACACGAGCACCGGGTAGAGGCGGTGGCGTCGCGTGTCAACGTTGTCCAGGACAGTGCGATCGGACAGCCAGGCGACCGAAACATCGGCAGGTATAGCGGGATAGACACCGAGGCCCACATTCCACAGCCGTCCGTGGTGAGCGCACACATTGCGGACGCGCACGTAGGTCTTCAACCATGACGTCAGGACCGCCTCGTTCAGGCCCAACGACCGGGCGATGGCCGTTCTGGCACTGCGGGGCGAGATGTTCGAGTACAGATGGCTCAGCTGCCCGATCGTCAGCATCTCGACCATCACCCAGGACGGCGGCAGCTCAGGGGTCCCGTAGGTGGTGAGGTAGTGCTCCAGTGCCGAAGGGTAGGTCATGGTGTCCCCGGCCGGCTCTGGCTGTCGCCGTAGCTGTTGAGCGCATTCGTCCCGAATCTCGCCGAGCAGGCGCTCATGCTTCGAACGATTGGTGAAGTGCATGGGATCGACGTACCAGTGGGGGCCACCGGCTCTTTCGGACATGATGTCGGTCAGGCCGGCACGCACTGCCACCTCCACCCGCTCCAGAGCGTCCAGCACCAAGAGGCGTAATTGCCGGTCGAACACGTACAGGTCGAGGATGTCGTCAAAGGTCGTTCCGGGCCGGAATCGGGGCGATCCGTCGCGGACCTGGAACGGGATCGTGTAGGGCGAGAGCCTGTAGTAGCCGATGTGTCGCAGATAGCGCAGGGCACGATCCGGGTCGGGTACCGCCATACCCCTGTCCGTCCACTGGTGCACCAGTTCGGCGTGGGACAGTGCCGGCTTCGTGTAGTGGGTGTTGCCCCGAGAGCGGGGTCTGGGCGGGATGCGACCTCTGGACACGGAGCTGATCCTAGTTCCGGACAGAAAAAATCCCCCAGGTGCGCATCGTGGAGAGGCGAGGGGGATCTAGTGCTTCCATCCTAACTTGGGAGGACGTAGCCCGGAAGACGTACTCGCCGACGTGGCCTGGACCATGAACCTCACGTCCCGCCCTGTCCGTGCCGTGTCCGACGGAACGGCGATCCTGATCGCTGAGACGATCGTCGTCCCGGCGACCCCGAGGAGCCATCGTGGAGAAGACAGGTCAACCGGTCGAGGAGTACCTCGCCGGGGTCACGCCCAGGAGGCGGCGGGAGGACGCCGAGCGGCTCGTTCCGTGGTTCGCCCGGATCACCGGGCAGCCGGCGGAGATGTGGGGCACCGTCGTGGGCTTCGGCCAGTACCACTACCGGTACACCAGCGGGCACGAGGGCGACGCCCCCGCGGCGGGCTTCGCCGCCCGGAAGTCCGCGACGACGATCTACGTGTACGACGGCGTCGACGCCCACCGCGAGAACCTGGAGCGGCTGGGCCCGCACACCACCGGAGTGGGATGCATCTACGTCAAGGACCTCGACGCGGTGGACCTGGACGTCCTCGAGGAGATCGTCGCCGGGTCCTACGCCAGGCTCGGCGACGGCCCGTGGACGTCCCGCGCCCGCGACGGCGCCCCGGAATGACCGGGCACCGCTGACAGCACGCGACCACGCAGCACCGGCTAGCTCAGCCGTGCCGCCGCCGCCACGACGAGATTGCGCACCGGAAGCAGATGCTGAGCGGTGCTCACGGTGTTCGCCAGACGGGCCAGGCGCACCGTCCGGGTGGCCGGTCCGCGGCGTGCGTCGTCGTACCGGTGGAGGGCACCGGGCACGTCGGGGGCCGCGGTCAGCGCTTCGACGAGGGCCGTGGCGTCGAGGAGCGCTTCGCAGGCGCCCCGCCCGAGATTCGGTGCCATGGCATGGGCGGCGTCGCCGAGGAGCGCTGTTCTCCCGCTGACGTAGGACGGCAGCGGGGCGACGTCGAGCAGGGTGCGCCGGTCGATCGGGTGTTCCCCGAGGGCGTCCAGGACGCGGCGCACGTCCGGGTGCCAGTTCCCGTAGAGCCGGCGGAGGATGCCTGCGGCGCTGGTCCGGGACGGCACCGGATCGAGGAGGTCGGCTCGGACGCTCGCGAACCAGTTGGTGCTCTCGGCGTCGTGCGGGGTGATGCCGAAGAGCCGCGACGGGCCCCAGGTCTCCGTGACCCCGCCAACGGACCCCGGGACGGTGCCGCGGAAGGCGACCGTGCCCAGCGGCCGCGCGATGGTGCCGAACAGGGCGACGCGGGCGGGGCTGTGGATGCCGTCGGCAGCGACGACGACGTCGGCCGGGGGCAGGACGTCGGAGTCGGTGACCGAGGTGTTCCACGTGATGAGGCCCGCGGGGAGGCCCTCGGCCAGGGCCGCCAGGAGTGCGGGGCGGGGGACCAGACGGGCGGTGCGCCCGGGGCCGAGGTGGGCGATCTCGGTGCCGTCCGGCCGGAGGAGCCGCGCGCCCCGCTGTTCGACGGAGGTGGCACGGACCTGATCGCCCGCACCCAGCAGGTCCAGGGCATGCATCGCCTCGGGCCACATGCCCAGTGCCGTACCGGTGTCCGGCAGACCCGGCGAGCGCTCGAGCACGTGGATGTCCCATCCCGCGCGGAGCAGGCCGCGGGCGGTGGCGAGGCCGGCGACACCGGCTCCCAGAACGACGGCTGACCCGCGCACGGCGTCTCCTCCGATCGGTGGTTCCCCGGCCGGGACAGGCACCCGGCCGGAAAGGGCACATCGGCAGTGCTGAAGGCCGTCCGCGGCCGACGTGGAGACCCACGGGGACCCTCTTCCGTCCAGTGTCCACGTTCGAGGCGCCGATGTCCGGGGACGGCGAGCTCGGCCGTTGCTTCCGGCCGGTGCCGGCCGACAATGGAGGCATGCGGCGGCTCATCCGTTCACCGCGGCGCACGCCGCCGCCCGGCAGCGAGGAACGAACATGGACCCCACCCCGTTCACGATCCGACCGGCGACGAGCGAGAGGTTCGACGACGTCGCGACCATCCTGGGCCCCCGTAACCCCGACTCGGCGGTCTGCTGGTGCCTCACCTACCGGCTCCCGTCCCGGGAGCACCGCGCGCTGGAGGCCCGGGAGAGACCTCGGGTGGTGCAGGAGCTCTGCGCCCGGCCGACCCCGCCGGGCGTCCTCGCCTACGACGGTGGGACGGTGGTCGGCTGGTGCGGCGTCGCCCCGCGGGCCGAGCTGCACGCCTTCACCCACGGGCGGACGATCCCCCACGTCGACGACCTCCCGGTCTGGACCGTGTGGTGCTTCAGGGTGCGCGGCGGCCACCGGGGCCGGGGCGTGGCCCGAGCCCTGCTCGACGGAGCCGTCGAGCACGCCCGCGGCCACGGGGCCCCGGCGATCGAGGGCTACCCGGTCGACAACGGGGGCCGGAAGGTCGACACCACGATGGCCTACGTCGGCACCCGTGCCCTGTTCGAGCACGCCGGTTTCTCCTGGGCCGCCGACACGGCGTCGACGCTCAACCGGTTCCCGCGCGTCCTCATGCGGTTGCCGCTGCGCTGAGCGGCGGTCCGCCGGAGGCCGGCCGCCGGGTCGGTGGCCCGGACATGGCCGGAAGACCACGATCGAGGCGGCCCCGCTGAACTTCCCCGCCGGACGCAGGCACCGCTGACAAGCATCGGAGGATTTCCGTGACGACCATCTACTACGCGGCCGGCTCGCTGGACGGGTTCATCGCCGACCCCGGGCACTCGCTCGACTGGCTGCTCACCCGCGACGTCGACGGCTCCGGCCCCATGGGCATCGACACGTTCCTCCCCGGGGTGGGCGCCATGGCGATGGGTGCCACGACCTACCGGTGGATCCGGGAGAACCTGCCCGGGGGCTGGCCCTATACCGTCCCGTGCTGGGTGTTCACCCACCACCGGCCGGAGCGGCCCGACGGGGCCGACGTCCAGTTCACCGCCGAGGACGTCGCGGACGTCCACGAGCAGATGGTGGGGGCTGCCGCGGGCCAGCACGTCTGGATCGTGGGCGGGGGCGAGCTGGCCGGGCAGTTCGCGGACCGGGGCCTGCTGGACGAGCTGTGGGTCCAGTGGGCGCCCGTCACGCTCGGCGGCGGGGCCCCGCTCCTCCCGCGCCGCCTCGAGTTCCGGTACGAGGAGCTGGTCCGGAACGGCGAGTTCGCCTGCGCCCGCCTCTCGGTGGTCCGCTGATCGGTGCTCAGGCGGGGGCGCCGAACCATCTGGGCAGCCGGCCGAGCAGGTCCTGCTGGTCCTCCCCGACCCACGCCACGTGGCCGTCCGGGCGCAGCAGCACCGCGGGCACGTCCAGGTCCTCGCCGGCGTCGACGACGTGGTCGACGCGATCCGCCCAGCCCGCCACCGAGAGCCGGCCGGTCCGGTCCAGCAGCAGGCCGCGGCCGCCGTGCATCAGCTCGTACAGGCGCCCCCGGCCCAGCGCCACGTCCCGCAGCCGGCGGCCGAGCAGTGCGTGCCCGTCGCCGAGGTCGTAGCGGACCCCGATCGCGGTGACCTTCTCGATCAGGTATCGGTTGACCTCCTCGAATTCCATCAGCTCCGCCAGCAGCCGGCGCACCGCCTGGGGGCCCGGCGCGGTGGACAGCAGCTCGGACTGCGCGCGGGTGTTGTCCAGCACGTCCTCGGCCACCGGGTGCCGTTCCGCGTGGTAGCTGTCCAGCAACCCTTCCGGCGCCCAGCCGGAGACCTCGGCGACCAGCTTCCAGCCGAGGTTGACCGCGTCCTGGATGCCGAGGTTGAGGCCCTGCCCGCCCAGCGGCGGGTGCACGTGCGCCGCGTCCCCGGCCAGCAGCACCCGTCCGTCCCGGTAGCGCTCGGCCAGCCGGGTGGCGTCGCCGAAGCGCGAGAGCCAGCGCGGGGAGTGCACCCCGAAGTCGGTGCCGGCGACCACCCGCAGCCGGTGCCGGAACTCCTCGAGGGTCGGCGGGACCGCGCGGTCCTCGGCCACCCCCTCGGCGGGCACCACCACCCGGCACAGCCCCTCCCCGGAGGGACCGGCGCCGAACCCCTTTTCGGTCTTGCGAACCTCGGCCACCACGGCGGCCAGGGTCTCCGGTGGCGTGTCCACCGCCATCTCGCCCAGCAGCCACTCGGCCTGGGCGGGCTCGCCGGGGAATCCCACGCCGAGCAGGTGGCGCACGGTGCTGCGCCCGCCGTCGCACCCGACGAGGTAGCGCGCTCGCAGTCGTGTGCCGTCGGCCAGCCGGGCGGTCACCCCCTGGTCGTCCTGCTCCAGCCCGACCAGCTCGCAGCCGCGCCGGATCTCGGTGCCGAGCTCGACGGCCCGCTCGGCCAGCAGCCGCTCGGTGGTGGGCTGGGCAATGCCCAGGACGTAGGGATGCGTGGTGTCCAGCCCGTCCGGCGCCGGCCGGGGGATGCCGGCGAAATAACCGCCGAGCGGGTACTTGCGGCCGTGGGCGAGGAAGCGCTCCAGCAGCCCGCGCTGATCCAGCACCTCGATGCTGCGCACGTGCAGCCCGAGCGAGCGGACGTGTCCGGTCGGTGCCGCGTCCTTCTCCAGCACCAGCACGTGCACACCGTGCAGCCGCAGCTCAGCGGCCAGCATCATGCCGGTCGGCCCGCCCCCGGCAACGATCACGTCGATCATCAGAACCCCTCCCCAAGATGGCCGCGACTTCCGGCTGTGGCTGGGAATTCTGCGGCACGACCGGGGTCTTGCCGCAAGACCCCTGGTGCGCAGTACCTTGGGAGTGACAGGAAGTGCGCGAGAGCCTCCAGCGGCTGGGAGCGCGTGGTCGAGCCGTCGTCGTCGACCCGCACCCTGACGACGACCGCGCTCGACCGGTGACGACGTGCACCGACCCGGCGGCCCTCGTCCGGGATCGAGGGCCGCCGGGTCGGCGAAGCAGGAGCGCTGAGGCCGCGGTCCCAGCGCCCGCGGGGATCAGGAGAAGTTGATGCCGCCGTCGATCAGGACCGTCTGCCCGGTCATGTGGTCGGAGTCGGGCCCGGAGAGGTAGGACACGAGCTTGGCCACGTCGGCCGGCTCGGAGACCCGGCCCGCCAGGATGTTGTCCACCTGGGCCTGCAGCGCGCTGCCGCGCGGGGCGCCGTCACGGGTGGTGAGCCGCTCGTCGATCAGGTCCCACATCGCGGTCCCGACCACCCCGGGGGCGTAGGCGTTGACGGTGATCCCGTGCCGGGCGAACTCCATCGCCGCCGCCTGCGTCAGACCGCGCACCGCCCACTTGGTGGCCGAGTAGGAGGCGAGCACGGGGAAGGGCCGGAAGGCCACGATCGAGGCGGCTCCGATGATCTTGCCCCCGGTGCCCTGGGCGATGAACTGGCGGGCCGCGGCCTGGTAGCTGTAGTAGACGCCCTTGATGTTGACGTCCAGCATCCGGTCCAGGGCCTCCGGTTCCACGTCCAGGATCTCGTCGACCTGGGCGATGCCGGCGTTGGCCACGAAGACGTCCAGCTGCCCGAGGGCGTCCACCCCCTCCTGCACCATGCGGGCGACGTCCTCGTGGTCGGAGACGTCCCCGGTCACCCCGACGGCCTTGCGCCCTCGGTCCTCCACGGCGGAGATCACCGCGTCGATGTTGTCCTGGGCCTCGGGGATGTCGACCACGACGATGTCGAGCCCGTCATCGGCCAGCCGTTCGGCGATCGCGCGTCCGATCCCGCGCCCGGCTCCGGTGATCAGTGCGACGCGGGAAGAGTTCTCCGACATGGTGCCTCCTGTGGTCGTGGCACCGGTCCTGCTCCGTGCCGGTTCCGTCACCGGCGATGGTGCCCGTGCCGATCAGTCTGCGGGGGTGATCCAGCTCACGGAACAGTCGCTATCGCCCAGCGATAATCCGGCCGCGGGCCCGGCGCCCGGAGCAGGTGCCCGCTCCAGCAGCGTGCCGCAGCGGCGCGGTCCCCGCACCGCTCCCTGACCGTGCCGATCACGGGGTGCAACCCGAACGCATTGACCGGCCGTCGCGGCCGTCCGCGACGGCCACGATCCTCTCGTGCTCGGACTCCGCGCTGACCAGGCCCTTTGACGCCATGTTGCGCCGGACCGGCCCCCGACCTGTGAGAGTGCGCACTCCTTGACCGTTTTCCCAGGTCAGCGCGGATAATGGATGGGGCCGGCCCAGGCGACGTCGCGGGGATCGGCCCCCTTTCCCGCGACCGGATCAGGACATCAGCATGACCCTTGAGAAAACTTCGATCGACACCTCCCCCGCCGACGAGCAGGGCACCCAGGACGAGAAGCCCGAGAAGAAGAACTCCGCGCTGAACATCCCGGGCCTGCTCGCCGGCGCCGCCACCGCCGCGACCATGTCCGTGATCGGCGGCCACCTGAGCGTCGTGGGCACGGTCCTCGGCGCCGCCCTGACGAGCATCGTCTCCGGTCTCGCCGTGGTCCTCTACTCGACCTCGTTCGAGAAGAGCCGCCGCGGCCTGAAGAAGGTCAGCACGGTCATGGCGGAGCGCGTGCTCCCCCGCGACGGCCGGAGCATCCCCGAGACCCACGGCAGCACCGCCGCCGACGACGGACCCGGGCCGCGCTTCCGGCTGCCCCTCAAGCCGTTCCTCGTGAGCACCGGCGTGATCATCGGCCTCGCGTTCGCCGCGATCTTCGGCATCCAGGCCCTGACCGGCACCGAGCTGTCCGGCGGCACGGGCACGATCCAGCGCAGCGTGACGGGCTCCGAGTCGGTGGCCGTGCGCAACGCAACTCCTCCCGTGCCGACCGACGAGCTCGCCCCGGGCACCGACGCCGTGAACCCGGCCGAGGGCGCCGATCCGGCCGTGGCACCGACCACGGCGGGCGACGTCGTGCCCGGTGAGGCGGCGCCCACGAGCGGGGCCGTGACCGGCGACGGCACGACCGGTGACGCCGGCGCCGGCACGGGCAACCAGCAGCTGGGCGGCGGCCAGACGGGCGCCGACACCGGTCAGCTCGACTCCGGTGCGGCCGGCCAGCAGGGTGTCACCGGCGCCGACGCCGGAGCGGCCCCCGCCGCCCCGTAGCAGGCACTCAGCACCCCGAGGACAGGGGCGGAGACGGAGACGTCTCCGCCCCTGTCGCACGTCCGGCCGACGCCGTTCTAGTGGACGCCCGCGCGACGGAGTGCTCTCCGGCCGGAACCGGTGCCGCCATCTTTCGTCATGTTCGGCTGTCGCCCCTGACCAGGGCCGATGTTTCCGCGGGCCTCCCGAGGTCTGGACTTAAGTCCCCAGACATATGCCTCGCACGGCACCTAACTTGAGGCTCAACCGGGTTGCGAGCGCAGCCGGGCGGCAGACGACGAAGGGGATCACAGTGGCGGGGGTTCGAGAAGTGCGCGGGGATCAGGTGGCGCAGTGGCTGACGGTCGTGGCCGTGGTCCTGTTCATCGCCAACGGGGCCGTGCTGGCCCTGGAGGCCCACGCCTACGGGTGGGCCACGCTGCTGTTCGCAGCGGCCGCGTACTTCGCGGTCTCCACCGGCATCGTGGAACGGCCGCTGCGCCGGAGCTGACCCGCCTCCCGCCAGGACCGGCGGGCGCGCGACGACGGGGTCGGGCTCCGGACGAGCAGACGGGTGCTCAGCGCACGAGTCCCACCGCTCCCGGGCCCGTGAGCTCCTCCGGGCCGACCGGGCGCCCGGACACCGCCAGCAGCAGGACGAGAGCGCTGCCGCGCACCTCCGGTCCCGTCCCGACGTCGAGGGCGACGTCGGTGGCCACGAGACGGAGGCCCTCGGCCCTCTCCCTGCCACCGCCGAACTGCACGCGGGTCCGCAGCTGGTGGCGCAGGGCCTCGGCGACAGGGGCGGCCGGACAGGCGCGCTCGATGCCGAGCGGGCGGCGGATGTCCTCCCCGTGCACGAACGCCTCCACCAGCCGGGTGGCCGGTGGCGCCGGCGCGCTCGTCGTGCGGCCGCTCACCGCCCGGAACGCGGCCAGCGTGCTGCGCGGGTCGGCCCGGCGCTCGCGCGCGACCCCCCCGGCGTTGCAGCGGTCGAAGTCGAAACCGGCGGCGGCGAGGTGGCGGAGGAAGCCCAGCCGCGTCGTCCTCGCGTCGTCGACGAGGTGGGCCAGGACGTCGTGGACGTCCCAGCCGGGGCACAGCGACGGGGTCGCCCAGTCCGGCGCGGGCAGGGCGTCCAGGTCCCGGATCAGCGCCTGGCGCTCGATGTGGACCACGGGCCAGATCTCGGTCATGCGGGCTCCTCGGCTCTCGGGCGGACGGTCGGGGAGACCGGCCCCGCGCTCCTCGGCACGGTCTCCGTTCATTCTCGCGAGGATTCCCGCCCTGGGCGACGTCGCCGCCCGCGTCGGACGCCATGCCTGAGCCGGTGGAGCCGGCCGCCCCCCGGAGGGAGCTGTCCGGCGTGTCCGCCACCGGCCGAACACGCCCTCGGCCGCGGTGCCACGCACCCTGCCACGCGCTTGAATGGGCGCAGCAGCACATCCGGCCCAGGAGGCGACGACCATGCTCACCGACCCCGCCCAGGTAGCCGACGGCTTCGCCGCGGCCTGGAACGACGCGGACGCCGATTCGGTCGCCGCGCTGTTCGCCGCCGACGCCGACTTCGTCAACGTGGTCGGCCTCCGGTGGACCACCCGGGAGCAGATCCGGGCCAACCACGCCTACGGCTTCCGGCACATGTTCAGCGACACCCGCACGACCCTCGAGGACGTCACCGTCCGCCGGCTCGGCGACGACGCCGCGGTGGTCCATGCCGCCTGGCGGATGAGCGGGCAGGTAGATCCCGCTGGCGAACGGGCCGGGGACCGATCGGGGGTGCTCACGTTCACCGTGGCCCGCCGGCCGGACGGCGGCTGGCTGGCGGTCAGCGCGCAGAACACCGACAGGGTCCCCGGCGCCCAGACGCACGTGGCGACCAGGGCCCGGCTCGACCCGAAGAGCTACTCCCCGCGGGCGCAGCGGCGGGCTCGCTAGACCGGCACGAGGGAGAGCGCAGGCGAGGACGTCCGGGTCCGTCCGTCCCGAGCTGCAGCCGCGGGGTGGGGGGCACGTCATGTTCGGGCCACACCTTCGCCACCACCGTTCGCTTTCGTACACTTCGAGGTGGTCGGCACGACCGACGGATCGAGCACGGAAACCAGGAGCATGCGCGAACACGGTGGCACCACGCCGGGGCGAGGTCCGTCGCCCCAGCCCGAGGAGCGCGCCGCGCTCCCGGGCCTCAAGCGCTCTCCCAGCGGCCGGGTGCCGCGGTGGGCGGTGGAGGAGGCGCTGGAGCAGCAGCGGCAGGCCCGGCTGCGCCCGGGGCAACGGCGACGTGAGCAGCGGCGCACCGACCGAGCGGCTCGCCGGACCGCCCGCCGCTGGGCGAGGACGCCGCGGCGGGGCCGGGCGGGGCGGACGACCCCTGCGGTGGGGATCGTGCTGCTGGCCGCGCTGTGGTTCACCCCCGGGCTCGTCGACCGCTACGCCCTGCCCGTCGTCCGCTCCTATCTGCCGAACGCCTCCGCGCCGCCGCCGGGCGTGGAGGCCGCCCGGGCCCCGCTGGGGACCCCGCCCGTCGTCGAAGACGCGGACGGCTACCGCTTCATGGACTCCCCCGACCCGGACCAGGAGATGGTCGCCTACGACCCCTGCCGGCCGGTGCACTGGGTGGTACGCCCGGACGGTGCGCCGCCCGGTGGGCAGCAGCTTCTCGAGGAGGCCGTCGCGGAGATCTCCGAGGCCACGGGCCTGCGGTTCGTGCACGACGGCACCACCACGGAGGGCCCCTCCGCCCAGCGCGAGCCCTATCAGCCCGACCGGTACGGCAGGAGGTGGGCGCCGGTGCTCATCACCTGGTCGGACGTGGCCGAGCACCCGGACCTGGCAGGGGACGTCGCCGGCCTGGGCGGCAGCACGGCCCGGCAGGCGCCGGAGGAGCCGCTCGTCTACGTCACGGGCCAGGTCACGCTGGACACCCCGTCGCTGACGAGCATGATGCAGCGGCCGGAGAGCGTGCGCGCGGTCATCCTGCACGAGCTGGCGCACGTGGTGGGCCTCGACCACGTCGACGACCCGGAGCAGCTCCTGTACGGCGACAACGTGGGCGCCACCGGCTTCGCGGCCGGTGACCGCGCGGGTCTCGCCCGGCTCGGTGCCGGGCCGTGCGTCCCGCACGTGTGACCCCGGCCGGACCGCGGCGCCCCGCCGTCGTCCGACCCGGGCGGAGAGGGCCTCGTCCGGGCCGGGACGGTGAACGCCCGGCGCGGCGCCGTTCGCCGTCATGTTTCCTCTCCGCCACCCGACGGCCACCGCCCGGGCCTACGCTCGGGCGCATGCGCACAGTCACAGCAGCAGCGTCCGCGCTGGTCGCGGCCACCTTTCTGACGACGTTCACCGGTGCGGCCGCCCACGCGGGCGAGTGGGACCGGGGCCACGCCTCCGTGCCCGTCCTGGAGCAGCGGGCCACGCTCTCCGCCGACCACCTCGCCGAGGGCCCGCCCTCCGGCGCCGAGGCCACGCCCGCCAACGGGCGCACCGGCCCCTTCGACGGCCAGGTGATCCCCGGCTTCTCCGCCATGGTCGACAACGGCGACGGCACCTTCTGGGCCATGCCGGACAACGGCTTCGGCAACCAGGAGAACTCCGGCGACTTCCTCCTGCGGCTCTACCGCATCGCCCCGCAGTGGGAGACCGCCGAGGGCGGGGCCGGGGACATCGAGATCCGGGACACCGTCTCGCTGAGCGACCCGCACCACCGCATCCCCTTCCCGGTCGTCAACGAGGACACCGAGGAGCGCCTGCTCACGGGCAACGACTTCGACATCGAGTCCGTGGTCCGCCAGCCGGACGGCACCTTCTGGATCGGCGAGGAGTTCGGCCCCTTCCTGCTCCACGTGGACGCCGACGGCGTCGTGCTCGAGGAGCCCGTCCCGCTGGCCGACGTCCGCGAGGGCGGCAGCGGCGAGCTGAGGTCCCCGCAGAACCCGTACCTGGGAGCCGGGGAGGAACCGGCCCTCGGCGCCAGCAAGGGCTTCGAGGCCATGGCGGCCTCGAAGGACGGCCGTCATCTCTACCCGATCCTGGAGGGCGCTGTCGTCGGCGACGACGACCAGCGCCGCCGCTGGATCTTCGAGTTCGACGCCGAGGAGCGGGAGTACACCGGCCGCACCTGGGCCTACGAGACGGACACCGACGCCAACCTCGTCGGCGACGCGTTCATGACCGGGAAGAACCGCCTGGTCGTCCTGGAGCGCGACGACTTCGACGGCCCCGAGGCCGTGACCAAGCGGGTCTACGCGGTCGACCTCCGCCGCACGGACGGCGCGGGGCACCTGGAGAAGGAGCTCGTGGCCGACCTGCTCGACATCGCCAACCCGGCGGGCATCGGCACGGAGACGTCCCCCGGCGCCTACGGCGTGGGCGAGCAGTTCTCCTTCCCGATGCAGTCGGTCGAGGTGCTCCTGCAGCTGCGGGACGGCCGCCTGCTCGTCGGCAACGACAACAACTACCCCGGCAACGACGCCCGCAACCCCGGCACCCCGGACGACACCGAGCTGATCGTGCTCGGCCAGGAGCGCGTCCACGGCGGGAAGGACGAGGGCATCGAGGTGATCGGGCACCGCGGCGCCTCGGGCTACCGGCCCGAGCACACGCTCGCCGCCTACCAGCTGGCCACGACCCAGTGCGCCGACTACATCGAGCCGGACCTCGTCGCCACGAAGGACGGCGAGCTGGTGGCCCGCCACGAGAACGAGATCAGCGGGACCACCGACGTCGAGGACCGCCCGGAGTTCGCCGAGCGGCGCACGACGAAGACGATCGACGGCGCCGAGCTCACCGGCTGGTTCACCGAGGACTTCACCCTGGCGGAGCTGCGCACGCTGCGGGCGGAGGAGCGCATCCCGGACGTGCGCCCGGACAACACCGCGTTCGACGGCCTCTACCCGGTCCCGACCTTCGAGGAGGTCGTGGACTTCGCCCGCCGCTCCCGCACGTGCGACGGACAGCCCCTGGGCATCGCCCCGGAGCTCAAGCACCCGACGTACTTCGACTCCATCGGGCTCTCCATGGAGGAGAGGGTCGTCGAGGTACTGGAGGCCAACGACTACGGCGACAAGCAGGACCCGGTCGTGCTGCAGAGCTTCGAGACGGCCAACCTGCGCGAGCTCGACGAGCTGACCGACGTCGACCTCGCCCAGCTGGTCAACTGCTCGGGCGCCCCGTACGACCTCGTCGCCGCGGGCGATCCCCGCGGCTACGCGGAGCTCACCACGCGGGAGGGCCTGCGGGAGATCGCGAGCTACGCCGACGTCCTCGGCGCCTGCAAGGACCTCATGATCCCGCGGGAGGCCGACGGCACCCTCGGCGAGCCGACGTCGGTGATCGCCGACGCCCACGCCGCCGGGCTCGAGGTCCACGGGTGGACCTTCCGCGCGGAGAACTCTTTCCTGCCGGCCGAGTACCGCTCGAGCGCCGACCCGGCCGAGCACGGCGACCTGGTCGGTGAGATCGAGACGTTCCTCGAGGCCGGCATGGACGGCATCTTCTCCGACCACCCGGACCTCGCGGTCGCGGCGGCGGAGGACGTGAGCTGACCACCCGGCCGCTGATCGCCTGACGGCCGATCACCCGACCCAGGGGCCGCCCGGCCGGACCGGGCGGCCCCGTCGTCATGTCGTCGCCGGTGCCCTGACGGGAGAGAATGGATCGCCGTCCCCGTCCGACGACGACGCACCCCGTCACCAGGAGATCCATGCACAACGCCCACCGACCCGCGACCGCCGCGGTCGAACCGTCCCGTGCCCGCTGGGCCGTGGTCGTCCCCCTCGCCCTCGCCCTGGGCGCGCTGACAGGGTGCACCGACCCGTCGCCGGGCACCGGGGACGCCTCCCCCGCCCAGCAGGCCCTCGAGGCGCTGCCCGTCGAGGAGGCCGGGCCCGGCGACGACTACGACCGGCTCGAGCAGTTCGGCACCTGGGCCGATCCCGACGGCAACGGCTGCGACGCCCGCAACGACGTCCTGGGCCGTGACCTGACCGGCGTGGTGCTCGACGACGACGGGTGCACCGTCCTCTCCGGGGCGCTCGAGGACCCCTACACCGGGGCGACGATCGACTTCCGCCGCGGACCGCTGACCTCGGCCGACGTGCAGATCGACCACGTGGTGGCCCTGAAGAACGCGTGGATCTCCGGCGCCGACCGGCTCGGCGCGGACGAGCGGACGGCGCTGGCCAACGACCCGCTGAACCTGCTGGCCGTGGACGGGCCCACCAACGGGGAGAAGTCCGCCGCGGACGCCGCCGCGTGGCTGCCGCCGGACGAGGCGTTCCGCTGCGACTACGTGGCCGCCCAGATCGCGGTGAAGACCCGCTACGACCTCTCCGTGACCGCCGACGAGAAGGCCGCCATGGCCGAGGTCCTGGCCGGGTGCCCCGACCAGGACCTGCCCGAGAACGACCCCGCGGTCCGGACAGGGACGAGCGCCGGGCCCTCCGCCGCGCCACCCGCCGCACGGCCTGCTGCCTCAGCGTCTGCCTCACCCACGGCACGGCCTGCTGCGTCGCCCACCGCACCGGCCCCGGCGGACGAGGTGTACTACGCGAACTGCGACGCGGTGCGCGCGGCCGGCGCGGCGCCGCTGCGCGCGGACCAGCCCGGCTACCGCCCGGCCCTGGACCGCGGCGGGGAGCCGGGCGTGGCCTGCGAGGGGTGACCGGGGTCCCGTGGTGGGGATCACTAGGTGTTGTCCGACCTGGGCGTTAGTGTCCCACTGGGGGAAGCCGAACGGCCGCTGGACTGCGTGACGTCCGCCACGAGGCGCCCCACCGGTCGCCCTGAGGGGATGCTCCATCCTGCTCGCCGGAGGACCCAACGGCGCGGCCGTCCGCCACCACTCGAACAGGAGCTGCCGTGCCCCTTCCGACCGCCGACCGTCCAGGTCTCGCCTACAACGCCAACGGGCTGCGCTCGTTGGCCCTGCCGGACGCCGTCCGGCTCCTCGCCGACTCCGGCTACGACGGCATCGAGCTGTCCCTCAACCGTCAGCACGTGGATCCGTGGAGCTTTACCGACGCCGACGCCGACGAGCTGCGGGCCGTGCTGGAGGAGGCCGGGGTGGTCGCGTGCAGCCTCGCCACCGGGGACCCGCTGCTGCTGAGCGAGCGCCCGTTCGAGCCTGCCCTCGTGGACCCCGACCCGTCGGCCCGGGAGCGGCGGCTGGATTTGCTGCGCCGCGCCGTGCGCATCGGTGTGCGCATCGGTGTGCCGATCGTGGTCTTCTCCACCGGCAGGCTGCCCGACGGCGCGGACCGGGAGCAGGCGCTGCGCGTGCTGGACGCGTCCGTGGCGGAGCTGCTGGGCGTGCTGGAGCGCGAGCTGCGGGCGGCCGGAGCGGCCCCGGGTTCCACGGTGCTGGGGGTCGAGCCGGAGCCGGGCTTCCTCCTCGAGACGAACGGGCAGGTCGTGGAACTCATCGAGCGCACCGGATCCGAGGCGCTGCGCCTGAGCCAGGACCTGGGGCACACCGTGGTGGTCGAGGAGGACGCCCTGGAGTCCCTGCGGCGTCATCTGCCCGTCACCCGTCACCTGCAGGTCGAGGACATCGCGGGGCGCGTCCACGCCCACCTCGTCCCCGGTGAGGGGGACATCGACTTCGACGCGGTGGGGCGGATCCTGCACGAGGAGGAGTTCACCGGCTGGATCAGCGTGGAGCTCTACGACCACGACCACGTGCACGAGCGCTCCGTCCCGGACAGCCGCCGGTTCCTCGTGGACCACCTTCCCTCCCTCGGCGGTCTCGACCGCGCGGGAGCCCGCCGTTGAGCGGCGTGGGCGTGGGGACCACGCTGCTGCGCCAGCTCGGTGACCTCAAGCGGCTGCGGGACGCCCGCGGCCCCGGCTCCCTCGCGGACCGGGCCTTCGTGCGCGGCTGGCACCGCCTGGTGCAGGGCGCGGACTTCGAGCGGATCGCCCTCGAGGAGACGGCCCGGGCCCTGGTGGCCACCCGGCTCGCCGGCGTGGACGGCTCCGTGCTGCGCCGGGCCGGCCTCGATCGGGCCGAGGCCCTGGAGGTGCTGGAGCGGGCGTTCGACGCCGCCCTCGAGGTCGGCGGCCCGGAGCTCGGCGACACCGAGGACCTGCGCGCCGTCCTGCCGCAGCTCGTGGACGACGCCGAGGACGACCGGGACCGGGTGCCGCCGTTCGTGCTGGCACTCGTCGACCAGCCGCGGGCCGGGGCCACCCATCCGAGCACCCCCCGGATCATCGTGGAGCCTCCCGAGAGCCACGGGGACCACTGCTTCGTCACGGCGGTCTACTCCGCCCTGATCGCCCCGCGCCACGGCGTGGCCCGGGGGGACGCCTTCGTGGTGGCCATGGCCCACCACCTGCCCAACGGGGACCTTCCCGACGCGGGATACGCCGGCGAGGTGCTGCTCGGCGAGCACTACCTGCGCATCCTGGACGCCCTGGAGCAGCGCTCGCTGGAGCAGCTCCCCGCGGAGCTCGCCGGGCGGCTGCGCACCCTGCTGCCGCAGCGCGAGACCGCGGAGACCCCGGTGGGGCGGGTGTTCAACGCCGCGGACGTCCTCGACCGCGTCCTGCAGGTGCACCACCACGCGCGGGCCGCGGCGTTCACGGCGTCCCAGGCGCTGGAGGACCTCGACATCGTGCACCCCGGCACCGTCCAGACCTACCAGCTCGGCGTGCTCGCCGACGCGGGACTGGGAATCCGATGAGCGCACCGCAGCCCGTGGGCTGGGTCATCGCCGGGGCCGGCTGGGTGGCCAGCGACCACATGGCCCCCGCCGTCGCGGCCTCGCCCGGCAGCCGGGTGGTCGCCGTCGTGGACCGTGACCTCGCGGCCGCCGAGCGGCTGGCCGCCCGGTTCCCCGGGGCCCGGGCCTGCCGGGACGTGGCCGGGGCCGCCGAGGTGCCGGGGGCGCAGGTCGTCTACGTGGCGACCCCCAACCACGCCCACCGCCCCGTGGTGGAGGACGCCGCGGCCGCCGGGCTGGCGGTGCTGTGCGAGAAGCCCCTGGCGGCCTCGCTCTCCGACGCGCAGCGGCTCGTCGCCGCGTGCTCCGCGGCCGGGATCTTCGCCGCCACGGCCTACGACCAGCGGTTCCACCCCGCCCACCGGGCCGCCGCGCGGCTCGTGGCCTCGGGGTCGCTGGGCACGGTGACGGCCGTGCGCATCGTCTACGGCTGCTGGCTGCCGCCGGACTGGGTGCCCGAGAACCATCCCGGGCACGACAACTGGCGGGCCGACCCGGCGCGGGCCGGCGGCGGCGCCTACGTGGACCTGGCCCCGCACGGCATCGACCTCGTCGGTGCCCTGCTCGGGGAGGACATCGTCCGGGCCACCACGCACCAGCAGCGGCGGGTCCAGGACTACCCCGTGGACGACGGCTCCGTCCTGGTCGGCACGACCGCCTCCGGTGTGCTCGTGAGCGTCCACAACTCCTACAACACTGCTGACACGCTGCCCCGGCGACGGCTGGAGATCGTGGGCACCCGCGGTCAGCTCGTGGCCACGAACACGATGGGCCAGGACGCCGGCGGACGGCTCGAGCTGATCGACGCCGCCGACGGCTGCTCCGTCCCGGTGCCCTTCGACACCGGCCTCTCTCCCTTCACCGTCCAGGTGCAGGCCGTGGAGGCGGCCCTCGCCGGCCGCACCGCGTGGCCGTACCCGCTGGACCGGGACCTGCGTCTGCTGGGTCTCATGCACGACGCCGTACCGGTGACCACGTCCGACGACTTCGAGGAGCTCCTCCGATGACCGATCCGAACACCGCCCACGAGGCGAGGGAGCAGCGCGACGCCGAGCCGGCCGTGCTGCCGACCCGCGCGAACCCCGCCCACGTGGCCTACTCCTGCGACAACTGCGGCCACTGGCAGCGCTGGTTCGCCACCGCCCCGCCGCCCCTGTGCCCCGTCTGCGCCGATGTGCGCAACGAGCTCCCCCGCGACGGCTTCACGTTCCGCACCGCCGCCGAGGTGGACCGGCTGGTGACCACGTCCTGGCGGGAGGCCGTGCCGGGCGTCACCGAGTTCTACAGCGACCCGGACATCGGCCTGGGCAGCCACGGCTGGGTCCTGGAGACGGACTCCGGGCTGCTGGGCTTCGAGGCCACCGGCTGGTACAGCCAGGAGGCCCTGGCCGAGCTGCGCCGCCGCGGCGGCCTCGCCGCCCTCGCCTCGAGCCACGTGCACGGCTTCGGCGCGCTGTGGCAGCTGCAGGACGAGCTCGACCCGCCCGTGCTGGCGGTCGGGGTGGACGACCTGCCCTGGACCAAGGCGTTCCGCGTGACCTACCCGGCCGACGAGACGCTGCTGCTGGCCAAGGACATCACCCTGCACCGCACCGGCGGGCACTTCCCCGGCCACAGCGTGCTGCACGACGCCGGACGCGGCCTGCTCTTCTGCGGGGACTCCCTGAAGATCGACCTGAACCCCGACGGCAGCGCGCGGGCGCTGAGCGCCCACAAGGCGTTCCACGCCCAGATCCCGCTGTCCCGGCGGGAGCTGAGCCACATGCGCGAGATCGTGGGGGCGCTGTCCTTCGACACTGTCTTCAGCCCCTTCGAGTTCGCCTCCGGGGTGACCACCGCCCACGTGGTGGCCCTGATCGACCACATGCTCTCGCGGCCGCCCTCGGCGAGCCCCGTGCCCATGGACGAGCTGCGTCCCGCCACGGCGGTGATTGCATGAGGACCCAGCACCCCCTTGTCGTCGACCACGAGCTCAGCACCGGTGACGACCACCCCGTGACGGGGAACTACCGCAGCGCCGCCGGTCAGGACGACGCCGTGGAGTTCCCGACCTACCGCCTGGACACGGTCGGCGTGCCCTCGTGGTGGACGGTCGCCTCCCACGGCGCCGGCGTCTCGGCCGGCCACGGCTACGGCGGCACGGACGCCGACGCCCTCCGTTCCAGCTGGGGGGAGGCGGCCGAGATCGGGCTGCACTCCCGCCACGTCGTCGGGCTGCCCTTCCGGCGCGACTCCTACGCGGACCTGCTGGCCGCCGAGGGCCCGGACGCGGTCGTCGACCCGCCCGCCCTGTGCCTGGACGCCGGCAGCCGCTACTCCCCCGAGACCCCGCTGAACTGGATGCCCGTGCAGCGGCTGTCCACGGGCGGGACGGTGTGGGTGCCCGCGGACATGGTGCTCCGGGACCGGCACCTCGTGCCCCCGGGCATGGTCGACGACCCGCCCGAGGAGCGGCTGGTCACCCGGATGGGCAACGGCATGGGCGCCGGGGACACCCTGGACCGGGCGATCGCCCACGGCCTGGGCGAGCTGCTGCAGCGCAACGGCAACGGCACCCGGTTCCGTGCCATGGACACCGGGGTGGTCGTGGACCTCGGCCCGGAGGACCGCGACGTCGTCGATCCCGTCACCCGTCGGACCCTCGCGGCGCTGCGGGCGGAGGGGGTGGACGTCATGGTGAAGCTCGCCGACGTCGGCCTCGGGGTCGTCGGCCTGTTCGTGGTCGGCGCCGACCACAACCCGCTGCAGCCCGTGATGGTCACCGCCGCCGGCGAGGCCGCGCACCCGGACCGGGAGGTCGCGCTGCGCAAGGCACTCCTCGAGTTCGTGGCCGCCCGCTCGCGCAAGGCCTTCACCCACGGATCCCTCGACGCGGTGCGCGCCATCGCCCCGGAGGGGTATCTGGAGCGCTACGCGGCCGACCCGGCCGGCGAGGAGCCCCGGGCGCTGCGGGGCATGCTGCGCTGGCTCGAGATGGGCAGCGACGAGCTGCGCGGGCTGCTGGAGCCCACCGTCCTGGCCCGCCGCTCCAGCGTCCCGTTCACCGATCTGCCCACGTGGCGGGCACCGGAGGAGACCGACGAGCAGGCGGCGCTGCGCGCCCACCTCGTGGACGCCCTGGCGGACGAGGGCCTCGAGGCCCTCGTGCTCGACTGCTCCGAGCCCGGCGCGGAGGTGGCCGCCGTGCGCGTCATCGTCCCGGGGCTCGAGGTCGAGATCATGAGCTACGGGCGCGTGGGCGAGCGCGGCGTCGCGGACCTGCTCGCCCGCGGCGACGGCCGGACCGGCCTGCACGGCATCGTAGGCCTCGGCGCGCCGGGGGAGCAGGGCGTGCCGGCCACCGCCGTGCCCGTGCACCTCACCGCCGACGCCCAGGAGCGGCTCGGCGGACCGGCCTGGCTGGACCGGGCCGCCATCGACCGGGTGGTGGGCGAGGACCTGTACCCGCTCTACCGCGAGCCGGCACTGCACGCGGCGGCCGTCGCCCGGGCGAAGGGGTGGTCCGCGTGAGGATCTGCTTCCTGAGCCGGCGCTACTGGCCGGCGGTGTCCGGGATGAGCGTGTACGCCGAGAACCTCATCGGCCAGCTGCGCGACCACGGCCACGAGGTGGCCCTGGTCTCGCAGTACCGCGGTGACGCCGCCGGCAGCGCAGTCTACGGCGGCGGGCCGCCCCCGGCGGAGCGCGTGCCGGAGGGCGTGCAGGTCGTGGGACTCGAGTCGCTGGGCGAGCAGCGGGTGGCCGACGGCCTGCCGGCCGACTTCGAGCAGGACATCGCCGCCATGCGCGACGCCGTGCTGCGGCTGCACGCGGAGAAGCCCTTCGACGTCGTCCATGCCCAGTACGCCTGGCCCACCGGCATGGCGGCCCTGCAGGCCGCCACCCTGCTCGGCCTGCCCAGCGTGATCAGCGTGCAGGGCGGGGACGGGCACTGGGTGGGGCTGTGCTGCGCGGAGCACTCCGTGGGCATCCGCACCGTGCTGGACCGGGCCGACGCCGTGCTGATCGGGTCCGAGACCTTCGCGCAGGAGGTCACCGAGCACCATGGGACGCTGCCCGACCGGTGCACGCTCATCGGCGGGGCCACCGACACCCGTGCGTTCACCCCGGGGCCGGACGACCGGCACGCGGGCGAGCTCGACCGGGACGGCGACGGGATCACCACCCTGCTGTTCCACGGCCGGGTGGACCGGCGCAAGGGCGTGCTGGACCTGCTGCACGCCCTGGCCGCGCTCCGCGGGGAGGGACGCGCGGTGCGACTGCTCGTCTCGGGCATCGGCCCCGACGTGGACGCCGTGTCGCAGCTGGTCGAGCAGCTGGGGCTGCAGGACGCGGTGGAGCAGACGGGCTACACCCCCTACACCGGGGCCCCGGAGATCTACCGCCGGGGGGACGTGTTCGTCTCGCCGACCCAGTCCGAGGGGTTCTCCAACACCATCCTCGAGGCGATGGCGTCCGGGCTGCCCGTGGTCACCACACGCACGGTGGGCGTGGTCGACTGCGTGCAGGACGGCCGCAACGGCCTGCTGCACGAGGTGGGGGACGTCGGCGAGCTGGTGGCGACGCTGCGCCGACTGCTGGACGAGCCGCCCCTGGCCCGTGCACTGGCCGCGCAGGCCCTCGCCGAGGTGCGGGAGAAGTGGTCCTGGCCCGCGCTGACGGCGCGCATCGAGGACGTGTACGACCGGGTCCTGGGAGTTCCCGGGGACACGTCCTGGACCCGGCTGCCCACCGCGGAGCGCCCGACCTCGGGCGGCCGCGGGATGGAGCCGGCCGACAGACCGGACTGCCCCTACCTGACCGCCCCGCACCTGCTGTGAGGGCTCCCATCGCGGCACCCGACGCCGAGCGACCCGTGGTCCTCGCCGTCTCCCCGCACCTGGACGACGCCGCCTTCTCGGCCGGGGCCCTCCTGGCCGGACTGGCGGCCCGGGGCGCGGAGGTGCGCGTGGTCACCGTCTTCACCGCCGGTGTGCCCGGCCCGGAGGGGTTCGCCCTCGCCTGTCAGACCGACAAGGGCTTCTCCCCCGACGTCGACTACATGGCCCTGCGCCGGGCCGAGGACGAGGCCGCCATGGCGGCCCTCGGGGCCCGGGCGGTGCACCTCGGCCTCGAGGAGGCACCGCACCGCGGGTACTCCAGCGCCGCGGCACTGTTCGGTCCCGTCGTCGCCGGTGACGAGGACGCCCCGGAGGCCGTGGCCGCTGCCCTGGAGCAGGAGCTGGCACGTCCCGGGGCACCGTCGCCGGACATCGTGCTCGGTCCTGCGGCGCTCGGGGAGCACGTGGACCACCGGCACGTCCGGGACGCCCTGGAGCTGCTCTCGCGCCGGCACGGCCTGCCCGTGGTGCACTGGGACGATCTCCCCTACGCACTGCGCCTGCCCGCCGGGGCCGGGGGCGCCCACGCGCGCCCGGCGACCGCAGCGGAGACGGGGGCCAAGCTCACCGCCTGCGCGTCCTACCCGAGTCAGCTCGGCTTCCAGTTCGGCGACGTGGCAGCCATGGCGGACGCCCTGCGCCCCAGGGTCGAGCGGTTCAGCAGCGATCCGGAGCGGACGGTGCCGCAGGGTCGCCCGGGACAGCAGGAGATCCGGAGGGGGGACGGCTAGGCTCCCCCGTCCCGGACCAGGAGCTGTCCGGCTCCCGGGGCACCCCGGCGGCGAACGCCTGTCGCACCGCGGCGGCCTGCTCCTCCGGGCTCGCGTGCTCCGCCGCGGCGATCACGGTGACGAAGGCCTTCGTGTCCTGGACCAGCTCGGTGATCGTCTCGGGCGAGTCGACGGCCCAGCCGTAGGCGGTCGCGTAGTCCACGGGGCGGCCGCCGACGGTCACGGTGCCCTGCTCGTCGATTCCCACGCTCATGCTCGGGCGTCCTCCTGTGCTGGTGACCACCCGGGAGGGGGTCGGATCTACGGCGAGAGTATCCCAGGGCGGGGCGGTCCGCGCTGACACCCTGTCGTCAGGCGGTGTCGGCGTCCCTCCCTACACTGGACGGGTGCAGGCCTGGCTGGAGTCCCTCCCCCTCGGTGCCGCGATCCTCTTCTTCTGGGCCGTGGGCATCGTGCGCACCACGGCCGTCTTCGCCCTGGGCCGCGCCGCGGCCACCGGCGGCAGCCGCCGCTCGGACCGCGTCCGCCGGCTCCTGGACACCGCCCTCTACCGGCGGGCCCAGCGGCTCGTGCACCGCTGGGGCGTGCTGGCCGTCCCCGCCTGCTTCCTCACCGTGGGCCTGCAGACCGCCGTCATCCTCACCACCGCCGTCACCGGCATGCCCCTGCGCCGCTGGATCCCGGCGATGCTCGTGGGCACCCTCATCTGGGGCACGATCTACGGGACGGTCGGCATGGCCGTGGTCTGGGCCTGGCTGCGGGAGCCGTGGGCGGTCGCGCTCGCCGTCGTCCTGATCGCCCTGCCGGCCGCCGGCCGCGCGGTGCACGTCCGGCGCAGCGCCCGGCGCACCGCGGACCGGTAGATCCCCTCCGCGCACATTTCATCAGCACACTTGCTGTTGCGCGCGACGACTCCTTACGGTGGAGCCACACCCCACCGACAGGAGCACCGATCATGAAGCTCAAGCCCATCGCGGACCAGGTCGTCGTCGTCCTGGGCGCCTCCAGCGGCATCGGCCGCGCCTCCGCGCTGCGCCTGGCCGAGCAGGGGGCGACGCTCGTCGTGGCCGCCCGCAGCGAGCCCGGCCTGCGGTCCCTGGTCCAGGAGATCACCGACCGCGGCGGCCGGGGCACCTACGTGGTGTGCGACGTCGTCGACCCGGACCAGGTCCAGGCCGTCGCCGAGACCGCGGTGAGCACCTACGGGCGGATCGACACCTGGGTCAACGTCGCGGCCGTGCTCGTGCACGCCCCCTTCGAGCAGACCCTGCCGGAGGAGTTCCGCCGCCTCATGGAGATCAACTACCTCGGCCAGGTGCACGGCGCCCTGGCCGCGCTGCCGCGCCTGCGCGAGGCCGGCGGCGGCGCCCTGATCGCCGTCTCCTCCGTGGAGAGCAGGGTCGCCCTGCCGCGGCACAGCGCCTACAGCGCCTCCAAGCACGCCGTGGAGGGCATGACCGACGCGCTCCGGCGGGACCTCCTGGCCGAGGGCGCGCCGATCTCGGTCACCAGCATCAAGCCGGCGACCATCAACACCCCGTTCTTCACCAGCGCGGCCCACACCCTGGACGTGGAGCCCACCGGTCCGCCGCCGGTCTACCAGCCCTCCGTGGTGGCCGACTGCGCGCTCTACGCCGCCGAGCACCCGGTGCGGGACCTCTACGCCGGCGGGGCGGGCCGCGTGATGTCCGCCACCCAGGCCCTCGCACCGCGGCTGATGGACGCCCTGCTGTCCCGGGCCGTGCCGCTGGAGAGCACCTCGAACCCCGCCCCGGGCGGTGCCCCCGGCACCCTGTACGCCCCGCGGGAGGACGACAACCGCGCGGAGGGCGACTTCAGCTCCCGGGCGCGCGGCGTCAGCGCCTACACGTGGCTGCAGACCCACCCCCGGGCCAAGTCGCTGCTGGCCGGCGGCGCGCTCGCCACGGCCGCCCTCGTCCTCCACCGCCGGGACGCCGGCTGAGCCGCCCCCGGGACGGGAACCGCCCCGGGCACGCCGACGGGCCGGGCGCACCGTGGGCCCGACCCGCCGGACGGTCTCAGCGGACTCCCACGGCTCCGGGTTAAGGTTCTGCCCGTGATGTCCCCGATGCAGACCCCGATCCCCCACATGTTCGCAGCCGAGCTCTACGCCGCCGAGCGGCTGCTCGCCGAAGCCATCCACGACGAGCACGTGAGCGTCGACGCCGTGGTCGTCCTCGACGCCCTGAGCGAGCACGTCACCGCCGAGGAGGCCCCCCGGCTCGACGCCCTCGCCCAGGACGCCCAGCTCACCCGGGACGAGCTCGACGCCGCCCTGAGCGACCTGGCCTCCCTGGGCTATCTCCAGGAGCTGGCCGAGCACGCGCCGCTCCTGTCGGACCTGCGCGCGGGCGTCTTCGGAACGGCCGCCTGAGCCGGGGCGGGCCTCCGCCCGGAGGCCCGCCCCGGCGGGACGGAGTCAGTCCTGCTGGTCGGAGTCCTCGTTCTTGGCGTCCCCGTGCTCGTGCGGGACCGGGGTCATCTCGGTGGTCATGTCGGCGTCGTCGATGCTGGCGGCGTCCTCGATCGGGTCGGGGCTGGAAGTCGGCTGCTCGCTCACGGGGTGCTCCTTCGTCGGGAGGGCTGGACGTGCCCAGCCTACGACGCCGCCGCGCCGACCCGGTGGGGGAGCTCCCCGGCGCCCAGCAGCCGCAGCGCCTCGAGGGCGGCGGCCCGTCCCGCGCGGGTGGCCCCGAGGGTCGAGGCGGAGGCGCCGTAGCCGACGAGCAGCACCCGCGGGTCCGCGAGCACCCGCACCCCGTCCATCCGGATGCCGCCGCCGGGCTCGCGCAGCCCCAGCGGGGCGAGGTGGTCCAGGGCGGGCCGGAAGCCGGTGGCCCACAGGACGGCGTCGGCGCGGATCTCCCGCCCGTCCGCGAGCCGGACGCCGTCGGGCGTGAGCGCCTCCAGCGGCCCGGCCGAGGCGAGGATCCCGGCCTCGATCCCGGCCCGGTACTCGGGCGTGAGGGGCAGCCCGGTCGCCGAGACCACGCTGGCCGTGGGCAGTCCGGCCCGGGTCCGCTCGTCGACCCGGCGCTCGACGTCCCGGCCCCACCGGGCGTCGAACGGCCGCTGCGTGAACTGCGGCGGCCGGCGGGTGGTCCACGTGGTCGTGGCGCCCGCCGCGTCGAGCTGCAGCAGGAACTGCACCGCGGAGGTGCCCCCGCCCACGACGACGACGTGCCGGCCGCGGAACTCCTCGGCGGAGCGGAAGTCGTGGGTGTGCAGCTGCCGCCCCCGGAAGCTCTCCCGGCCGGGGTAGTACGGCCAGTACGGGCGGTCCCACGTGCCGGTGCCGTTGACCACCAGCTCCGTCCGCCAGGTCCCGGAGTCCGTGACCACCTCGAGCGGCCCGTCGTCGGAGGCGGACTCCACCCGGCGCACGGCCACGGGCCGGTGCACGGGCAGCCCGAAGCGGCGCTCGTACTCACCGTAGTAGCGGGCCACCACGGACGAGGCGGGCTCGGCCGGGTCGGGCACCCCGAGGGCCATCCCGGGCAGGTCGTGGATCCCGTGGGCCCCGCCGAAGGTCAGCGAGGGCCAGCGGTGGCGCCACGCTCCCCCGGGCCCGGGGTTGGCGTCGAGGACCACGACGTCCTCCTCCGGCTCCAGTCCCCGGCGCAGCAGGTGGTGGGCGGCGGACAGGCCCGCCTGCCCGGCCCCGATCACCACGACCTTCAGCACAGCACTCCCCGTTCGTTGATGTATCACTATCTGAGAAACGGGAACGGGTGCCGGACTATTCCGGGCGACAGCGGGCGGGAGCTCAGGCCTGAGGCTCCACGAGCCCGGCCGCCACGGCCAGGTCCTGCCAGGACATCCCGACGCCCTTGAAGACGTTCGGCGCGTCGTCGCGGCGGGCGACGGCCCCGGTGACCACGTCCCGCAGCGGGACGAGGTCCTCGACGGCCAGCGCCCCCTCCTCGACGGCCAGCACGACGTCGCCGGCCTCCCGCAGCGCGGTGCCGACGTCCTCGACCACCACGAGGGAACGGCCCATCAGCCCGGGGTCCAGCTCGCGGCGGTCGGTCTCGTGCGAGCCCATGGCCACGACGCACGCCCCGTCCCGGACCAGGGACCCGTCGAAGAGCGGTGCGGCCGCGGAGGTCGCGCACACCACGATGTCGGCGTGGGCCACGTCCTCGGCGCTGCCGGCCGTCAGCTCGGGGCCGAGGTCGGCGAGCTCGGCCAGGACGGCCTCGACCTTCTGCGGGCTGCGGCCGACGACCATGACCCGGGTCAGCTCGCGGACGGCCGCGAAGGCGTGCACGTGGCCGACGGCCTGCGGCCCGGTGCCGAAGACGACCAGGTGCGCGGCGCCCGCGGGGGCCAGGGCGTCGGCGGCCACCGCGGAGACGGCGGGGGTGCGCAGCGTCGTCAGGGCGGCGCCCTCCAGCAGGGCACGCGGGGTCAGGGTCCGCGCGTCCATGAGGACGTAGACCGCCTGGATCCGGGGCAGGCCCCGCGCGGGATTGCCGGGCGCCACGGAGGCGATCTTCACCCCGGTCCAGCCGCCGACGGTCGAGGGCATGAGGAGCAGGTGCCCGGCACCGGCCGGGGTGCTGACGCGCTCCGGGTCCCCGGCGGGGTCGAAGCCCGCCAGGAGGACCTGCTCGACCAGGCGGCGGGCGCGCTCCGGCGGGATCCGGTCGGCGATCTGCGCGGCGGTGTACCAGGTGGGCGGGGCGTCGTTCATCGGGCGGCCTCCGTCGTCGTCGGGGACGTGCGTGCCCAGCATGTCATCCGCGCCGGAGCCGGTCGTCCGGGGCCGTGCCGGGACCCGCGGTGGCGCCGGACCGCCGGCCCAGCGCGTCCCGGGCCGGGGTCCGCAGCAGCTCCTCGCCGCGGCCGGGGCTCAGAGCAGCGAGCGCACATGCCGGATCGCCCGCCGGGCCTCCGGGGTCCACCACGCGCCCACGTAGACGTGGAAGCCGCCGGGCTCGTAGATCAGCCTTCCGGGGTTGCCGGCGCGCTGCAGCGCCCGGGCGAAGCCGAGGGCGTCCGCGGCGAGGATGTCCCGCCCGCCCTGCACCAGGTGCACCGGCGGCAGGCCGTCCGCGCTCCCGTAGAGCGGGCTGACCAGGGGGTCCGTCAGGGAGCGCTGACCGGCCCAGGCCTGGCACAGCGGGACGACCACGTCCGTGCTCAGCATCGGGTCGTGCGGGTCGATCTCGCGCACGGCCGGGTGGGTCGCGGTGACGTCCAGGGCCGGGGAGAAGCCGACGACGTGGTCGGGGACCCGCTGCCCGGTGTCGCGCAGGAGCATGGCCAGCCCGATCGCCAGGCACCCGCCGGCGGAGTCCCCCGCCACGACGATGCGGTCCGCGGAGGGGCGGGTCACGAGGTCGGCCCAGGCCGCGGCGAGGAACTCGTAGCCCTCGTCGGCGTCGCCCTCCGGGGCCAGCCGGTAGAGGGGCACCGTGACCGTGGTGCCCGTGTCCTTCACGACCTCGCGGATGATCCACCAGTGCGCCGGCAGCAGGGGGTTCACGAACGCCCCGCCGTGCAGGTAGATCAGGTGGGACCCGTCCGCACCGGCACGCGGGGTCAGGCGGAGCACGGGGCGCCCGGCGACCTCCTCGCGCACGACCTCGTGCGAGCGCCGCAGGTCCTTCGGCACCGCGGCGGGCTCCGGATAGGCCCGGCCCCGCAGCCGGTCCACCTCCTGGAGCGGGCTCAGGCGGGCGCGCACCGCCACGGCGCGGGCGGTCAGGTCCATCCGCAGGCTCATCGATCGTCCCCTCCGGGCCCGTCGGCCCATGTCCCCGGGGCGGCACGGCCCCGTCGGCGGGGCCGCCCTCGGTGTCCGGGGGCCCGTCGCGGTCAGTCTAGGCAGGCCCGCACGGGCCGGGGCGCCGGCGCGGCGCCCCGGCCCGGCGTCGTCACCCCGCGGCGTCGGCCGCGGCGGCTGCGAGCGCCGTGCCGCCGCCGGTGATGAGGGACGCGGCGCGCTCGGCGATCATCGCGGTGGGCGCGTTGGTGTTGCCGCTGGGCACCCGCGGCATGACCGAGGCGTCGACGACCCGCAGGCCGTCGGTGCCGGCGCCCACGACGACGTAGGTCTTGGCGGTCTCGTTGCTCATGACCCCAGTGAGATCCCCGGCACAGCGCCGGCACTTGTCCTCGCGCGCACAGTTCTCGACCCACCGCGCGCAGGTTCGCGCTGTGGGTCAAGGGCCGTGCGCCCACGGACAAGCCGACCGGGTGTGCGCCGGGTCACCATGGGAGCAGCACCGATCCGTCCTCGCGAAGGAGCCACCGTGACCACCACCGATTCCGCGACCGTCCCCGCCCTCGGCTACGACGAGCTGCTCGCCGCCATCACCGACCCGGACGGCCGGGAGATCCTCGACCCGGCCACCGGGGAGCTGGTCGGCCGCGTGCACGAGTCCACGGTGGAGGAGCTGGACCGGGCCCTGGCGCGCGCCCGCGAGAAGCAGCCCGAGTGGGCCGCCGTCCCGCACGCGGAGCGCTCGGCCCTGCTGCTGCGGGCCGCCGACGCCGTGGAGGCCAGCGCCGCCGCGCTCGCCGAGCTGCTCTCGCGCGAGCAGGGCAAGCCGGTGCACGCCGGGCCGAACGCCCTGTTCGAGGTCGGCGGCGCGGTCGCCTGGCTGCGCGCCACGGCGTCGCTGGCCATGGAGCCCGAGACGCTCTTCGACGACGAGTCCGGCTCCGCGGTCCTCTCCTACGACCCCATCGGCGTCGTCGGGACCATCAGCCCCTGGAACTGGCCGATGATGATCTCGGTCTGGCAGATCGCCCCGGCCCTGCGGATGGGCAACACCGTGGTCGCCAAGCCCTCCGAGTACACGCCGCTGTCCGTCCTGGGGCTCGGGCACGTGCTCGGCCAGGTGCTGCCCGAGGGCGTGCTCACCGTGGTGGCGGGCGGCCGGGAGGTCGGCGAGGCGCTCTCGAAGCACCCGGGCGTGGACAAGCTGATGTTCACCGGTTCGACCGCCACCGGCAAGGCCATCATGCGCTCGGCCGCGGACTCCCTGACCCGCCTGACCCTGGAGCTCGGCGGCAACGACGCCGGCATCGTGCTGCCGGACGCGGACCCCCGGGCCATCGCCGAGGGCCTGTTCTGGGGCGCGTTCATCAACACCGGCCAGACCTGCGCGGCGCTCAAGCGGCTCTACGTCCACGAGGACGTCTACGACGCCGTGTGCGAGGCCCTGACCGAGGTGGCCGCGGCCATGCCGATGGGTGAGGGGCGGGACGAGAAGAACGTCCTCGGACCCCTCCAGAACAGGGCCCAGTTCGAGATCGTCGCGGACCTCGTGGAGAAGGCCCGGGCCGGCGGTGGCCGGGTGCTGCTCGGCGGTGACCCGGCCGAGGAGCAGCCGGGGTACTTCTACCCGGCGACGCTCGTGGCCGACCTCGACGACGACAACCCGCTCGTGGTCGAGGAGCAGTTCGGCCCGGCCCTGCCGATCGTGAAGTACTCCTCGGTCGAGGAGGCCGTGCGGATGGCCAACCGGCTCGACGTCGGGCTCGGGGCCTCGGTGTGGGGCTCGGACGCCGAGCAGGCGCGCGAGGTCGCCGCCCGGCTCCAGGCCGGCACCGTGTGGATCAACAAGCACGGCGCCGTCGACCCCCGCATGCCGTTCGGCGGGATCAAGAGCTCCGGGTTCGGCGTGGAGTTCGGCATGGAGGGCCTCAAGGCGCTCGGCGTGCCGAAGGTCATCGCCTCCTGACCGGCCGCGGACGGCCCGGGGCGGGGATCAGACCAGGCGCATCGTGGTGAGGCAGGTCGGGTCGTCCGCGAAGGTGCTGAACTGCTGGGTCGCCGTGCCGGCGTCGGAGCTGATCTCGAGAGTGCCGGTGATGTCCTTGGGCAGCCACAGGCCTACGAACCCGTTCTCGTAGCTGGTCATGGTCCCGCTGAGGATCTCCGCCCCCGCGTCGTCGCTGACCCGCACGTCGAACTCCTCCCCCGCGAGCTCGCCCTGGCAGCCGGAGGGGCTGTGGTGGAAGCACTCGTGGGTGGTGCCGGTCCACGGGGCGACCGCGAGGTAGAAGCGGTCCTCCGGCATGGGCAGGACGGTCTCGGTCCCGCCGTCCGTCAGGACCACCTCGTCGTAGGTCACGGAGCTCGTCAGTCCCGCCGCACGGTCCTCGTGGGTGCGGTCGAGCCGCTCCACGACCTCCTCGGTGCCCACGCCCTCCAGCCCGTGCTCGCGCAGCAGGGCGTCGCCCTCGGAGCTCCCGCCCGCGCACCCGGAGGCGAGCAGCAGGACGGCGGCGGAGGCGGACAGCACCTTGGAGTTCATGGCGTCCACCCTACCGAGGCCCGGGGACAGGCCCGTCCCGGGCCCGCGGGAACCGGGCGGTCACGTCCAGCCGGCGTCCGGCCGGAGCGGCTAGACTGCGGGCTCCAGTGGTTGCAGGATTCGGGAGGATCCGCCATGAAGAGCACCGAGGGCAGCGCCGGCTCCGGCGTCGCGCTGCTGGTCACCGGGATCACCGTCGTGTCGTCCGTCCTGACCCAGCTGCGGGTCCTCGCCGTCGTGGGGCTGGTCCTCGCCGCCCTGCTCCTGGTCTGCCTGCTCCTGGCCACGGGCGGTCACACCGTCCGCCGGGGCGCGGCCGGCCGGACCGGGCAGGCGGGTCGGCCCGTGGAAGAGGCCCGGCGAGCCGGCGTGGAGGACATGCGCGCGGCCTGGCTGCACCGGCAGCTCGGGATCCTGCCGCCCCAGCAGCGGAGCGCGGACGCGGCGTTCGTCGCCGCCCGGCTGGCCGAATTCCCGCGGGCCGACTGGGACGTGGCCCGGCTCCGGCTGCACGGCCGGTCGCTCTGGTCCGTCCGGGACGCGGCCGGACGGACACCCCTCCACCAGGAGGTCGAGGCCCGGCTGGACCGGGTGGCCGCCCTGCTCTCCGACCTGACCGACGAGGAGTTCGACACCCACCGCGGACAGACCGACGACCGGTGGCTCTGCCACGCCGACCCCGACGTCCGGGCCGCCTACCTGGCCGGCGGGTGCGAGGCCGTGGAGGCGATCATGGACAGCATCTCCGCCGCCCGGGCGCAGACCCGGGCGGACGCCGCCGCGCGGGCCGCCGCCGACTCCCTGGCGCGGGAGCGCAACGCCGCGCTCAGGGCCCTGCGGGAGATGCACCGGCCCACCCGGACCCGGGACGCCCACGCCGCGTGGGAGGAGCAGGCCCGGCGGATCGGCCGGTGACCCGGTCGGTCCGCCGCCCCCCTCACGCCGGGAGGTGCTCCTCCGGGGCGCCCTGGAACTCCCGGACCTCCACCGGGAGGGTGGTCGCCCGGGCCAGCTTCCGGCCCCACTCGATGGCGGCGTCGTAGTCCGCGGCGGCGACGATGCAGACCCCTCCCGCGTGCTCGTCCTCGCGCTCGTACGGGCCGTCGGTCGTGACCACGTCGTCGCCGTGGAAGCGCACGACGACGGAGGCCTCCGCGCGGTCCAGGCCCCCGGCGAACACCCACGCCCCGGCCGCCCGGAGCTCCTCGTGGAAGGCCGCGACGTCGCGCATCACGGGCTCCAGGACATCGGGGGCCGCCGGCCCGCCGTCGGGCTGTTCGATGCTGAGCAGGTAGTGCTTCATGGTGGGCGAGCCTCCCTGGCCGTCGGGTGATCCTCGGAGTCTACGGTCGGGGCGGGCCCCCGAGACAGACCCGGACGTCCGCCGCCCGGCCCTCGCGGACCGCCTCCGCGCTGTCCGGTGCGTGCGCCGCGGACCGCTCAGCCGTTCTGCGGCGTCTGGGCCACGAGCTCGTCGTCACCGGGCTCCGCCACGGGCGGCAGGGCGCGGGCCTGGTCCCGGGTGGGACGCACTCCCCGCTCCACCGGCTCCAGGCGCACGGGCCGGCCGCTCTCGAGGGACGCGAGCACCGCCTCGTGCACCCGGATGTCCAGCAGCCCCTCCTCACCGCCGGCCTCGGGCTCGGCACCGGTCAGGATGCACTCCGAGAAGTAGTCGGTCTGGCCCGCGAACTGCTCCACCGGGTCGTGGGTGCGGGTCTCGGTCCGGCCGTCCCGGGTCACGGTGTAGCTGATGCCCACCTCGGGTCCGAAGCCGAAGCAGGGCTGCGCCGCGAGCGCGCCCCCGGTGCCCACCACCGTGAACTGCTCGGTGGCCTCGGCGGCGTAGCTGACGGTGAACTGCGCCAGGCGCTCACCGGGGAAGCGCAGCGTCACCGCCACGGTGTCGTCGAAGTCGAAGCCGCGGCCCGGTGTCCGCACGCCCATCGCGTGGACCTCGAGCGGCTCGGCCGCGAACAGGTGACGCACCTCGTTGAGCGGGTAGCTGCCCATGTCCGGGATGGGCCCGCCCCAGAACCCGGAGTGCCCGCGGTGGTTGGCCTCGTCGATGTCCTGGGCGAACACGGCGGTGAACAGCCGGGGGTCGCCCACCAGTCCCTCGTCCCGCACCCGGGTGATCAGCTCGAGGGTGCCCGGCTCGTGGTGCAGCCGGTACGCGACCATGAGCCGGGCCCCGCCGCGGGCGGCGGCGTCGATCATCGCCCGGCAGTCCTCGACGGACGTCTCCATCGGCTTCTCCACGAGCACGTGGATGCCGGCCTCGAGGGCCGGTTCGGCGAACTCCCGGTGCCGGAACACGGGCGTGGCGACGTAGACGGCGTCCACGTCCCCGGAGGCCAGCAGCGCCGGGTAGTCCCCGTAGGAGTACGCGGGCACGCCGTACTCGGCCGCGAGCTCCTCGGCCTTGGCCGGGGTACCGGTGACCAGGGCGGCCAGCACGGAGTTGCCGGTCCGGGAGATGGCCGGCAGGAACGCCTGCTGGGAGATCTGGCCGAGCCCGACCACCGCGTAGCGCACGGGGCCGTTCGTCGGGGGGGCGGTCCGGGGAGACGTCATGAGGCATCCTTCGCGGTCGGGCGCGGGGTCGGGCGGTCCTGGCCAGACTAGCGGCGGCCGGCGCCGGACGGAACGGCGGCCCGCACCCGGCCCGGGCCCGGATCCTCCGGGACCCGGCTGGTCACCGTGCCGGCGGTGGGATCAGCCCAGGATCAGGTTGAGGGCCAGGGCGAGCATCATCACGCCGATGACCAGGTCCACCACCCGCCAGGTGCGCGGGCTGTCGAGCACCCCGGACAGGGCCCGGGCGCCGTAGCCCAGCGCGGAGAACCACACGACGCTGCCCACCACGGCCCCGGCCGCGAAGACCCACCGGGCATCGGGGCCGTGCTGGTTGGCGAGGCTGCCCAGCAGCACCACGGTGTCGAGGTAGACGTGGGGGTTCAGGAAGGTCAGTGCCAGCGTGGTGGCGACCACCGACCCCCGCGACCGCGGGGCCTCCGCGGTCAGGGACGACGGCCTCAGCGCCGAGACGAAGGACCGCACCGCCCACCACGCCAGGTAGGCGGCCCCGCCCCACCGCAGCACGTCCAGAGCCAGGGGGAACCGGGACACCAGCGCCCCGATCCCGGCGGTGCCGCCGAGGATGAGGACCGCGTCGCTGGCCATGCACAGCGCCACCACCACGCCCACGTGCTCCCGGCGGATGCCCTGCCGCAGCACAAAGGCGTTCTGCGCGCCGATGGCGATGATCAGTGCCAGGCCGGTCATCAGGCCCGTACCCCAGATGCTCCACATGGCCTCGACCGTAGTCAGGCCACATCATGCAGACAATCGCAGGAACCGAGGGATCCATTAGAATTGCTTCATGCACTTCGAGCACCTCCGCGCCCTGGCCGCGATCGTCGACGAGGGCACGTTCGAGGCCGCCGCGGACGTGCTGAGGATCAGCCCCTCGGCGGTCAGTCAGCGGATCAAGGCCCTGGAGACGTCCGTGGGCCAGGTGGTGGTGCGCCGCGGTGTGCCGTGCACTCCCACGGAGGCCGGATCGGTGCTGCTGCGCATGGCCCGGCAGGTGCAGGTCCTCGAGGCGGAGACCCGGCACGCCCTGGGCAACGGCGTCTCCTCCCGGACGGTGACCCCGGTGGCCGTCAACGCCGACTCCCTGGCCACCTGGTTCGTCCCCGTCCTGGCCGAGGCCGCCCGCTGGGCGGACACCACCCTGGACCTGCACGTCGAGGACCAGGGCCACAGCAGCCGGCTCCTGCGCCGAGGAGACGTCCTCGGCGCCGTCACCGCCGATCCCGCGCCGGTCAACGGGTGCCGGGTCGAGCGGCTGGGCTCCATGCGCTACCTCCCCGTGGCCACCCCCGCGCTGCGCGGGCGGTTCACCACCGGCACCGGCGTCGACTGGCCGGGCATGCCCGTGCTCCGGTTCAACGCCAAGGACGACCTGCAGCACCAGCTCCTCTCTGCCCGCGGCGTCGAGCGGCCCCCGCCCACCCACACCGTCCCGTCCTCCGAAGGATTCCTCGCGGCCGTGCGGGCCGGCCTGGGCTGGGGCATGATCCCGGAGCTGCAGCTGGAGACGGAGCTCGCCGGCGGGTCTCTGGTGCTGCTGGAGGAGCACGCCCACCACGACGTCGTCCTCCACTGGCAGACCTGGACGCTGGGCTCGGAGCGGCTGGACCGCCTCACCGGGTCCGTCCGCCGGGCCGGTCGACGCCGGCTGCGCACCACGCCGCCGGACGGGCGGACCACCGCGTCACGGAAGTCGTGACCCACCGCGCCCGGCCCTCCGCACGGCGCGGGCGGACCCGGCGGAGCGCCCGACCGCACCGATGGGCGATCATGGGAGGCCCGGGGGACCGCTCAGCGTCCGTCCCCACCTGTGAGGAGGATCCGTGCCCAAGAGCAAGGCGCGCAAGAAGGCCGCCGCCAAGAAGAAGCAGCAGCGGCGGGAGTTCCACGCCGCCGCCGGCGCCCGCACCGTCGACGTCGAGGGCGCCCCGCAGGGCACGTGGGACGACGACGCCCACGAGCTGCTCGTCGCCCGCGGCTGGGTGGCCTACCGCGACCTCGAGATGGACCAGCTGGGCGACGGCTGGGAGTGGCTGCCGTCCCAGCTGCCGCTGGACGCCGGCGTCGGCGGCGAGCCCGGGCCCACGTCCGTCTTCGCCGCGGCGGAGGGCGGCTACGACGTCGAGCTCGCCAATCCGAACGGCACCGTGGACCCCGACCGCGCGGGGCACTACGACACCCTGGAGGAGCTCGCCGCGGCCCTGGACGACCTCGAGGCCTGGCGGGTCCCGGCCGACGAGTACGTGCTGCCCGACGACCCCAGCTTCTCGGCGGACACCCCCTGGCAGATCTGCCAGCTCTACGCCGGCGGGATGATCGACCACTGGGAGCTCGCGGCCGACCTCCTCCACTTCCCCTACGAGCAGACCGCCGACGGGTTCGCCGCGGTGGAGCGGGCCCACCGGGTCGGGCTGATCCCGGCGTCGCTCTACGACGCGGTGGTCGCCGGCCGGGCGGCGTAGGACGCCCCGCTCCCCTTGTCCCGGTTCCGGACGCGGGCGTAGCGTGGCACCGGACCATCACCCTGCTGAGGAAGAAGGAGCGTCATGACAGAGACCCCCGACCCCGCCGAGAACAAGCCGTCCCAGGCCGAAGGGGACGTCCCCGAGGACCAGGACGTGGTGCCCGCCGTCGACCCGGAGGACAACAAGCCCTCGCAGGCCGAGGGCGACGCGCCCGCCGACGCCCCCGGCGACGACTGAGACCGGCCCCGGAGCGCCGGGCATCCCCGTGACCGGGGGTGCCCGGCGCTCCGCTGTCCGGGCACGGCCGGTTCCGGCGGTGGGCCCCCGTCCTGGACCGGACCCCGGGCGTCAGTGCCGGCTCAGGCCCCGGCCGTGCCGGCTCTCGGACCTCGGGGCCCACCCCGGGAGCCCGAGGAGGTCGGACGCCTCGCGGTAGTGGCTGGTCGAGAGGATGCCGAAGCCCGTCTCGACCGCGCGCCGGTAGTACTGGGCGTCCAGGTCGTCGGCGGGCAGGTTCTCGTCGTAGCGGTGCAGGTCCAGGCGCATGGGCACCTTCCAGCCGCGCATCCGCAGGCTCTCCTCCATGTCCGGGACGTAGTGGCCGGCGAAGCCGATGACCCGCCCGATGTCGGGCACCTCGCGCCGGACGTCGTCGACCGTGGCGAGCCCGTCCGGATGGGTCGGCACGAAGCAGACGAGGTCGGGAGCGATCCGGCGGTAGACGGCCAGTTCCGTCAGCCCGTTCACCCCGACCACCACCTGGCTCTCGGCGCGGTGGTCCCGGACGAGCCCGACGACGGTCTCGGGGGCCACGTTCTTGACGTCGAGCCACAGGACCGCTCCGGCCAGCACGGCCCAGGTGAGGAACTCGCCGGCCTCCCGCACCGGGTAGCGGGTGACCTCGCCGTAGTTGTCCACCAGGTGCTGGCTCAGCACGTAGTCGGCGGACTGCTCGCTCACCGGGCCCACGCCGGTGCACCCGTAGCCCATGACGGCCTCGTGCAGGACGACGCACTGGCCGTCCACGGTGCTGCGCAGGGTGATCTCGACCATGGTGCGCGCCCGGGTGGCGAGGACGTTCTGGGCCGACTCGAGGGCGGAGCAGGGCCACGAGCCGTCGGGGTGGTAGCCGCCGCGGCGGGCGAGCAGAAGGGGGCCGGTGGCGGCCAGGTGGTCGTGGCGCGTGTACGCCGCCAGCTCGGCCGGCGAGTCGAAGACGATGCTGTGCTGTGCCGGCCGGGCGGAGGACGCCGCGGAGGCGCAACCCAGCGGGTCCGGTCGGTGGGAATCGTTCGGCATGGATACTCCTGGGGGGATGGGAGCGCAATCGGCGGCCGTGGGGGAACGGCCGGCGGGCGGGAGGCGGGGGAACCGCCCGTCCACGTGCTCAGGGGCCCTCGGCCTCCCGTGCACGCTCCAACTCTTCCACGTCCGAGCGCGAATACGTGGCCGCGATCTGCATGTCGTTGCCTCCGCGGAGCACATTGGTCGTCTTGAGGCCCTGGAACGCCAGCCGGGGAACGGGCCGGTACGTGGTGCAGCCGTCGCCGACCGGCCGGGTCCCGGTCCCGTGGCGCAGGGCGACGGCGTGCAGCCACACGTCGTCGGCCATCGGCGCGCACGCCGTGAACCCCGTGCCGGCCTCGCGCAGGGCGTCGAGCAGGTGCGGCGGGTAGAGCACGCCGGAGGTGCCGGTGGCGAAGGTGCACGGGGAGGCCTCCGCGGGGGCGCCGGGCACCCACGTGGCGTAGGGCAGGATCCGCCCCGCCCGGACGCGGATCCGGTGCACCCGGTGCGCCACCACGTCGCCGGGGTGCCGCGCGTGGACGGCGAGCAGCTCCTCCAGCCATGTCCCGCCGTAGAGGACGTCGTCGTCCGCGATCACCAGCGGCAGCTCGTGCCGGGCCTGGGAGCGGACGTAGGGGTAGTACTTCTGGTGGGGTCCCCAGGCCTCGGTGGAGCGGATCTCGAGGCCGCGGCGCACCAGCCGGGCCAGCGGTGCGGGCGGGTCGGCCACCACGCCGGCGTCCTCGAGCCACAGGATCAGCCGCCGCGGGCGCACGGTCCCGTGCGCGATCGACTCGACGGCCAGGTGGACCGTGCGGATCCGGTTCCCGTAGGACGTGAGGCTCACGACGACGGGTGCGTCGCCCCGCACGGGCGTCGCCGCGAAGCGGTTGCGCGCCCGGAAGTACAGGGCGCTGCGGCTGGTCCGGAACGAGCGCAGCCAGCTCCGGACCAGCTCGCGGGACAGTGCCCACCGCAGGGGGTGGGGCCGCCGTCCGGCCGAGCGGGCGGTCATGCCGGGGGTCCCAGCGCGGCGCGCGCCGCTTCGCCGCCCAGCTGCAGGACGCCCGAGTCGGTCGTCACCGCGATCCAGGAGAAGCCCTGCGCCCGCAGGGCGGCCGCCCGCTCCGGCGAACCGGCGTAGGCGCCCAGCAGGACGCCGGCCGCCCGGCACGCGCGCACGATCACCGGCAGGGGCGCGTCCTCGGCGGTGTCCGCGAGCATGTCGTCGACGTCCCGGTCCAGCGCGAGCGCGAGGTCGAAGGGCCCCACGAAGACCATGTCCAGGTCCGGCGTGGCGGCGAGCTCCGCGACCCCGGCCACGGCCCGGGCCGTCTCGACCATCACCGCGCACAGCGGGCGCGGCATCGACGCCGCGCTCCCGGCGTGGTCCCTGCTGCCGGGCAGCGGGCCCCAGCTGCGGGCGCCCCGCGGCGGGTAGTGCGCCGCTGCCACCGCGGCCTCGGCCTGCTCCGCGTCCTGAACCAGGGGCACGATCACGCCGTCCGCCCCGGCGTCGAGCGCCCGGCCGATCGCCGTGGGGTCGTTCGCGGCGACCCGGACCAGCACGGGGACCTCCGCCCCGCGCCGCAGGGCGAAGAGACCACGGAGGCCGGCGTCGTCGAAGTGGCCGTGCTGGGCGTCGACGCCCACCCAGTCGAAGCCCGCGCGTTCGAGCGCGAGCGTGGTGCGGGCGTCACCCAGCGTGGCCCACACCCCTGCGTGCACCGCGTCCGTGGAAGGAGCCGTCTCGGTCATGGGCTCATTCTGGCAGTGATCTCCCGGCCGTGGCCGTTGTCCGGGGCCGGGAGGCCCCGACGACGCACGTGACGGCCGTGGCCGGCACGGCGGGCGGCACGACCCGGAGCGCCACGGAGGCGTATCCGCCGGCCACGGCGTGGAGGAGGGCGCTCCGGAGCGTGCGGCAGCTGAGGGGCCGCGCTCAGACCTCCACGGCGGCCAGCACCGGCAGGGTGGGCGTCTCGGACCCGCCGGCGGGCTCGACCGTCATGGCCACCGCCCCGGCCCGGTCGACGTCCCCGTCCAACCAGACCTGGACCTGTCCTCCGCCGAAGTGCACGTCCGGCACCGGGGATCCGTCCTGCATC
The DNA here is from genome assembly GCF_040981185.1 of Kocuria sabuli. Lineage (NCBI taxonomy): Bacteria > Bacillati > Actinomycetota > Actinomycetes > Micrococcales > Micrococcaceae > Kocuria > Kocuria sabuli. The sequence continues at coordinate 150,128 of NZ_JAVHZE010000009.1, forward strand.
AGCCACAGCTGGTACTCCTGCCCCTCCCCCGGGGCCGGGAGGTCGGCGGCGACGAGCATGGCCACGTCCTCCTGCTCGGAGACCACCAGGGTGGCGGTGCGCCCGTCCACCGCCAGCTGGTGGGTCGCGACGTCGGCGGCGGCCAGCAGGCGGGTCTGCCGGTCCTGCTCCTGGGCGGCGAGCTGCTGCTGCTCGCGCTGCTCGGTCTGCGTGCCGATCGCCCAGCCGCCCAGCGCGGCGCCGGGCAGCAGCACCGCGGCCGCCGCCGCGGCGGCCAGCCACTGCCGCCGCGGGCGCCGCCGCTGCGCCAGGAAGACGACCTCGGCCCCGGAGCTCGCCCCGGTCCCCGGGCCCGCCGCGGAGGAGCTGCCGGCGGACGTGCCGGTGGGCGCCCCGGTCCGGGTTCCGTGGACGGCCGCGAGGACGTTCCCGCGCAGCGCCGGCGGCGGGTCCTGGGCCACCGCCGAGGCCAGCGCCGCGCCGACCTCCCCGTACGAGTCCACCTCCGCGCGGCACGCCGCGCAGCCGCGCAGGTGCTCCTCGAACACGGCGCGCTCCTCCGGCTCGAGGGCGTCCACCGCGTAGAGCGCCGCGTCCCCGTGGACGTCGACGGACCGGTCGCCCCCCTGCATGTCGTTCACCGCTGCACCCCCAGTGCTGAGCGTAGGTTGTTGAGTCCGTCCCTGATCCGTGCCTTCGCCGTGCCCAGTGGGACGGCCAGGTGCTCGGCGACCTGTCGGTGGGTGTAACCCCGGTAGTACACCAGACAGACGGCCTCGCGCTGGATCTCGCTCAGGGCCCCCAGCCCCGTGCGGACCTCCTCGGTCTCCAGCGACTGCTCGACCTCCCCCCAGGTGGCGTCCGCGGGCGCCCCGGCCTGGCGCAGCTCGTACTGCTCGTCCCGCACCCGTTCCCGCTGGCTCTGCCGGATCCGGTCCACGGCACGCCGGTGGGCCATGGTGCACAGCCAGGCCAGCACCGTGCCGCGCTGCGGATCGAAGCGGTCCGCCTGCTGCCAGGCCATGAGGTAGACCTCCTGCACCACCTCGGCGGCCAGTTCCGGGGACCGCGTCAGCCGCACCACGAGGCCGAACAGCTTCGTGCACGTGGCGTCGTACAGCTGGGCGAAGGCGGCTTCGTCCCCGCCGGCGCTGCGCCGCAGCAGCTCGGCCTGGTCGTCGGTGCCGGAGGAGGGACGGGGGTGGGCCCCCGGGCCGGAACTGCGGCCGGTCGGTCCTGCACTCACGTGATCTCGCTGTTCACTAGGGGGGCAACGCCTCGCCCGCCTTCCCGGCGAGGACAGTCCTGCCCCGCACCCTGCCACATCGGCGGGGTGCGGGGCCGCCGACACACGCTGTCTCTCCATGTCCTGTGTTCGTCACCGGGAGCGCTCCGGACGGGTCGGGAACGCTGCCGATCCGCCCCGTGCCGGACGGGAGGCCCGTCCAGGACGCCGGAGAAGTTTTTCGCGTCCGCACCCATCCGGGGGCGCTCCGGCGGCGAACTCCTCGTGCACACACCGAAATGTGGGCACACGGCACGACCCCCGGTACGACACAGGAGAGATTCAGATGCGCAAGTCCATGTTCCTGGCAGTCCCCACCCTGGCCCTCGGCGCCCTCACCCTCGCCGCTGCCCCCGCCTCCGCCCACGAGGGCGACATGTGGTCCTCCCAGGCCACCCTGAGCGCCCTCAACAACTCCGGCACCACCGGCGAGGTCATGGTCGACGTCCA